>JAQZBV010000007.1 GCA_029237685.1 Cytophagaceae bacterium | reverse complement strand
AATTCCTTAACATCACCTCTCATTTTTTCACTTAGCCATAATAATTCCCTCACGATTCCATAATAGTAGTTGTGTAGTTTAGTACTAAGAAAGGCTAAAACTATACACTTATGGTACTATTCAATACTTTCGTCAGCAAAACAGAAGAATACCTTCTGAGAATTTTTATCCTTCGTTCTTATTGCCGCAGTCACAACTTTTCTCTGCGTCACACCTTCAGAGCAGTTCTGTTCAATTTGTTTCAATGAAAAAACGCCCTGTAGAATTAGTCGTGATATCCGATGTTCATTTAGGAACATATGGTTGTCATGCGGTAGAACTCTTGAAATACCTTAAAAGCATCAAGCCTCAAACCATTATTTTGAACGGCGACATCATTGACGCCTGGCAATTCAGCAAGCGGTACTGGCCCAAATCACACATGCAGGTGGTGAAGCACATTACCGGATTGATTGGTAAAGGGGTTAAAGTGTATTACATACCAGGTAATCACGACGAAGTGATGCGAAAGTTTGTGGGTTTTAAAATCGGAACATTCTGCATCGTCAATAAAATCATTTTGCCTTTGAGTGGTGGCAAGGCGTGGTTTTTCCATGGTGATGTATTCGATGTGACGATGCGTTATTCCAAATGGCTTGCAAAGTTAGGGGCCGTTGGTTATGACGCTTTAATATTGATCAATTCCTTTGTCAATTATTTCTCTGTAAAAATGGGAAAAGGCAAAATATCTCTTTCTAAAAGAGTCAAAGACAAAGTGAAATCAGCTGTGAAGTTCATCAATGATTTTGAAAAAACAGCGTCAGACATTGCCATAGAGAAAGGTTATAAATACGTGGTCTGTGGGCACATTCACCAACCGGAAATGCGCCGCATTGTCACGGATGAGGGAGAAACCATTTACCTCAACTCCGGTGACTGGATCGAGAACCTGACGGCCTTGGAATACAACAATAAAAATTGGAGGATTTACCATTACCACCAGGATAAAGTGGCGGCTAAAACTAAGATAGAAGACGATGCTTCTACTTCCAATTATAAAGAGCTGTTTGAATCTCTTTTGGTAGAATTCAACATGGTGCAGCAAGTCGCTTCTTCTTATTCTAAACCGATGAAACGCGCATGAAAATATTATACGCTATACAAGGTACTGGCAACGGCCATTTGAGCCGTGCGAGAGATATTGTGCCTTTGCTGAAACAAAAGGCAGACGTAGATGTATTGATCAGTGGTATACAAGTGGATGTCGATGCGCCGTTTGACATTGATTATAAATTGCGAGGATTGAGCTTTATTTTTGGTAAACAAGGCGGCGTAGATTTGTTCAATACCTACCGCAAAGCGAAATCCATGCAATTGATTCGCGAGATTAAAACATTGCCGATCGAAAAATATGACCTGGTATTGAACGATTTCGAACCGGTCAGCGCATGGGCCGCAAAGTTTAAGAAAATTCCCTGCATCAGTTTGAGTCATCAAAGTGCAGTGATGTCAGAAGATTCTCCTAAGCCGGATGAAAGGGATCTGATCGGAGAAACAATTTTAAGAAACTACGCGCCGACCAATAGCTATTGCGGCTTTCATTTTGAAGCCTACAACGATAAGATCCATACACCGGTCATTCGTCAGCAAGTAAGAGAAATCATACCTGGCAATCATGATCACATCACGGTTTATCTGCCGGCTTACGAGAATGAAAAATTCTACAAAGTATTAGGCGAGATCAAAGGCATACAATGGAATGTGTTTTCCAAGCATTGCAAAAAGGCTGAGCATAAAGGTAACGTATACATATACCCAGTCAATAACGAGCAGTTTCTAGCCAGCATGACTACAGGCATAGGAGTGCTTTGCGGTGCCGGATTTGAAACGCCGGCGGAAGCTTTGTTTCTTAAGAAGAAGCTCATGGTGATCCCTATGAAAGGGCAGTACGAGCAACAGTGTAATGCCGCTGCATTGGAAATCATGGGTGTTCCCGTGATAAAAAAAATGAAAAAGAAACACGTTCCTAAAATCGAGGATTGGTTATTGAATGGAACGATACCGGAAGTACATTATCCGGATAGTACGGGAGATATATTGGATCAATTATTAGCGAAGCATAAAAAACAGTTGTTGGCATCATAAGTAAAGAGGAGAGCGGAGTGATCAGTAGAAGTGATTTTGGTGCAGATTTTAAATGGGGAGTATCTACGGCAGCCTTTCAAATAGAAGGCGCGCACGGTATCGATGACAAAGTACCTTCGATATGGGATGAGTTTACGCACCGCAAAGGGAAGATACATAAAGGCCATCACGCGCGCATGGCCTGCGATTTTTATAATCTGTATCCGCAGGATTTAGATAACGTGCAGCGTTTATCTATTCCTAATTTTCGTTTTTCCTTATCCTGGACACGTATTGTCAACCGCAATCATACAGTCAATCAGAAAGGGATTTCCTTTTACAACCGCATCATAGACGAATGTTTGGTTCGTGGTATAGAGCCTTGGGTCACGATCTATCATTGGGATATCCCACATTTTCTCGAAGAAAAAGGAGGATGGACAAACAGAGACATTGTCAATTGGTTTACAGAATATGTAGAGGTGTGTGCCAAGTATTTTGGTGATCGAGTCAAGCACTGGATGGTGATGAACGAACCCATGGTGTTCACCGGAGCAGGCTATTACCTGGGTATTCATGCGCCGGGTAGAAAAGGTCTGAGTAGTTTTATTCCTGCTATGCACCACGCTACCTTGTGTCAGGCAGAGGGAGGAAGGTATTTAAAAAAATTGCTTCCACAGGCTGAAATTGGAACTACTTTTTCCTGTTCCTATGTAGAGCACATTAATAATCATCCTGCAAATCAACGAGCAGCGGTTAAAATAGATGCCTTACTCAATCGTTTGTACATAGAGCCTTCGCTAGGTATGGGGTATCCGATAAAAGACATAACTCTGTTATCGAGAGTAGAGAAATACATGAAAGCTGGTGATGAACAGAGAATGGCTTTTGATTTTGATTTTATAGGCGTACAAAATTACACGCGTGAAATCGCCAAGCGCTCGTGGATGGTTCCGATTTTGTTTGCGAACCTGGTGGGCGCACACAAGCGGAATGTAGAGACGACACTGATGAATTGGGAAGTATATCCCGCCTCGATCTACGAGATGCTAAAAAAATATGGTGCCTACGAAAAGGTAAAGAAAATCTATGTAACCGAGAATGGTGCAGCCTTTGAGGACACGCTGTTAAATGGACGGGTAGAAGATAAAAGACGAGTAAAATATCTTCACGATTACATTGCTCAGGTTTACAAAGCAAAAACAGAAGGTGTACCTGTAGATGGTTATTTTGTGTGGACGCTGCAGGATAATTTTGAATGGGCCGAAGGTTACAGACCTAGATTTGGTTTGATTTATACCGATTTTGAAACGCAGGAAAGGGTAGTTAAAGATTCGGGGTATTGGTATCGGGATTTTTTGGATGGGAAGGAAGTGCTAAGGTAAAAAAGTCCACTAATGTTTTGTTTCTTTTTTATTTAGTCCCCGCAGGGTCTCTCGAAGAGGACCCTGCGCAATGCTTGAATGCAAGCTGCGCGTCACTCAAGACGCAGGGTCCCTTTCAGGAGACCCTGCGGGGACTAAGGTCACGACTTTAAAGAAAGAGAAACAGAAAGAGAAGGAGTGTATACCTCTTTCTGTTTCTGTTTCTCTTTCTAATTTTAGTATTATCTCAGCAGTGTGACCTTTATTGTAATGTCCTTATTCACCACAATCACATACAATCCACTCGGAGCGTCTTGTCCTTTTTTATTGCTGCCGTCCCAATAGGCGGGTATGTTGAGTTCTTTGATTAATTCTCCCGTTCTGTTATAGATTTGGGCTGTGCCGGTATTTTCAATGTAATAGGTATCTGCTATACCGTCTCCATTGGGATAGAATACGGGATCACATGCGCTGTTTCTTTCAATGACTAATTCCGATTCGAAAATGACCTCGCATCCGGTCGCGTCTTTTACTACGATGTCATAAATGCCTTCCTTGGATAAAGAGAACGAGGAAGTAGCAAACGCCAATGTGTCTGTTTTGTTTTCCAAGGTGTACGTGAAAGGTGCAGTACCGGCGTTAAAGGAAGTTTCATCTAACGAGACCACAATCGGATAAGTGCAGGCTGTGCTTTCAATGGTATAGTCAAGATTATTGGATACAATGCATGGTGAAACCCTAAGCGTAATGGGCTTCGATTCTAACGTTAGTCCGTTTAAGTTAGGGTTGGTATTGGTAACGATACAGGTATAAACTCCTTCATCGGCCATTGCCACGGAAGCAAAGTTTAACTTATTAACCGTCGTGTTCACTAAGAATATACCATTTTTGAACCAGGTGTAAATATTCGAGGTCAACGCGTTGTCAAAACCCAAGTTGATCTCTACAGCAGCAGCGGTTACGGCATTGATGGTAGCTGCGGTGCCGGGTCTTTGTCCAGTGAGGTTGAAATCCGTTAGATTAAATCCTGGATGAAGGGTAGAAGGGAGAATGTCTTCATAAGAAAGTTCACTGTTGCTTACATTTACTGTGTGAAGCTGTGTAAATGGACTAAGGTTAGGGAGGGTGGTCAGTTTGCAATTGGGCATCCAGATTTGTTTCAATTGGGTGCAATTGGTAATGTCTGGTACTGCGGACACATTGTTTTCCGAACAAATCAAATGCTCCAATAGCACACAGTTATTCATGCTGGGCATTACACTGATGGGATTACGATGCGCAGCAAAGTAAACCAATTTTACTAAACTGGATAAGCTTGGAATCACAGTGATAGGATTATCTGAAATAGACATGGATTGTAAGTTCACCAAAGTCGATAGGCTTGGCAATGCGGTGAGTTGATTGCGATGCACAAACAAGACCTTTAATTGAGTAAGGTTTGTTAAACTAGGTAAAATGCTTACACGGTTGTGGTGAAAGGAGAGTACCTGCAAATTAACCAGTGTAGATAAATTAGGCAGAGAAGTCAGATCATTGGAATCCAAACCCAGTGTCGTGATGTTGGTTAAACCATCGATGTTCGGTATCGTATGCAGATTTGGATTGTATTTTACTTCCAGCGTACTGATGTTAGTGAAATACTGAATGCCATCCAGGTTGGTTATACTCTGACCATAACATTTAAATGGACCTGTCGCTGCATTCGCCGCTGAAATATTTAAACTTTGATCCGGATACATCACAGAAGAGCGATTAGCAACCAGATAGGCCCTAAAATTGGGATCAGAAATGACATAGCCTGTTGCAGCCATCGATAGTCTGCTGTTCAGCAGAAGCAGTAGAACGGTAACAACGATATGTAGGGTTCTTTTTTTCATGTTATTTCACAATGCTGATATGGCCTCTGACCACGTCGCGCGCACTGTATTGAATCGCAAAATAGTAATTACCGGACTCTAATTCAACTCCTGCATTCGTCTTACCGTCCCATTCTTCGGGATACCCTCCGGAAATAGGCGTGGTATAAACAGTGACACCTGCTTTATTGTATATCGTAATGTTGGCGTCTGCAGAAGGCTTCAACGGAAATTTCCAGCGCTCTCCATGTGCAGGGGCAAAGGCTTCGTCGATTTCTTTTACCGGTGTTTTTACAACAATTTCTTTTTTAATTTCCGATACACAATGGTTGCCGTCTTTGATGCGCACATGGTACGTGCCGTCTTTGATCCCTGAAATGCGCGCATCGCCGTCAAAAGCTGATTGGTCAATAGAATAAGAGTAAGGCGCTTTCCCTCCTTTTACCGATAACTCATCAATAATGATGGTAGCTTCTCCGTCGTTGCCAAAACCATAATCGACTCGTACCTGAGCCGTGATGTGTACCGTAGCGCAATTTACTTTGGCCAATTGTTCAACAGCTGTTGCCGCTTGTTTGACTTCTTCTTTTTGGGGAATGAATACAGGTATAGTTTCTGTAACCGGAACAATTGTTTCTGTTTTCTTTTCCTGAGAAGGAACTATAGTTGTTGATTCAAATTTGGAATCAATCACTTCTTTGGATGATGGAATGCTATTGACTTTTTCTTTCGATATGGATTCTGCCTCTTTTGTTTGTTCCTTAGTTGGAGGAACATGAATAGCAAGAGGCATATCGATAAGAACTTTCTTGTCTTCTTCTTTATCAGAAGATGAATAATTTATATAAGTATAAAGAGCAGCAGAAGTCACTACGACAGCAGATAAGATCAATAGTTTACCCCAAGGTCCGGATCCCATATTGTCTGCGTTCATTTCTTTGTTCATGCGTGCCTTCAACTTGATCATTTCCTGATCAATGATGATTTCATTCGCTAATTTTTGAGCATCGACAATTGATTTGAACTCCGCATCGGTTGATAGCTTTTTATTGAAAGCATCCAGCTCTGCTTCGCTCAACTCTCCGCTGAGGTAACGATCTATTTCTTCATATATGTCGTATTTAGGATTCATTACTTTCTTAATAAATTTTCAATGGCTTTGTTTTTCATGACCAGTTGTATGAGTTTTTGCTTGCATCTGTAATTGTAGGTCTTCGCTACGTTTTCACTGGAGTAACCCATAAGCTTGCAAATTTCTTTCATGCTAAAGTTGTCGTACACCGAATACTTGAGTAGTGTTTGACATTCCTGACCGATTTCAGAAAGCAGGGTAGTTAAGGCGGCTTTCTTTTCTTCGGTGATGATGTTTCCCAGAAAATCTCCTTCTATTTGAAGAAAGTCTTCGTCGGGGATTTCTGTTGTTTTATTCATCCGCTTGGCGCGATTGATCCAAAGATTTTTCGCCACACGACAGATGTACGCTGTAATGTTTGCATCATCAGGAATTTGATCTAGTTTTACTTTTTTGTAGAAAATGATAACAGCGTCCTGAAAGATATCTTTGGCTTCGTCTTCATTTCCTTTATTTCCTTTTATATAGTGCTTGACTTTAGGCAATACCGATTTATACAAAAAGGCCAGCACAGCATCGTCGTTGCCCTTTTTTAAAGCCGATATAACATCCTTGTCAGTATACTGCATGGACTAGATTTCCTCCCTATAATTGAACGACAAACAAGCTTTAAAAAAGTAAACAACTTCCTGCGCTATTTTTTAAATTAGTGTTTTTTCTTAGAAATATATCATTTATTGTGTTAAAATTACTAATTAATATTTAGTGGTTGATTAGATGAGAATCTATATCGTTGTCTCTGTTGTATTCTTTTCAAACTGCATTTATAGCGCTCATGCGCAATCCGGAGCTGGATTGCCGGTGCAGTTTATACAATTTTTCAAGACCAACGCGCTCATCAATGCCGCCAGCATTGGAAAAGATTCAGCCATCGAATTAAGCACCGGTAATCAATCATTGACAGGTGCTTTTAGTGGTGTGAGAACTTTTTATGCTTACGGTCATGCACAACTCAACGCACGTAAAAAGAATAAATCAAGACACGTCATCGGATTGACTTTCATCAACGATAAAGAAGGAAGTTTTATCAATAGAAACAGAGCCACACTGCAATATGCTTTTCATTTACCCATCAGTAGAAAAAGCATCCTAAGTGCCGGTGCATCGGCGGGTTTTATCAATTACTCTTATAAGGCTTCCAATATCAGTGCGGGTGGCTCTGCGTATGCACCCAATGCCGATATCGGTTTATGGTTGCATCGTGCTCGATTTAATATAGGTATTTCAGGCAATCAACTCCTTGCGTCTAAACTTACACCGATCGATGAGACCTATACCATAGAGCGACATTATAACCTGACCGCGGATAAAACAGTTGCATTGGGTCCTTATTTATCTTTAACGCCTGCTTTCATCTTCCGTTGGTTCGACAAAGACTATTATAATGCAGATCTTGCTCTGATCATAGTGATTCAGGACAATGTCACCGCCGCAGTAGGTTATAAATATAATAAAGGCTTATCTGTTTCCGGCGGTTTGGAAGACATCAAACTGAGTCAACACGTATTGAAGATGATGTTCTCTTATTATTTCCCAGTGGGAGAGGTAAGCAATTATAATCCTCAGGCCTATGAGCTCTCGTTGCGTTTTGTGCCTAATGCGCATCGAGGGAGGTATAAAAATAATAGTGCGTTGGAAGAAGAGGTGGAAGAGTAAAATGAATCTTATCATTTTATTTTTTTGTGAGAGACTGTTTCTCCGCTCTGTTTGTGTTACTCTTTTTTTATTTATGGGTGTCAGGTCTTTCGACCTGACACTGTCGGACAATAGCAAACATTCTGCGTTACCTCCATCCGTGTCAGGTCGAAAGACCTGACACCCAAAAAAAGTATAGAGTGTGAGCGCGAGTATGGAGTATGCCTTCTCAATACTCGCACTCCATACTGCAAAGTCCCCTTCAGGGGATTTAGGGGCTAGATGGTTAGAGTGCGCAAGGAAGAATTTTACTTTTTTTGTTTACTTTTTGTTTCCTCGTTTGTCTTCTTATTAGATCCTGGAAATCATGCGGATAGCTATGAACAAAAAGGGGGCATTCCTCTTTTGTCCAGTGAAAAGAAAAAGGTTTATGAGAAAACAAGCAGAACTATTATTTCGCCACCCATTGACTCAATGGATCAAAAAAACACCACACGAAGTTTTAATCATCGGTGCTCTGGTGATGCTTTATTTGATACAGAACATCTTTGTTTTGCTGCAGATGCTGTTTGAAATCTATTAATGTTTACCAACCACAGCTAAAAATCTATTTATGAAAAAAATCAACTCCTCCTTTAAAGTCCTCGCTGCCTTACTGCTGATGCTATGCAGTACCAGTGTATTTGCACAGAATAAAATGGTGGCCTATGTTCCTAACTGGATCAATTTGAATACGTTTTCCAATACGATTGATTATTCAAAATTGACTCACATCAATATTGCTTTTGAAAACCCTGTCAATTCAGCGGGCGATCTTTCTTTTAATTCACAGAATAATGTGCTGATCAATAAGGCGCATGCCAACAATGTGAAAGTTTTGATCTCTATCGGTGGTGGTTCTGCTTCCGGTGATCAGACTTTGTTGGCGCGTTATGCGATGTTGACTAACAATACCAACAGAGCAGCCTTCGTTGCGAAGCTTTCTGCTTATGTTTCTACTCATAATTTTGATGGCTTAGATGTAGACTTGGAAGGTCCAAACATCAACGGTGACTATGGTGCTTTCATCGCGGCGCTTTCCGCTGCGTTGAAGCCAAAAGGTAAACTGCTAACATCCGCTTTGTCTCAAGGTTATGGCGGAGGAAATGTTCCGAATTCTGTATTCCAATACATGGACTTCATCAACATCATGGCTTACGACGGCGCAGGTTATTGGCAGCCCAATGTTCCTGGTCAACACTCTTCTTTTGCCTATGCAAAGAGTAATACAGAGTATTGGTTGAACCGTGGTTTGCCTAAAGAGAAAGCCGTATTGGGTGTTCCTTTTTATGGTTATGGCTTTGGCAACGCCTTTAGAAATCGCGATTATCCTTACAAAGAAATCATCGCTTCTTATCCTGGTGCAGAAACAAAAGATCAGGTGGGAAGCACCATTTGGTACAACGGTATTCCAACCATCAAAGCAAAAACCAATTATGCTTTTGATATTAAAATTGGTGGCATGATGATCTGGTCTCTGGATTACGATGGTACAGGTGATAAATCATTGCTTTCAGCGATGGATGAAGTATTCAAACAAAGATCAGTTGTTGTTCCTCAAAGCCCTTATAATGGTGTAAGAATAAATCTTCCCGGTAAACTGGAAGTAGAGAATTATGATTTAGGTGGGCAAAATGTTGCTTATAATGATTTGACTGCTGGCAATTCAGGTGCTGTATACAGAACCGATGGAGTAGACGTTCAGGCTACTACAGATACTGGTGGTGGTTACAACTTAGGTTGGGTGGAAGCCGGTGAGTGGTTGGAGTACAGTGTTAATGTAACGACTGCTGGTGTTTACAAATTAGACATCCGTTCTGCCAGCACAGCCGGTGCTATTCGAGTGGAAGTGGACGGTGCAGATGTTACAGGTTCTATCGCCTTGCCGAATACGGGTGCTTATCAGACCTGGGCTACCACTACGAAGACAGGTGTGTCTTTGCCTGCCGGTCAGCATATCTTGCGTATCGTAGTGCTTACCGGTGGTTTCAACTTAAATCATATCACCTTCTCTAATGCTCCAAATGTATTGCCAACGGTGAGTTTGACTTATCCTGTGAACAACACCTCTTTCACTGCTCCCGCATCAATTACGATCAATGCTTCTGCATCTGATGCAGACGGTTCAGTGAGTAAAGTAGATTTCTACAACGGTACAACTTTATTATCGAGTGATGCTGTTGCTCCGTATAGTTTTGTTTGGACAAATGTTGCTGCCGGTACTTATTCGATTACCGCCAGAGCAACGGATAACTCCAATGCAGTAGGGACTTCTTCTGCAGTGACTATTACCGTAACACCTCCAACTCCACTTTGTTTACCCGTATCAGCAAGCGCTGACGATGGAAACATTCCTGCCAATGTATTGGACAATAACACGGCAACCAGATGGTCAGCAAACGGCGACGGACAATGGATTCAATTCTGCCAGGGTTCAGCGATTACAATGCGTGGCGTACAGATCGCTTTCTACTCAGGTAATGCGCGTCAAAGTGTATTCGATGTGCAGGTTTCACAAAATGGATCTGACTGGACGAATGTGTTGACCAACGTACGCAGCAGCGGTACTTCTTTGGCTTTGGAAAACTTTACCTTCACCGCTCAAAGCGCCAAATACCTGAGAGTAGTGGGTCATGGCAATACCTTGAATACCTGGAACAGTTATACCGAAGTTAAAGTCTTAACCGGTGAAACGCCGGTGAATCAATTGCCATCGGTTTCGATAACATCTCCCACTAGCAATGCTTCGTTTAATGCACCGGCTAGCATTGCCATCAATGCTTCTGCATCCGACGCAGACGGTACGATAAGCAAAGTAGATTTCTATAGCGGTACTACTTTATTATTTTCTGACAATACAGCGCCTTACAGTTACAACTGGACAAGCGTAGTGGCTGGTACATACAGCATTACTGCAAGAGCCACAGATAACAGCGGCGCAAGCACAACGACTGATGCTGTTTCTGTAAAAGTAAATGCTGTAGTGAATAATACGTGTTCTGCCATTGCTCAATACATAGAAAATGGAAACTATGTGGCAGGCAGTAAAGTAAAAAATGGTAATGCTCAATACCAATGTAAACCCTATCCTTATTCAGGATGGTGCAACGGTTCGGCTTGGGCTTATGCGCCGGGTGCAGGTGCATACTGGTCTGATGCCTGGACATTGATTGGTTCTTGCAATGCGGCCAGAACAGGTGAAGATGCTTCTAATGCTTCAACAATGGTAAGCAGTGCTCCGAATCCATTCGTTTCTTCTACGGATATACAAGTAGTGGTGGCTGAAGCAGGAGAGGTATCTGTATTGGTTTACAATAAAGAAGGACAAGTGGTAGGTACCGTAGTGGAAGGATACCTGACTGCAGGCACACATACATTCACCTTTGATGCGACGGCTTTGACATCAGATTTATATTTGATCAAATACCATTCTGCAAGTGGCGTAGCGACACAAAAAATGTTGAAGGTACAATAGCTTTACATACAATTTTTTCATCTACTGGTAAAATTCGGTGCGGAAAGATCTTTCCGCACCGTTCTTTTCTCTTGATGGAGATTTAAAACAGTAATAGTTTTCCCTATTTTTTCAACTCTGGTTAAAGCAAGCGACAGGACGGTAATCCTGTCGCTTTTTATTTTAGTTGTTAGTTCAATAACTTTATCCATGGTCTGTCCCCAGACAGACCATCGTTTGTATAGCAATCAGGTTTCTTTTAACCAACCGCGGTCTATCAGAGGACAACCATGGAAATAGAGGTTAGTTAAATAATTTGGCTAAATTAGACTTAACCTATTCTACGATATGAGTTATAGCATTGAAAAATCCCGTTCCTATATCCTGAATTTTATTCAAGAGAATAATCTTAAGCATGAAGTTCATGACTTCCCTTCAAAATGTGTCATGATCGATATTTGGGTAAACGATAAGTTTTATGTTGTCCAATTAGAGCACGAGTCATTGGGATTATCTGAAATAATTTCAGATGAAATGGATTTTAGCACAGTTCCAGATAAGCGATTTTATGACTTCGTTGAATTTAAAGAACAGTTTAATCAACTTGTCAAATCTTAGCTAGATTGTTTGTTCGATCACTTGACCGGATTCCGTATCGAATATTAAAATACCTTCTTCCGTTTCATTCAATTGAGCCAATAAAACACCCTCCTTATTCCAAACAGAACTTTTTCCAACACTTAAAAAATTATCACAAGGTCCGACACTATTGGCCATCAGGACAGCCATCCCGTATTTTTTAGCGATGTCCGGATAATGTTTCAGCGCTTCGTCTATACCGCTTTGAGGTTTTGCGGCACTTGCCAGATAAATTTCTGCACCAAGCGTATGGGCATGTTGTGCATGCTCTAATTGTAAAGATTCATAACAAATAGCAGGAGCTATTTTTTTATTCCCTACAGTAAGTATAACCTGTTTGTCTCCGGGAGCAAAATAAGGCAATTCATCAGGGTGCAAGATTTGTTTCGAATACACGGGTCTCGTTCTGTTGGGAACAAAAGTGATCATGCTGATTTGAATGCCTGTACTGAATTGGATAGGTGCTCCAATACCGATGGAGATGTTGTGGGTGTTAGATATATTTTGGAACTCGTCGAATCGTTTATCATACACGTAGACCGCTAAGTCTATTGCAAGCTCAGGCTCATAGCCGGTTATAGAAAGTTCAGGAAAAAATAGAGCATCTGTGTTGTGGAAAATCGCAAGCTGTATCAATTGCAGGTGTCTCTCAATATTCGCAGCAATATTTCCCTTCAAAGGTTTTATTTGTGCAACACCAAATTTCATTATTTTTTCAACTAACAACTAACAACTAGCAACTAACAACTAACAACTAGCAACTAACAACTAACAACTAACTTACTCTTTCAAGATCTATAAACTGAACAGGGTAGTCGTTCTTCTCATCTGCACCCAATTCTTCAGTGGCAACGATGTTCCATTCACTACCGAGTTGAAGATTTAAAAACACATCACCTTCTACGGTGTCAGACAATACTTTTGTCAAATAGATTTTATTGCAGTCTTTCAATGCTTCTTTGATGATGGCTGCTCCTCCGATGACGAACGCTTCTGCGTATTGGTTGTGCTCTGCATAGTCGAAGGCTTCCTGAATGGAATGCACGACAGCAGCACCCGTAACAGCGTAGTCCTTATTATTGGTGATGATGATGTTCAACCTGCCGGGCAGCAATCTTCCGATCGATTCATAGGTTTTTCTTCCCATGATGATGGGATGCCCCATGGTGATGGACTTGAACCGTTTCAAATCGGCAGAGAGTTTCCAGGGTAATTCACTTCCTTTACCGATGACATGGTTTTCTGCAATGGCTACTATGACGGAACGTTTCATGTGATTAAATTTTATTTCCTCTTAAATAATCCAATACCTTCATTCTCTTTTTCCCTTCCGCTTGTATCTCGATCAGCTCGATTTTGCCGGACTTACAATACACGTAAGCTTTATTGTCTTCCTGTAACACGGAACCGATCGGGTGTTTGGCATTGTCGATAGCTGCTAGTGTCTTCTTTACGGCAATTACTTTATACGTTTTTCCGTTCAACACCGTCCAGGCACAAGGATAAGGGGAGAGTCCTCTTACAAAATTGTACACCTCTTCTTCGGTTTTGTTCCAATCGATCTGACAGGTTTCCTTGAACAGTTTAGGCGCCGGTTTCAGTGGTACACTGGTGTCTTGTGGAATAGTAGTGTAACCGCCTTTTTCAATCAGCTGTACGGTGTTTAGAATCAGTGTAGCGCCGATGTTTTTTAAACGGTTGTATAGAATTTCAAAGGTGTCGTCTTCTTGTATCGTTTCTTTGACTTGCAGCATCATGTCGCCGGTATCGATTTCATGTTTGAGGAAGAAGGTTGTCAAACCGGTTTCTTTCTCTCCGTTGATGATGGCCCAGTTGATCGGTGCCGCACCGCGGTATTGAGGCAACAGCGAACCGTGCAAATTAAACGTTCCGATCTCCGGCATGTTCCAAACCGATTCGGGTAACATACGGAAGGCCACGACAATTTGTAAGTTGGCCTTGTAAGAAGCGAGTTCTTCTAAGAAAGCAGGATCTTTTAATTTCTCCGGTTGCAATACAGGGATGTTCAATTCCAACGCGGCTTTCTTTACGTCAGAATGTTGCAAGGTCAAGCCTCTGCCGGCCGGTTTATCAGGAGCAGTGATCACGGCTACCACGTTGTAACCTTCTTTCACAAGCAGCTGCAAGCCCGGTACGGCGAAGTCCGGCGTGCCGAGGTAAATGATGCGTAAGTCTTTTTGGTGGATCATTAATTATTCAAAGTCTGTATAAAGCAGGTATTTTTTGCGCATCGTTTTATAGGTTGACAATTCTGTAGCCCATGACGCGCGGATGGTTGCTTCCGAATCGCCTCTTTCGATCATGCCTCGCACTTTTTGATTGCCGATCAGTTTTTCGAAGAAGGAAATGAAGAAGGTGGACTTATTTGGATCTTTTTGATACATGTCCAGCAGGTATTTCATGGTAAAACCATTGACCGCTTCGTTTCGCAAATCGATGCCGTAACATTTTTTATTCATCAAAGGAGGTGTTTCGGATTTACCGGGAATGCTCACCGGAGTGAACGTAAATTTTCCAAATGTGGTATCCGGATAACCTACAACCTGAAAGGGAAAGGGTGTGCCACGTCCCAGACTGAACTTAGTGCCTTCAAATAAACATACCGATGGATACAATTGGATCGATTGGTCGTTGGGTAAATTCGGGGAAGGTACAATGGGAAGGGAATAACGAGTCGTGTGTGTGTAATTGAGCATCGGTATCACTTTCAGTGTACAGGTTTTATTTTTGCCCAGCCAGCCTTCTCCGTTGATCATCTGTGCCATTTCACCGAGGGTCAATCCATGTACGATCGGTATCGGCAGCAAGCCTACGAAGGAACGACAGCTTATGGTATCCAATACCGGCCCGTCTACATAATGTCCGTTGGGGTTGGGTCTGTCCAGCACCATGACGGCTATATGACTTTCAGCCGCGGCTTGCATGACGTAGAACATCGTACAGTAGTAAGTGTAAAAACGTACACCGACATCCTGCATGTCAAAGATCAGGATGTCTAAGCCTTTGATTTGTTCGGCCGTTGGTTTTTTATTTTTACCGTGTAATGAAATGATAGAGATTCCCGTAGCTGGATCGGTTTCATCTTTGATGTGCGCTCCGTTTTCAGCGTTACCTCGAAAGCCGTGTTCAGGAGCAAATATTTTCACGACATCCACACCGGAAAGCAATAAAGTATCCAGTAAGTGAGTCCCTTGTACAAGTGAGGTATTGTTTACTACCAATCCAATTTTTTTTCCTTCCAGGATATGCAGGTAGCTGTTGATTTGTGCTGCGCCCATCACAATAGGCATTGCTTTCACCGGTTCCTGAGCTTGCGAAACCGTTGGAGTCTGTTGCGAGCTGCATTGGCAAAAAGAAACCAACACCAGCAAAGAAGAAAACAGTAGTACTATGAATTTGCTAAACATGTTCCTATTTTAGGGGATAAATTAAGCTGATCACCAAAGGTACACAATTTGAAGGTATATTATTTTATATCACAACGGATACGCTCCGGACTTCAGGGATCTTTTTCATCCCTGGTTTCCCACATTGCCGTTGGCATCATTGCGTTGGGGATGGTGATCAGTATTTTGTCCTGGTCTATTTTAGAGGGATTTAAGAAGGAAATCGAAGATAAGATATACGGGTTGAGCGGTCATATCATGGTGACAAAGTTTGACCTCAACCGTTCGTTTGAAGAGTCGCCTTTCGATAAAAACAGAGCCATTTACCTGCACCCGGATTCGGTTTATGGTTTACGCTCGGTGCAGCCGATTATCCACAAACCCGGCTTGCTGAAGTCCGATAGTGAAATCGTAGGCATCATTTTGAAAGGTGTGGAGAAAACCTATAATTGGGAGCTCTTCAATAAAAATATTGTAGAAGGGAAAGTTCCTGCTTTTTCAGATACCACGTATTCAAAAGAGGTAATGATTAGTCGCCGCATCGCCAACTCACTCAAAGCTAAACTGCACGATACTATTTTACTCTGTTTTGTGCAGCAAAGTCCACGTTTTAGAAAGGTACAAGTAAGCGGTATCTACGAAACAGGCCTCGAAGAATTTGACGAACACATGATCATGGGGGATGCCAAATTGATTCGCCGTTTGTACAATTTGTCCGATAGCATTGCCGGAAGCTATGAAATTACCGTCAAAGACTTTTCAAAGTTAGACACTATCGCGCTGGCTGTAGAAGCAAACCTCGATTATGACCTGGCTTACATGACGGTGAAAGAACGTTACCTGCAGATTTTTGATTGGATGATGTTGCTCGACCGGAATGTCATGGTGTTTCTGGTCATCATCACCGGCGTATGTCTCTTTGTAATGATCTCAACTTTGCTCATTATGATCATGGAGAGAACATCCATGATTGGTCTATTGAAAGCTTTAGGTGCCAACGACGCGCTGGTGCGTCGTATTTTCCTGATGAATGGAGCCTACCTGGTGTTGAAGGGGCTGTTATTGGGCAATGTCATCGGTCTGACGTTGTGCTGGCTGCAATACCAGTTTAAATTGATGCCATTGGACCCCAATACGTATTATATGAGCAGTGTACCCATCGCCTGGACCTGGGATATTTTTGTGTTGATGAATCTGCTGTTTGCCATTTTGCTGATGCTGATTCAATTGCTTCCGGTAATCATGATCTCCCGGATTAGTCCGGCGAAGTCGGTGAAGTTTAATTAAGATAGTTGTCAGTGATCAGTAGGCTTGGATTACTATTTTGTAACTCTATAAAAACTTTATCGTAGAAAGTCCTATAGACTTAAACCTAGTTACACATGAAAAGAAGTTCATTATTCAGTATCATTTTCTTTGCTCTTTTTTACATTGTCCTTAATTTTTCTTCACAAGCTCAGACTGTCTATGTGACAGAGGGCGGTAAGAAATACCACATGAAAAACTGCTCTGTGGTGAGCACCGGAAAAAAAGGAATAGAGTTGAGCGACGCCAAGAAGAAAGGGTATAGCGCTTGTGCTGTCTGCAAACCGGATGGAAAGAAAACAACTGCTGAAGAACCGAAAAAGAAGAAGTAAAGTGGTGAGCAGCTATCATTGATATAAATTAGATAAAGAGGCCGTTGCATATCATGTAACGGCCTCTTTTTTAAGTTATAATCTGAATGAAATAGAAAAACACCATTACTTCAAAATGCTTGTCCCAGTAGGGGACAACATGTCTATAGCAAGGTTTTTATCATATAAGACAAGTCCCCTTTAGGGGATTTAGGGGCAGACAGATGGAGTTAACGCAAACATTTTAGTATGGTCTGACAGTGTCAGGTCTGAAGAACTAACACCAAAAAAATAGTTGTTAGTTACTAGTTGTTAGTTCAAATAAAGAAGGTAAAGCCGACTTTATTTGAACTGTTTTTTTTATTAACTAACAACTAACAACTAACAACTAACAACTATTTTAATTCGGTGTAACCAAACAACGAACTAAACTGGACACAATACACTAACACATACTTGTAATCACTGCTATAGTTAGGAGACGTGACATCGAACGTAATGCTGCTGTTGGTATAACCTGTCGTGAGTTTAGTGATTTGTAAAACATTGCCTGCGCTGTAGCTGCTGGTTTTGGATAAGTATACATACACGTCCGGGCCGGCGGTCATATTGAAGTCGTAGAGTCTTAATTTTTTTACGGCAGGATCGCCTTCTTCGTATAATACAGCTGATCCGCTTAAACCATGATCATAGCTTGTAAAACTACCTTCTCCTATAGTATCACTGTCATCGGGAGGCGGTTCTGACGTAACAGTAGTGCTTGGACCTGGATCTTCTTTCTTCTTGCAGGAAGAAATCAGCGGACTGGCCATAACAGCCATGAGTATAAGAATCAGTAACTTTTTCATAATAGAAGTTTTACTTGTTAAACGGTTTGTAAGTGAAAGCAAGCAAGAACATCGATGTTTTCAAGCGGTAGCGATCGTTTTCAATTCTATTATTGTCGAAGGAAAGTTTGTTTTCTGTTCTGTATTCTGTAAACAAAAAACTATAACCTGCTCTGATACCAAATTTCGGTGAGATCCAGTAACGCACAAAGAATTCTGAGTTGAGCGAGCCAATGTCGTTATCACTGGTCAGCAAAAGATTAAAGGAGGTGGGCCTAGCTGTGGTCACAGGAGATTGTCCGCTATCAAAAGAACTGGATAGCACGTTTACTTTTTGTTTTCCTCCAAAACTGAATCCTATCGCGTCAATGTTAACACCTAAGTCGAAAGAGCGCCAAACATTATACTCTATGTTAATGGACAGGTTGATCAGGTTCACCTGAGGAGTTACCAGAGCGATCGTATCAATATTGTTTTCTATGGTTTCAGAGAAAATCGTCAAAGGATCTTGTCGGGTACTGGTGTATTTGGATGGGGCAGTGGTGTACCATTTGTTGGCACCCACATAAGAAGTGAAGCGCAGGCCGTACCCGATTTTCAAGCGTTGTTTCTTATGACCGATTCCGTGCAGGTGCACCCAGGAAAGCGTTCCGGCACCTTCATTGTCACCGATGTTACCACCGATGTCGAAGTAATTGTTGTAACGATAGCCTTTAGGTTGTGTGTTGTCCTGGGCTTGAGCGGCGAAGCCTATGGTGAAGAGGAATAGGGCAATTAAATAGTTTGTTTTCATAGCAGAGCAATTAGCAAGTATAAGGATGCGAATGACTCTTCAAAGCTAGAAAATTGGAATGCCAGAGTATGTCAGCTAGCTGACATAGGATAAAAATATAACTGAGAACTGAAACTGAAAACAGAAGAGGCTTTATTCGTCAAAATAACCGATTTGGTCTTGAAAACGTTGAACGAGCATATCTGAGATCCTTCGTTTCAACTCTTTCTCATGCTCCAGGTAAATGCCGAATTCTTCGTTTGTGAAAAGTCCGATCACCGCACCAATCAACGTGTGCTTTAACAGCGGATCTTTTTGCAAACTTTCTTTAACGAACTCTAAACGTTTTGGGATGGTCAATTTATAAAAAATACTTTTATGCTTAAGTACATGTTCCGCATAAATAGCCAGCAGCAAATCGTTTTGAAATTTGAGAATAGGGCGGATGGTTTGATTTTGGAATGCTTCCTCCGGACTCATTTCTAAATCCTGTTGAATGGAGGGAATCTCTGGACGCAATTTAAGAAGGTCGTTACGAGAGGATGTCATGGTGGAATAACGAGTAAATAATTTCTTGCTCTTGCTAAATACTCTTGCTGTGATCAATGGTAGGATTTAAAATAACTCTTCACCTTCATCATCATCACGCCCCAGAAGGCTTCAGTAAAAATACCGGTAGACATTTTGGATGTCCCTTTGGTTCGATCTCTGAAAATAATAGGTACTTCGATGATCTTGAATCCGTATTTCCAGGTCAGAAATTTCATTTCAATTTGAAAAGCATAACCGAGGAACTCTACGTTTTTATAAGGGATTGTTGCTAATACTTTATGCGAATAACATTTGAAGCCGGCTGTAGCATCTTGCACAGGCATGCCTGTGATGGTGCGCACGTAAACACTGGCAAAGTAACTCATCAACACACGCCCGATGGGCCAGTTGACTACGGTCACACCGTGGATGTAACGCGATCCTACCGCAAGGTCGGCATGGTGATCGATACAGGTACGGTAAAGCTGTACCAGGTCATCGGGATCATGTGAGAAATCAGCATCCATCTCGCAGATGTAGTCGTATTTCTTTTCCAATCCCCATTCAAAACCTTTAATGTAAGCGGTGCCTAAACCCAGTTTACCTTTTCTTTCTACTAAAAATAGGCGGTTAGGATAAGTCGGTTGCAGTTGTTTTACCACTGCCGCAGTGCCGTCGGGTGAACCGTCGTCAATGATCAGGACATCAAATCGTTCGTTTAATGCAAAAATTCTTTGCAACAACAGTTCGATGTTTTCAATTTCATTGTACGTTGGAATAACAACTAACGCGGGCGACAGCATCTATAGTTTGATGTTTAAATCTTAAATTTTGTGGCCAGCTCATGCGCACGGTGGATACAGTCCGTGATGCTGATGCCGTGAGGCCAATTCGAACAAATATAAACATTCATTTTTTCTAATTCTTCACAGTGGTTCAAAATAGTTGTCATTGTACCCGTGTATTGAGGAATGCCTTTTTTCCACAATCCCGATTGTGCAAACACCGGTTTACCTGCAATTTGGTATAAGTGTTCTATTTCTTTCAGGATGGCTGCTTCTGCTTCTTGATCACTCATGGTTGCAACACTGGGTGTTCTTTTTTCTGTCACCATACAAGTCAGGAGTATTTCATCGTCCGCTGTTCTGCCTTCAAAGGTAGACGTGTTCCAGATTACTCCTGCAGTAAATAAGGGTTCAATGCGTGGATGGAGGGCACCAAAACCTTTCGGATGAAATGCCAGTTGATCTTTTTTATAGACCAAATGCATGTTTCTAACCATGGGGTATTCAATGCCGTTAAACCACTCCGCCCATTCTATCGAATGAGAACGTATAATGGGAGCTGCCTGGTATGCCGGCAAGGCAAACACTATACGATCGCAAAGCAAAGTTTCTTTTTCTTGGCCGCTGTTGCATACTAGTTTCCACTGACCGCCGGCAGCTTGCATGTCTTCTACTGTGCAAGCGTATCGTTTGTTCTCAACTTTATCAGCCAAGGCATGGATGAGTGTTCCCAATCCTTGTTGAAAGGTCAAAGACACTCGTCGTTTAGGAGGATTTTTTATGAATCCTTTGAGGATGGAGCCGTAGCTGCGAATGTTTTTTCCAAGTACAGGAAAACAAAGATCAGCCAGTAATTCTTTAGGATTACCTGCATACACACCAGATACAAAAGGATCGAGCGCGTAATCCGCTGCTTCCTGTCCAAAGCGCTCGCTGATCAAATCATAGAGGGTACTGTCTTCACGGTATGGTTTTGTATTAAAATATTCTTTGAAAATGTTTAGTCGTTGTGAGAAAGAAAAAAACGAACCGAACAACAAGCTCAACGGCCCCGATGGGAGTGTGCGGTATTTGCCATTTTTATAGACATAGCGTTTTTTGCTGATGGCATTGGCTTCTACTACTTGCTGGCTTAATCCTAGTTCTTTTATAAAATCAAGTACCAACTCATCGGCTAAAATGGAATTGGGTCCTTTTTCCAGGATACTTTTTTCTTTGGTGTCCGTTTGTATGTATCCGCCCGGCATTGCACTGGATTCCAGAAGGATATAAGGAGTGCCTTGCTCTTGCAAGCGGTAAGCCAAAGTCAATCCGGAAATACCTGCGCCGATGATTGCGATCATAAGGTGGTTATGTTTTCGTCAATATTAGTTAATTTTAAGGAATAATTTAGTGTTGGGAATTTGATCTGTAAGATGGTCGTGGAGAATGTTTGAGTGAATGGGAAGAATGGTTTGGGCGTTCCCTGCGGGCCGGGCTCTCACTCCAAGTCCGCCCACGCTAAAGCCAACGCACTTCGGGCTTTCCATTCGATCCCTAACGCAGCCTTACGTAATTTAGAATTGAAGATGAAAAAATGTGTATTCTTAGATAGAGACGGTGTGATTAACATTGATGATGTTAATTATACTTATAAAGTCGAACAGTTTGTATTAGTAGCAGGTGTGAAGGAAGCCTTGCAGTTATTACACGACAAGGGTTACTTGCTAGTGTTGATCACCAACCAATCCGGCATTGCCAAAGGGATCTATGGTCATGAAGATGTCACGAAGTGTCATGCCTACATGCATGAGCTTACAGGCAGTCTGATCGATGATATTTTTTACAGTCCCTACCATCAAACGTTCACCAACTCTTTGGGGCGTAAACCCGGGTCTCTGTTGTTTGAAAAAGCAATCGCCAAACACGACATCGACATCTCAACGTCTTACATGGTAGGTGATAGAGGAAGAGATTTAGTCCCGGCCAGAAAATTAGGTTTAAAAACCGTACACATTCACGAAGAAGGACACCCAGCCGAAACGGCGGATTACATAGCGAAGGATTTACTAGACGCCTCAAATTGGATATTAAAACAAGGTACGAGCTAGGAGCTAGGAGGGACGACAGATTTCGTCCCTCCTAGCTCCTAGCTCGTACCTTCTATTTTGAAAGCTTCTCTACTTAATATATCCCAATATCTTCAGCATCGACTCCTTATCTTGCTCCTCGGCAAAAAGCTTGTATTCCAATTTACCTTCCGCATCTCTGTTGATCAGGATATGTTTCGGTGCAGGCACCAGGCAATGCTGTATCCCGCCGTATCCGCCCAGTGATTCCTGGTAAGCTCCTGTGTGGAAGAAGCCGATGTATTGTTTTTCTTTTGGCTGCAACTTTGGCATGAACACCATGTTCACGTGTGCTTCTGAGTTGTAGTAATCCATGCTGTCGCAGGTGATACCGCCTAACTTCACTTTGTCGTAAGGCTTGTCCCAGTTGTTCACAGGCAACAGCAAATACTTTTGGTTCAATCCCCATACATCAGGCAGGGTAGTAATGAACGAACTGTCGATCATGTACCACTCTTCTTTGTCGTTTTGCAATTTAGATCCCAATACAGAATAGATCGCCGCACCGCTTTCGCCGACAGTGAAACTTCCAAACTCCGTGAAGATATTAGGAGTAGGTACGCCTTTTTCTTCGCAGATGCGTTTGATCGTTTCTACAATCTGATTGGTCATGTAGGCATAATCGTAATCAAAATGCACAGAGGTCTTGATCGGCCATCCGCCGCCGATGTCGATGGAATCGAGATCAGGATTGATGGCTTTCAGTTCGCAGTATTTATAAAGGAAGCGTCTTAATTCACTCCAGTAGTAAGTCGTATCTTTAATGCCCGTGTTGATGAACAGGTGCATCATCTTCAATTTGAATTTCGGATTGTTGGCGATGCGGTTGTTGTAGAAATCAATCACATCGTTGTAACGAACGCCCAAACGAGAGGTATAAAATTCAAACTTCGGTTCTTCGTCTGTGGCCATTCGAATACCAATATTACAAGTGCCTTTCACACCGGCTTCGTAAGCATCCAGTTCTTCCAGGTGATCCAATACCGGGATGCAATTGAAACCGTCATTGATCAGGTCAGAGATGGCATCGGTATATGTTTCTTTTTTGTATCCATTGCAGACCACAAACGTGTCCTTGCTGATCTTGCCTTTGTCAAACAAAATGCGCACAATCGGAATATCGAAAGTAGAGGATGTTTCAATATGGATATCGTTCTTCAAAGCTTCTTCCAATACAAAACTGAAGTGCGAAGACTTGGTGCAATAGCAGTAAGTATAAGTGCCCTGGTAGTTGTGCTTTTCAATGGCATCCTTGAAAAAGCTTTTCGCTTTTTGAATTTGCGAACTGATCTTTGGCAGGTAAGTCAATTTCAACGGCGTGCCGTATTTTTCAATCACTTCCATCAACGGTACGCCGTTGAAAGACAATTGATTGTTTTCCAATTGAAACTCTTCCGTAGGGAAGTAAAAGGTTTGATCGATAAGGTCAACGTACCTGTCCATTTCTACTCTATAATTAGGTCGCAATAATGCATTAAAATGCATATTTCTCCAAGAGTCAAAGCCTATATCTTTAGCATGGTGGATATTCACCGATTTTTTAGCATTTTTGTGGCCGTCTAACACCAAGATCGATTACCAAATTGTTATGGAAAAGAAAATAGCGCAGGCTATACAATCATACTTCACGTCTCACTACCAGATCACCGTTCCGGAAGCGCAACTGGCTTTGCAGGAAACAAAAAAGGAATTTGAAGGAGACCTTACCTTTGTCTTGTTTCCTTTCCTGAAAGCAACCGCAAAGAAGCCTGAAGATTTGGGTAATGAATTGGGTAATTATTTAGTAGCCAACGTTCCCGGTATTTCTTCTTTCAACATCGTCAAAGGTTTCTTAAACCTCGTATTGGCAAACAATTACTGGAATGAACTGCTAAAAGATTTTTATACGAATGGCATTCCTCAACCCACTCAAGGTCAGGGTAAAAAAGTCATGGTGGAATATTCTTCACCCAACACCAACAAGCCTTTGCACCTCGGACACTTGAGAAATAACTTCTTAGGCTATTCCATTGCTGAAATATTAAAAGCCTGCGGATACGATGTGGTGAAAGCCAACCTGGTCAATGACCGAGGCATTCACATCTGCAAGTCCATGATCGCTTACCAAAAGGAAGGTAAAGGAGAAACCCCTCAGAGTGCAGGCCTAAAGGGCGATCACCTGGTAGGGAAGTATTATGTCTTATTCGACGCGGCTTACCGCAAAGAGATCAAAGCTTTGATGGAAGAAGGCAAGACCGAAGACGAAGCCAAAAAGAAAGCGCCGATCATGCTGGCCGCTCAGGACATGTTGCTGAGATGGGAGACCGGGGATCCGGAAACAATCAAACTTTGGAAAACCATGAATGGTTGGGTGTACGAAGGTTTCAACGAGACCTACACAACCATCGGAGTAGATTTCGATAAAATGTATTACGAGTCAGATACTTACCTGTTGGGTAAGACTACCGTAGAACAAGGATTAAAAGCCGGTGTCTTTTTCAAGAAAGAGGACGGTTCGGTCTGGATCGACCTGACAGCGGAAGGCCTGGATCAGAAATTGGTGTTGCGTGGAGACGGTACTTCCGTATACATCACCCAAGACATGGGCACAGCCGACTTGAAGTATGACGAGTTCAAAATGGATCGTTCGATCTATGTCGTCGGCAACGAACAGGATTACCATTTTGTGGTATTAAAACATATTCTTAAAAAATTAGGTCGCCCTTATGCCGATGGTATTTACCATTTGTCATATGGCATGGTAGACTTGCCATCCGGCAGAATGAAATCACGCGAAGGTACGGTAGTCGATGCAGATGACCTGGTGCACGAGATGATCACTACAGCGGAAGCTCGTACCCGTGAGTTGGGTAAGATCGAAGATTTCTCCAGCGAGGAAGCCAATAAGCTCTACCGCATGCTGGGTTTGGGTGCCTTGAAATATTTCCTCTTGAAAGTTGATCCTAAGAAATCCATGCTCTTCAATCCGGAAGAGTCTGTGGAGTTTCAGGGAAATACAGGACCGTTTATCCAATACACGCACGCACGTATTGCTGCGATTCTTAGAAAAGCGACTCAATTGAAGGTATTGCCTTCAGCAGCAGATATCCCGGTGGATTATGCTGTGCACGAAGCGGAGCGCAATGTGTTGACTTTATTGAAAGATTTTCCTGTCAAAACAGAAGAAGCAGCGGAAACCTATTCTCCGGCTTTGGTCGCCAATTATGTGTATGCGCTGGCCAAAGAATTTAACCGCATGTACAATGAGTTGCCGATTATCGGTCACAACACCGCCACCGAACAAGCATACCGCTTGATACTTTGTACACTCACAAAACGAACAATCCGGCAGGCGATGTTGTTCGTAGGTATAGAAGTACCAGAAAAAATGTAATCATGCACCAATCTTTACTTTACAAAACGATATTTATGGGTTTAGGCTATTCACTTCTTATGTTTTTAACGTCATGCTTTGGAAGCATTAAAAGTAATCCTTCCGAATCTTCTGAAGAGAAGGTGGTAGCAAAAGAAGACTTGTATGCGATCAAGGTAAAGACGATCGACGGAGCCGATTTGGACCTCAACCAGTTCAAAGGCAAAAAGATTTTGATCGTCAATACGGCTTCTGAATGCGGTTTTACTCCTCAATATGAGGATCTTGAGGCTCTTCATGTAAAGTATGGCAATAAGCTCGTTGTATTGGGCTTTCCTTGCAATGATTTCGGCGGACAAGAGCCCGGATCAACGGAAACCATCAAGAATTTTTGCAGCACCAAGTTCCATGTGACTTTTCAGTTGATGGAAAAAGTAGAAGTGAGAGGTTCAAAAACTCACCCTTTGTACAAGTGGTTGACTGATCCTGCTAAAAACGGCTGGAACGATAAAGCACCTTCCTGGAATTTCTGCAAATACCTCATCGATGAAAAGGGAGAGTTGTTGAAGTTTTATCCTTCGTCTGTAAAACCATTGTCTGCCGATATAGTAGACGCGTTGTAAGTATGAGCCGTACGATTGTCATCTCCGATATACACGGCTGTTTTCTTACGCTAGAAAAACTACTTTATAAAATTGACTATAACCCTACGGATCATTTAGTGATTGTGGGCGATTTAATCGACAGAGGTCCACGCACGAAAGAAGTGCTGGACCTTTTTTTATCGATTCAGTCCAAAGGTCAGTCCCTGACGTTGCTCCGTGGCAATCATGAAGTCATGTTACTGGATGCTCTGAGAGATCGGGAAGCTGAACCTCGTTTTATACGCGCCGGAGGTGATGCGACACTGCGTAGCTTTGGAGTGCAGCATGTAGCGGATATCCCATCGCCTTACCTGGACTTGATCATGGGTACGGTAAACTATTACGAAGACGACCATGCTATTTATGTACATGCTGCGCTTAACTTTGAAAAGGAAGATCTTTTTGAGGATACCTACAGCATGTATTGGGTACGTACAATGACTATTGATCCGATCCGGACAGGAGGAAAGCCGATTGTTCATGGGCACACACCGACCATGTTAACAAGTATTGAACAGATGATCGCAAACAAAAACAAATACTACAGGATCAATATCGACAACGGATGTGTGTTTGAAGGAGAAGGCTTTAATCAGCTGTTAGCGTATTTTCCGGAGACCAATCATTTTGTTGTTCAAAAAAATTGTGATTAATTAGTAACACGGTTACCGCTAGGTCGTAAACGCATAAGCATTAAACACAACTTTTAGATGTCAGGAAATTACATTACATCCTCGCAGTTGGTCGAGGTAGCTTGGGAGGTATGTAACCAGGTAGGAGGTATTTACACGGTAATACGCTCCAAAGTGCCCACTATGATGGAGATCTGGAAGGATAACTACTGTTTGGTAGGACCTTATTTCCCAGCTAAAGCATCTGCTGAATTTGAACCGGAATCCAATTACGATGATCCGATCGGTAAGGCTGTGCTTGCCATGAGAGATAAAGGGATAGATGTGCATTATGGCTATTGGCTGGTATCAGGCAGACCGAAAGTGGTATTGATCAATCCTTACAGTGTTTTCAATCGTCTAGGCGAGATTAAATATGGTCTTTGGGAACACCATGGCATTGCTACACCGGATCATGACGATTTGTTGAACCAGGTGATTGCCTTTGGCTATACGGTAAAAGAATTCTTCAGGGAATTACACGGTACTTTAGGTGCTGAAAAACAAATTCTTGCACATTTCCATGAATGGATGGTCGGAACAGCTATCCCTGAGATTCGCTACGAAAGATTACCCATCGCTACCATCTTTACTACACATGCGACCATGCTGGGTCGATACCTGGCTATGAATGACGGTGATTTCTACGATCACTTGCCCTACTTCGATTGGATGGCCGAAGCGCGTAACTTCAACATCGAACCGGCGGTATACATTGAGCGTGCCGCTACACACGGGGCCAATGTATTTACAACAGTGAGTGATGTGACGGCCAAAGAATGTACGTACCTTCTGGGTCGTACACCGGATCTGATCTTACCAAATGGTCTGAACATCGAGCGATTCACCGCTTTGCATGAGTTCCAGAACTTACACAAGGAATACAAGGATAAGATCAACCAATTTATCATTGGACACTTCTTCCAGAGTTATAAATT
Source organism: Cytophagaceae bacterium (assembly GCA_029237685.1). GTDB lineage: Bacteria > Bacteroidota > Bacteroidia > Cytophagales > Cytophagaceae > JACMQM01. The sequence goes on along the minus strand of JAQZBV010000007.1, from coordinate 15,833 downwards.
TGATTTAGATAAAACATTATATTTTTTCACTTCCGGACGCTACGAATACCGCAACAAAGGTTTTGATATGACATTGGAAGCATTGGCCAGACTCAACTGGAAAATGCGGGAAGCCAATATGGACATGACCGTGGTGATGTTCTTTGTGACCAAGCAGCCGTTCCATACCATCAATCCTTTGGTCTTACAGTCCCGTGCCGTGATGGAAGAGATCAGACGTACCTGCGATTCCATAGTGGAACAGGTGCACGATCGTTTGTTTGAAGCGGCCTCTGCTTCGAATGACTTGAAACTGCCTGACCTGAGCAATTTCGTGGATGATTATTGGAAATTGAGGTTGCGTAGAAATTTATTGTCCTGGAAGTCTGCCGAACTACCGATTGTTGTCACACACAATTTAGTTTATGATGCACAAGATGAAATATTAGGTTTTCTTCGTCAGGCGAACATGGTGAACAATGCGGAGGATAAAGTTAAGGTCGTATACCACCCGGATTTCATTACGTCTTCTAATCCCTTATTTGGTATGGAATACCATCAGTTTGTGAGAGGTTGTCACTTGGGTGTGTTCCCTAGTTATTACGAACCTTGGGGTTATACGCCATTGGAATCGATCGCCTCCGGAGTACCGACAGTAACGAGTGACTTGTCCGGTTTCGGAGATTACGTGCTGAACAACATTCCTATGAACGAAGAAAAAGGAATTTATGTGGTGAACCGCAGGACACAAGGTTATTACGATGCGGCTGAACAATTGGCGAATCAGTTGTTTGCCTTCGTACAGCAAACCCGCAGAGAGCGTATCGCACAGCGTAACCGCGCAGAGAACGCCTCCGAACATTTTGACTGGCAGAATCTGGGGATCTATTACGATAAAGCGTATAGATTGGCTTACCAATATTCTCAAGAGAATAAATAGTGGTCAGTTGTCAGTGATCAGTAATAAAAAATAGAGTTCAATCGAGGGTATAAACGAAGTTTATACCCTCGATTTTTTTCTGACCACTGACCACTGATCACTGACAACTTTTCCATATCTTAGCTACCTTAGTACTGAGCTATGATCTTAAACTACATCTGGATTGCCCTCTTCCTGCTTGCCATGGTCTTTGGACTTGGCCAGTGGATTCTGACAGGAGATCAGCAAATTTTTTCCACCATGTTCAAAGCCCTGATGGACATGTCCAAGACGGGTTTTGAAATTGCATTGGGCCTTACAGGTATTTTAACCTTCTGGATGGGCATGATGAAAATCGGTGAAGCCTCCGGTGCCATTCAAAGAGTAGCCAATTTAATAGATCCATTCTTTCGTAAATTATTTCCTGAAGTACCGAAAGGACATCCGGCTATCGGCAGTATGATGCTTAATTTGTCTGCAAATATGTTGGGACTCGGCGATGCCGCTACACCTATGGGCTTGAAAGCCATGAAAGAATTACAGGAGATCAATCCAAATAAAGAAACGGCTAGTAATGCGCAGATCATGTTTCTCGTATTAAATGCTGCTGGTTTTACTTTGATTCCTATTACTGTCATCATGTACCGTTTGCAATTTAAAGCGGAGAATCCAAGTGATGTGTTTATTCCGATTTTGATCACCACTTTCTCCGCAGCCATGGCCGGCTTGATTGCTGTGAGCATTAAGCAAAGGATCAATTTATTCAACCGGACCTTATTCCTTGGCTTATTGTCACTCTGCTTGTTTGTGGCAGGATTGATTTACTTTTTCCTTTCTCTGGAAAAAAGTCAGATGCAGGTCTATTCTAATCTATTAGCTTCACTTGTGGTGTTCGCTATCATGACCTCTTTTATCCTGATGGCTTTATGGAAAAAACTCAGTGTCTTTGAAGTGTTCATTGAAGGAGCGAAAGAAGGTTTCAATACTGCGGTGCGCATCATTCCATACCTGGTAGCCATCTTATGTGTGATCGCTTTATTCAGAACCAGTGGTGGTTTTGATTTTATCATGAATGGCATCACGGCTTTGTTTAATTACTCAGGTTTACGTACGGAATTTGTACCGGCTTTACCCGTTGCGATGATGAAACCGCTGAGTGGTTCTGGTGCACGAGGCATGATGCTGGAACTTCTGGCTCATCCCGAATTTGGTCCGGATTCCTTCGCCGGCAGACTGGCTTGTATCTTTCAGGGTTCAGTCGATACTACATTATACATTGTTGCCGTATACTTCGGTTCAGTAGGTGTTAAAAACAGCCGCTACGCCGTAGGCTGCGGATTGATTGCAGATTTGGTGTCTGTGATTGTGGCCATAACGGTGGCTTACTTGTTCTTCCCGGTATAATAATAGTGGTAAGTTATAAGTTATAAGTTATAAGTAGTAAGTAAAAAGGAGAAGAGTATGGAGCACGAGTATCGAATATCCATTCTCAATACTCAAACTCCATACTCTAATCTGTACAGTCCCCTTCAGGGGATTTAGGGGCAAGACAGTTCGATAATAAAATCAACAATTAATTAAACTCTCATGATGCTAAAGAAAAAATTAAGCTGTCTAAGTTTAGTCTTGATTCTTTGTACGACGCTTCAGTCACAAGCGCAGTTGATAAAGCCTTGTCCCGATGAATTGATTCCTCGCTACAATAAAGACAAACGGATGTGGGGCTATAGCGATTTATTCGGCATGATGGTTTTGGAACCGATTTATACCAAGGTTTCTCCCTTCAAACAAAACCTCGCCGTGGTGCAGAAGGGGGACTTATCCGGAGTCATCAATTGCGACGGCATGGTAGTGCTTCCTTTGCAATACGAAAAACTAACCGATTATCGCGAAGGCAAGGTATGGGCGCAGAAGGGCGGTCTTTGGGGCTTGCTCGACGATAGAGGCAGAACGGTATTGCCGCATCAATACCAGGACATCAATCCCATTCTCAACACCGAATTGACCTGGGTGTGCAAAGACAAGAAATGGGGATTGGTGGATGAAGTGAAGGGAAAGATTTTATGTCCCTTGCAATACGACATGGTGCAAATCATTTCTGCGAATGCAACGCTGGTGAAGTCCGGTGAATTCTTCGGTCTAGCCAACCATGTCAATTGCAATTACTTATTGCCTTTGAGTCTCCAACATGTGAAGCGTTTGACGCAGCATGAATTGTTGTTTGAACAAAACAACAAGTGGGGAATCTTTCACATTTCCGGTAAGATGATCAGCGAACCGCAATACGACAGCATCGGTTTGTCTTTGCCTAATTTGTTCATTGTGAAAAAACAAAATAAATACGGTTTAGTCAATCACCAAGGATTGGTGCAACTTCCTTTGGAATACGATTACGTAGGAGCATTCAGTTCGGGTTATGCTGCGGTGGGACAGAAAGGCTTGTATGGTTATACCACGCGTTTAGGTAAAGTATATATTCCTGTCAGTTACGAAGCCGTGAAGCCCTTTATTCAAGGCCAATCAGCCGTGAAGAAGAATGGCAAATGGGGCATCATCGATATAAAAAACCAAGCGATCGTTCCTTTTGACTTCGACAAGATTGAAGCCAATGCTAAGAATACCTTATGGGTTTTATCGAAGGGAGGTAAATATGAATTGTTTCCTGTCGGCACGAAACAATATACTCCCGGACAGGTGTATGAAAAGGTATATCCTGACGACAGCACCATCGTCGTGCGTGTTGTGAGAGACGGAGAATTTTATTTCTACAACAGTTTAACCACTCACCTGGCTTTCAACACGGCCTTTGAAGCGGCAGAACCTTTGTATGAAGGATATTCTATCGTTAAACAATTAGGCAAATACGGCGTAGTGAATGACAAAGGAACGTTGGTGATTCCAGCAGAATTTGAACAGATTGTATCGGCAGCGAATACTAAACAGAAGGAATGGTTTGTAAAAAAGAACGGCCTTTGGGGATTGAGAAACGACAGCAAAATTCTTTGGCCGGAAACCTACGACTGGGTGTATCCTTCAGGCAACGGTTTGTTTAAAGTAAAGAAAGAAGGCAAGTTTGGTGTGGTGAATTACAACATGCAAACGCAAGGTGAAATCGCTTACGATGACATCAGCATGACCAGTCCTGAATTTCCAGCAATAGTAGGGAAGTCCAAGAAAAAAGGATTGTTACAAAGCAATGGTCAATTGATCACACCGGCGAAGTATGACAGCATTGTTTACTGCGGCGGTTCGCAGTTCAAGGCCTACAGCGGAAAGACGGTTTCACTGATCAAGGCAAACGGTGAAGCGGTAAAAACAAAATGGAAAGACCTCGGCTATTGGAGTGAAAGTTTGATTGCCTTTAGCGCAAAAGATAAGTGGGGTTTTACCAATTCATCAATGGAAGAAACGATCCCGGCTCAGTTTGATCGTGTAGGGGCTTTCTATAAAGGATTAGCACCGGCTACAGCCAACGGTAAAACAGGCGTCATCAATAAATCCGGCAAGTGGGTAATCGAACCGGATTATGAAAGTTTCTCTCAGATCGATGGAGTGAAAGGTATTGTATTGAAAAAAGCAGGGAAGGAGTATGTCGTCAGCGACAGAGGAAAAGTAAATATGATAAGTGGTCAGTGATCAGTTGTCAGTGGTTAGGCAAATTAAGTATCTTTCATACTGACCACTGATCACCGACAACTGACCACTATCAAAATTCAAACACTTGTATTAACCCAAAAGATTCTTAATTTTGATCTATGAAAACAGCAGAACTACACACTGAAAAAGGGGTGATGAAAATAGAGTTTTACGAGCAAGATGCTCCTAAAACAGTAGAGAACTTTGTGAAATTGTCTAAGAAAGGATTTTACGACGGCCTTACTTTCCACCGTGTATTGCCTGACTTCGTGATCCAGGGCGGATGTCCGGACGGTACAGGCGGCGGCGGGCCGGGTTATAAAATCGATTGCGAAACGAAAGGAAACAACCAATACCACGACCGTGGCGTTTTGTCTATGGCACATGCCGGCAAGAACACAGGCGGTTCTCAGTTCTTCATCTGCCATAGCAGAAACAGAACTTCTCACTTAGATGGCGTGCACACATGCTTCGGTAAAGTGGTAGAAGGATTGGATGTGATCGATCAGATCAAACCGAACGATAAGATTGTGAAGATTGTGATCAACGAGTAATTATAATTCATTTTATAAAATCAAATCCTGTTGTGTGAAAGTACGACAGGATTTGATGTTTAGGAGTAGTAGAGAGCGTTTGTGATTGTGGGATAGAATAGAGAGATGAGAGATGAGAAATGAGAGATGAATCGTAATTTTCATTTCTCATTTTTCATTTCTCATCTCTTAAATATTAGATTTTCAGTAGTTTGCCCTTTCATTCCTCTGTGGATAAGTCATCCAAGCATCACTTGGCTATTTTTTGTAAATTTATCCTGCTTAGTTCCAATATTAATCCTACACTACTACATGGCGGAAAAGAATACAAACTATACCGAAGACAGTATTAAGTCACTCGATTGGAGAGAACACATCAGGCTTCGTCCTGGTATGTACATCGGTAAGCTGGGTGACGGATCGGCCTACGACGATGGGATTTATGTGTTGGTAAAAGAGATTGTCGATAACTCCATCGATGAGCACATGATGGGGCATGGTAAGCAAATTGAAATCAGAATTGGAGATAAACGCGTAGACGTGCGTGATTATGGACGTGGTATTCCATTGGGTAAAGTCATCGATTGTGTCTCTAAAATCAATACAGGAGGTAAATACGACAGCGGCGCCATCCACAAATCTGTGGGCTTAAACGGTGTCGGTACCAAAGCGGTGAATGCTTTGTCTTCTCAGTTCAGGGTACAGTCCGTGCGTGACGGACGGACGAAGATTGCCGATTTCGAACAAGGTAATCTGGTCAATGATCATAAAGAGGCGGCAACTACGGAAAAGAATGGAACGATCATGTCCTTCATTCCTGACAATGCTATTTTTAAAAACTTCCATTTCATTCCAGAGTTTTTGGAAGAACAGATGTGGAACTATGCCTTCTTGAATGCTGGTTTGACGATCAAATTCAATGACAAAATATTCCATTCGGAAAGAGGTTTATATGACCTGTTGAACAAAAAATCGGATATGGAAAATATCCGTTATCCGATTGTTCACATGAAAGGAAATGACATAGAAATCGCTTTAACACATGCCAACCAATACGGCGAAGAGTATTACTCTTTTGTAAATGGTCAATATACTACACAAGGAGGTACACACTTAGCAGCCTTTAAAGAAGCGGTAGTGAAAACGGTTAGGGATTTCTATAAGAAAGATTTTGATGCCTCTGACATTCGTGCCTCCATCGTAGGCGCTATTGCGGTGCGTGTGCAGGAGCCTGTATTCGAATCGCAAACTAAAACGAAGTTGGGATCTATTCAGGCAGGACCTGAAGGACCTACGATCCGTAACTGGATCAATGATTTTGTAAAGAAAGCATTTGACGATTATCTGCATAAAAATCCTTCCACAGCAGATGCTCTATTAAAGCGTATCTTGCAGTCTGAGCGTGAACGCAAAGACATCGCAGGGATCAAAAAACTGGCCAACGAAAGAGCGAAGAAGGCCAACCTACACAATAAAAAACTACGCGATTGCCGCATCCATTTTGACGAAGAGAAAAAAGATCAGCGTTTTGATTCTACCTTGTTCATCACGGAAGGAGATTCTGCGAGTGGTTCTATTACCAAATCAAGAAGTGTTGAAACGCAGGCGGTATTCAGCTTAAGAGGTAAGCCTTTGAACTGTTTTGGGCTCACGAAGAAAATCGTTTACGAAAACGAAGAGTTTAACTTGTTGCAGCACGCACTCAATATAGAAGATGGATTGGAAGGATTACGTTACAACAAGATCGTACTCGCTACCGATGCTGATGTGGATGGTATGCACATACGTTTGCTGATGATGACCTTTTTCTTGCAATTCTTCCCTGATCTGGTGCGTGGCGGACACTTGTACATTCTGGATACACCTTTATTCAGGGTACGTAATAAGAAAGAAACCATTTACTGTTACAGTGAAGACGCCAAACAAAAAGCGATCGCGAAATTGGGTAATAAGCCAGAGATCACACGATTTAAAGGGTTGGGTGAAATATCTCCGGAAGAATTCGGTCAATTTATCGGTGCCAACATTCGTCTCGATCCTGTGATTTTGCAAAAGGAAACGTCCATTAGTAAACTGTTGAATTACTACATGGGAAAAAATACACAAGAGAGACAACAGTTCATTATTGAAAATTTACGTTTCGAAAAGGATGAAGTCATTGAACCAGATCCTGTGGTCGAAACACAAGAACTATAATCAACTACTATCAGGTATCAATGCTCAACAGCATTGATACCTTTTTTATCATTTAATATTTTAGAGTATGGAATTTTTTGAAAACATGGAGCCTCTGCTGAAAGTATATTGGTACATCGCGATTCCTGTCAGTTTGATTTTCATTGTACAAACCGTTCTTACTTTCATCGGTATAGATGCGGATATCGATACTGATTTTGAAATACATCATGATGGAGAAGGTCCCTTTCAATTGTTCTCTTTTAGAAACTTGATTAACTTCCTGATCGGTTTAAGTTGGACCGGTATTGCATTTTACAGCACGATCAATAACCATTTAATCCTGATTGCTATTTCCGTGGTCATCGGTATGGCTTTTGTGTTGTTTTTCTTTTTTATCATCCAGCAAATTCAAAGGCTGGCGGAAGATAATTCCTTCAAAATTGAAAATGCGGTTTCTAAAACAGGCCAGGTGTACCTGACTATTCCGGCAAGAAAAGAAGGAAAAGGAAAAGTGCAGGTTAGTGTAAACGGTACCGTGCACGAGTTGTCTGCCATCACAGAACAAGAGAAACTGGAAACGGGTACTTTGATTCGTGTGATCGGTATTTTTGATCAGCATGTTTTAGTTGTAGAAAAAATCTAATTTGTAAATATATGTTAAGTCCACTTATTTTAATTGTGGTAGCGGTAGTCGTTATCTTCATTACTTTTTCAGCGTTAGTATCACGCTTCAAACGTTGTCCTTCTGATAAAATTTTGGTCATCTATGGAAAAACAGGCGGTACTTCAGCCAAATGTGTGCACGGTGGCGGAGCCTTTATCTGGCCGGTAATTCAGGATTATGCTTTCCTGGATTTGAAGCCGATTTCTATTGAAGCGAATTTGACGAATGCCTTGAGTCGTCAAAACATACGTGTAGATGTCCCTTGTCGGTTTACGATTGCGATCTCTACAGAAGCGGATAGCATGAACAACGCGGCTGAACGTTTGTTAGGCATGGCGCCTGACCAAATTCAGGAATTGTCCAAAGATATCCTGTTTGGTCAATTGCGTTTGGTCATTGCTACCATGACCATCGAAGAAATCAATTCTGACCGTGATAAGTTTTTAGATAACATTTCTAAAAACGTAGACGCGGAATTGAAAAAGATCGGTTTGAAACTGATCAACGTTAACGTAACCGATATCAAAGACGAATCAGGTTACATAGAAGCATTGGGTAAAGAAGCAGCTGCTAAAGCGATCAACGAAGCGAAGATCAGCGTAGCGGAACAAGAGAAGATCGGGGAAACAGGTAAAGCGGCTGCAGACAGAGAACGTGATGTTTCGATTGCAGAAACACATAGAGACCGTGATGTAAAGATTGCTATCACCAACAAAGACAGAGAAATTAGTATTGCTGCAGCAGCGAAAGACGAATCCATTGGTAAAGCGGAAGCTGCAAGAGATACCCGTGTAAAAACATCAGAAGCCAATGCGATCGCGGTAAAAGGCGAGAACGAAGCGAAAATATCAATCGCTAATTCAGATGCGTTGAGAAGAGAAAAAGAAGCGGAATCATCACGTATCGCTATTACAGCGGAAAAAGTACAACAGGCAAAAGCCCTGGAAGAATCATATGTAGCAGAACAGAAAGCGGAATTGGCCCGTTCGGAAAGAGAGCGTTCTACGCAAATCGCCAACGTCGTTATTCCTGCAGAGATCGCCAAGCAACGCGCCATCATCGATGCACAAGCAGAAGCGGAACGTATTCGTGAAAATGCAAAAGGAGAAGCCGATGCAATTTATGCCAAGATGGAAGCAGAAGCGAAAGGGTTGTATGAGATCCTGACCAAACAAGCACAAGGTTACGAACAAGTAGTGAAAGCCGCCGGCGGAGATCCTTCGAAAGCCTTCCAACTGTTGTTGCTGGAGAAACTTCCTGAGTTGGTGAAAACTCAAGTAGAAGCAGTGAAGAATATTAAGATTGATAAAATCACGGTATGGGACTCAGGTGCCGGTAGTGATGGTGGTAATGGTTCTACCGCTAATTTCGTGTCTGGCATGATGAAGACGGTGCCGCCTTTGAATGACTTGTTCAACATGGCCGGACTAAATCTTCCAACCTATTTGAAAGGAGCAGATCAGTTGCCTGAAGCACCGGCAACGGAAACTACGACTGATAAAAAGAAGTAACAGTAGTCAAAAAGCTTATTCGTTAAATAACGTAATATATGTATAAAATTTATTGCATTGCTTTCCTTGTCTTTGGCTTTTTTAAACCTGCTTTCGCACAAGAACCTTTTGACGTAAAATGGTCTCAGGAATTTGATAACGGGAAACTCCTTTTTCAGGCAGACTATATCGGACAGGATGACAAGGGTTACATGACGGTATCAGAGAACCTTCATTCTCAGTTATCCATGGGTGATCAAACGGCCGTGTTTAATAAAATAAATGGCCAGGGTAAATTGATTGTACAAACCAATCTGGTTATAAAATTTAAAGAAAACGAAGTCGCTTACCTCAAGGCCGTCAATCTGAAAGGAAAGAAATACCTGTTCTCTACTTTTTGGGATAAAAAAGAAAACGATAAATATTTATTAGCAAGTACCATCAGCAACGAAGGCATTGCCGATGCAGCGCCCAAAGTGCTCTTCAAATGTCATGTAGGCAACAGCAAAAGAAAGACGGATATTAAATTAAATCTTTCTAAAGATTCTACTAAAGTCGTGGTGCAAATTGACGACGAAGAAGATAAAGGGCAAAACAAAAAATTTGTATACAGGGTGTTTGATGATCAATTGAAAGAATTATGGTCAGTTGATTTGGACTGTTCTTATTTGGCGGACAATTATTTTGACAAAGAATTTTTTCTAACGTCTAAGAATATTCTCGGTGTAGTGGGCAGAATCAGAAAAGTGGGCGATGAAAAACCGCGTGTTTTTTTTTACAGTGTGAAAATTCATCAGTTTGAAACTAAGAAAACAGAAGAATATTTACCGCAAGCCGGGAATGCGTTCTTATGGGGAGTAAAGGCAGAAGAGAGCCAGGACGGTAACCTTTGGCTCGGCGGATTGTATGGGAAAGAAAACAAGAGAGACTGGTACAGCGTAGACGGGTATGCAGACGGTGTGTTTTTAAATAAATATGATTTCGCTGCTAAAAAAGAAGTCATACAAAAACAATATCCTTTCACACCTGCTTTGAAAGCGAACATCGTACCGGAAGAGAAAGCAAATTCGGGAGAAGCTGTGTTGTGGGGATACAAAATGGATAAAATCATCCTCCGTAAAGATGGCAGCATCATACTGCTTGTACCTAAGCAATACCTGTGGGCCGATACGCCTCCTATCAAAATTTCCATGAAATCTCCATCCATCAGTGCTCCTTACAGTCAGGATGCCTCTGCTAACGGTAAAAACTATTATTACCTGAAAGATTTAATCGTAGTAAGTTTAAATCCTAAAGCCGAACTGGAGTGGTTCAACTGCGTTCCTATGCGCTTCCAGGCGGGTAATGACATCACTCGTTTACGATTCTTCTCTTATGTATTTGGAATGATCGACAAGGATCTTTACTTCATCTACAATGAATCGGAAGATAACGTAAGGTATACGAAAGTCATGGAGTACCGTGCCATAGCAGATCCAAGAGGGGATTATACGGCCTTTATCAAAATGGATAAGTTAGGTAAAATGACAAAGACCAGGGTATTGATCAACACAGATAAGAAAAATATGACTTATTTGGAACCGGCCGTATCGTTGCCTATCACAAAAGATTTTTGGATCATCAGTTCTTCTGATTTTGATATCAAACAAACAAAATTAGGCATATTGAAATTTAAATAAAAAACAGTGAAGATATATGGGAACCATTTTTTAATAGACAGCTAGTCTGATTGTAAGAATTTTTGTAAGCGGTGAGCATAATTGTTCACCGCTTTTTTTTGCGTGAGGGATAGGAGCACAATTGAGCACGATAGTGCGAAAATTGCGAACGTAGTTCTGCCCACAGCGAGACTTAAGGTTTGATTAGGCAAGGCGTTGGATTCGAGCGAGGAATCGAGCCCGTGAATGCGAAGATTGCGAACGTAGTTCTGCCCGACCCGGAGGGACACGCCTAACCTATTTTCGTAATGAAAGTATGCTATTATATATTTATAAAAAGTAAAAAACTATTTATATGAATTTTAGAATCTATCTCTAGATTTTAAAATTCGTCAACAACTCCTGATGAAACTGATCGATGATTTCCTGTTCTTCTTTCGATATACCCTGGCATGACTGGGCAAGGTTCTCCAGAATGATTTTAAAATCACTGTAGCCATCAAAAGCTCCGTAAGTACGAAAGGTCTCCATTGCTTTGCCGAAGGCTTCTTTGATGGTTTTGGCTTTTGTTACACCTTGTTTAAATGAAAATAAAATGTCGTACTCATAGCGGTGATGTTTGATGGCTTGGGCAATCAGTTCTTTTTCTTCCTTCTGAATGCTGCCATCGACGGTGGCCATAGCGTAGAGGATCTCTCCAAAGGCTTCAAATAATTGTTCTTTGCTTATAGGCATGTTATATGTTGAAGTTGACAGAAAATTTCCAAACAATATTTTTACCAAATGTTTGGTATTGGTACTCTCCGAGACGCGTGAATACACCGCCTCCTACACCTACTTTGAGTCCTGATAATTTGAAGGAAAGAATATCAGTCAGCAGCAAACCGGCTTCCGAATAGTTTTTATCCATGGTCTTAAAAGGAATAATTTCCCCTTGATGACGTTCCGGATTTTTCAATGTTCCGTTACCAAGGTTATACAAAAGTAAAAGCGAAGGCTTAAACAGTTTGCTTCGGTAATACAATCTGCCAAAATTATGTGAAACGAATATGGCCCAGTAATGATCGCTTAGGAATTCATTGTAACCCATGGTCTCAAAACTATTGTGGATCACAACAGACGGCGACTTCAAGCTTCCTTTGCCATTAAAAAGTGCTGTGTATGGCGCACTGCCTTCTGTAGCGCCGGCTATAAATTGTAAATGTGTGGTTCCAAATTGTACCAATCGTATTTCCTGGTCAATTCGGATGTCCCATTTATAAAAGGTAAAACCGCTTTTCAAAATTCCATTGTCATAGTTTTGTGTAAAGCTGGCATATAGCACGGGATATTTACTGCCCAATTCTATTTTTCGTTCAGAGAGCTTTATATACTTCTCAAAGGGAGCAATACGCGCTGAGACTTTCAGGAGATTAAACTGCATGTGATGCATGTTCTCTCCCTTGTAGAAGTAGTCGTAAGCGGTATGGATGTCTTGCCATTCGCTGGCGACGTATAGATCTACATTTTGATACGGGTGAATGGTGGAGTATAAGGACAGGCTGCTGTTATAATCCATGATCCTCAATTGATATTTACGCAACCGTTCACTGGAAAATACAGCATCGGAAAAGTATTGTTCGATGCCGCCTGCTTCGGTCAATTGATAACTGTATTCAGTACCAACTTTCCATTCCAAGGGTTTGCTGATTTTATAGGATGTACCTAAACCGTATTTGAGACGTTTGTCTGCAATACCGAAAGCAACGAATCCTTTCAGCGCAACTTTTTTACTGAAGTTTTCATTGGTGGCACCTCCCATACCCAAACGAAATCCTTCTACGCCATTTAAGTTAACGATCTTATTGGTTTCCAAATCTACTTTTCCCAACGGAATAAAACCGTAGTAAAAGTTTTCTCCGACATTCAGGAGTTGTTGAAGAAAGCGGGCATACTTTACTTGATCGTAGTAACTATAGGTCAGGGAATCTGCCGTTGTCAAAGGATAGGGTCGTGTAAATCCTGAAAGGGTATCTGCTTTGGCTATCAGCACCGTATCATTGATTTCTACTACATACTCATTGAATTTCGTTTTTACATACAGAGGATCGGGATAGAGGTTGGTGGAGGATTGAATAAAGAATTTCTTCTTGTCGTTTTGAAGTGGAGATACATTGGAGATGCGGATGCTGTAGTTTTGCAAGGCACGGTCTTCTCCATAGGTCAGACAGTACTCTCTGAAATTCTTGTTGTCCCAGGCGGGATAGCAAATGAAATTTTTGATGCTGAAATTAGCACTTGATACCGTCATCAATCCGTACATCGCACTGAAATTGCTATTGGCCTTAGGTGTGAATTTAACCGTCCAAAAAATCACTCCTGCTGTGGTGAACGAATCTACTACCGCATAGGAGTATTTCTGCAAGGCATTATCAGCCAGTGGTGACGTATATTCTTTTTTATTTATTTTTATAAAATTGCTGTATGGATTGGGTATAAATTCATGAGAGGTTTGCGCAAAGACCAAAGGCAGGGCCAAGCCGGACGACTTTGTGCTGGTGTACAATTCTTTCCGATAGACTCTGTTCTTTAAGTAAAAGTCGCTATTCGTTTCCATGATGTAGAGGTGATGCTCTGGGGAAAATAGCTTAGGTGCTTTTACCCCAAATACTTTCAGGAATCCCAATAACAAGCTATTAAAAACATCCGGTTCTTCACTGCTGATGGTGAAGCGTGTGTATAGTTTATAAGAAGTGTTTTTTGTGTTTAAAAAATCATTTTTTTTAGCATTGTATTGCGTGCGCTTCACAATGGAAACCGCTAGTTCTGTCGAGTATTCTTCGGGAATGTAGAGTTTGTAAATACCTAAGGTGACGGTTAGTTCTATATCCGTATTGCCGGGTTCAATAACGACTGTTTTTTCGTGGTATTGAAAATTACTTACTCTTAGAATTGTTTTTTTTGTGTTGCATGAAATACTGATTACACCCTGTGCATCGCCAATAATGTGTAGGGTGTCGTTGACCACTACATGAGGAAAGGCAATGATAGAAGCATTGATTTCATTGCGGACGTTGAGCTTTACCGTTCTGGCCTGCGCTCCAACATGCACCATGCAAAGACAACATAAAAGGATGTTAAAATACCTCAACACGAATGATTAGGGGGTCAATGCGAGGGAATCCGTCACAGCGGGTACCAATACTTTTTTAAGCTTGCTCAGAGCGGCCTGGTTGTTGGATTCCAATACTGTACGCACCAGGCTTTCTTTTTCTCTTGTGGTCAAGTGCCAGCTTAAGGCGGCGCGCTCGTTTTCTTCCATCTTACTGATTTCTTCCAAGTTGATTTTACGCTCCTGCATTTTGTGCCAATACTTGGATTTTGGAATGTATTCAAATTCAATGACATCAAGATCGGTATCCAGCCAGCTTTGTGCGTACTGCAGCATGTTGTCATTGCTCAAATCCTGGAAATAGTCCCAGTTGCTGTATAACGAACTAATAGGGCTGGATATTTTCTGCCAGGCAGAAGGACTTTGATTATCGACAATGGGGGATTCTTTTTCGGAATCACGGATATTGACAAATACGACACCTCCTGTGTTTTCTTCTACCCAATCCTGAAACTCATACAAGAAACGCACCGCATCGTTGATCCCAAAGTTATCCGATAAACCCGCATCCATGATCTCCATGGTCGGTTCGCTCGGCAATTGAACATTGGGTGTCACATAAGGGAAGGTGGCTACCATGCGCAGGGCACTCAGGTAATGCAAATTATCAGCGTCTTGCTTGGCAAACATTTTTCTGAATTCAACGCCTTTGATTTTTGAATGCAAATCTTTTTCCGCATTGTACGTCGCGGAGCTCATAAAGGACAAGTCCTGCGGAGAGATGAAGAGTTTTCTGCCATCGTTGACAATTGTAGGAGACAGAATGACCATCGGAATAAGGGAACGCTCTTCCGGTTCCCGGTAATCGGAAATCGTTTTGTTAAAAACAAAGTCTGTATTGCGATTCAGTGTTTGTTCAAAAGCATAACCTCTGTCTTTCATGTATTCGTATTTGCCATCGGTGAATTTCTGGAAACGGAAAAACAGATCGTTCACCACCAAACTAAAGATGACAGGATTCAACATGTCTTTGGAAATGTTGGTCAGGTATTGTGTACTGTAAACATCGTCGATCTTGCCCAATTGTTTTTGCAGGTATAATTCTCTGTAATAACTCGCACCGATCATTCCGCCTGAAGCACCGGTGATGAGTGTCGCATGCTTCATCAGGTCTCCGTTCAGTTCATTGTCCACGTACTGCATGGTGTTCAATGTCCACAACGCTGCACGTTGTCCGCCGCCGCTGACACAGACAAAGACCATCTTCGGTTTTGTACCGGCAGGAAATTTGGCTTTCCAATTGTTCAGAATGCCGATCATGCGTTTCTTGTCGCGGATGACATCACTGGGCTTTGTGAGGTTGTTGAGTTCTTGAAGGGAATAGGTTGCTTTATGGCTGGTCGTATAATTGATGCCATATACCTGGTAGTCGGTATCGATGACGTTGTACTTGCTCAGCATGTTGATGGTAAAAAAAGCAATCGCCAGTATCGTGAGCGACCATCCTCTTAGCCAATAGCTGAAAGCTCCGGTAAACATGACAATCATAGAAAACAACAAAATGCTGCTGGCTGCCGCCGGAATTTGAAACAAAGGACTGTCTCTGAACAAACCCAATAAAATAATCAGGGCCACCAGAAAAAACTCTACAATCACAGCGTTCAAATGGTTCTGATCGAAAATAC
>JAQZBV010000109.1 GCA_029237685.1 Cytophagaceae bacterium | reverse complement strand
GAAATACATTTATCAGTATACATCCTACGACTTTACGCATTATAAAAAACCTACGATCAGCCGTCGAATTGTTAGAAGAATGCTCGCGTTGGATTATAATTCAATAGCAGAGTATTATAAGTTTTTAATAGAGAATAAAAAAGAACTACAAATCCTTTGTCAGGATTTTTTAATCGGGGTGACTAAATTCTTCCGCAATAATGAAGCATATTCTATTCTGGAAACGAAAGTTTTACCACCACTTATTTCTCACAAACCGGATAATGAACCGGTTAAAGTATGGGTAGCTGCTTGCAGCACCGGACAGGAAGCCTATTCTCTTGCTATCTTAATTGATGAGTGCTTATCTAAATTGGGCAAAACCAATGAAGTGAAAATTTTCGCTTCTGATATAGATAAAGTAGCTATAGAAAAGGCTAGCAAAGGAAGTTATTCCATTTCCATTGTTAACGAGATGAGTCCGGAGCGATTGGAAAAGTATTTCATGAAGAAAGGGGAGGAATATATTGTGATTCCTCGCATTCGTAAAATGATTGTGTTTGCCAATCACAACGTCATCAAAGATCCTCCCTACAGCCGCACGGATTTAGTAAGCTGTAGGAATATGCTTATCTACATGGATGTGGCATTGCAAAAGAAGGTATTGGCTTCTTTGCATTTTTCATTGAATACCTATGGCTATTTGTTTTTAGGAAGCAGTGAAAACTTAAATACGAATTCAAATAGTTTCAGAGAGATTGACCGTAAATGGAAAATTTATCAAAATGTAAATCCTAGTAAAGCTGGAAGTGAATTTTATAAATTGGCTTCTCCTACTTTGACTAAACCGATCAGTAGGATCGGTAAAGATGCAAAAAGTGAAATGTTAGAATTGTTTAAGGATATGGTTTCCATGGAGTACAACATGG
Organism: Cytophagaceae bacterium; assembly: GCA_029237685.1. Classification (GTDB taxonomy): domain Bacteria; phylum Bacteroidota; class Bacteroidia; order Cytophagales; family Cytophagaceae; genus JACMQM01. The sequence continues at coordinate 10,657 of JAQZBV010000109.1, read as the reverse complement.
CCATGTTTAAAATAGATAATTTTTATAACATTCGTGAAACGATCGGTGACTATTCTGGTTTACTAAAGCTTCCCAACAACACCCTCAGCTTTAATATCCTGAAGATGGTACCTGAAAAGCTAGCTTCAATCTTGGGTAATACCATTCGAAAAGCGATAAAAGAAAATAAGCAAGTATCAGAAAAAAACATACGGCTAGTATCCAAAGAAGGAGTCCGGTTAGTCGATATCATCGCAAAACCTAGTGATGGATCTCTTGACATCATGGCTACAGTCGTGTTAAGAATGTCAGTTGAGATTAAATCTATTGACCCTTCTGCCTTGTCTTCTTTAAAGAAAAAAAGCGATCACTCTGATTCTTATGTAGAAACATTAGAGGCTGAATTGAAAGAAACGCAGCAGAATCTTCAATCCGCGATAGAAGAATTAGAGACTACCAATGAAGAGTTGCAATCTGGTAATGAAGAATTGTTGAGCGCCAATGAAGAACTCCAAAGTTCTAATGAGGAGTTACAATCCTTGAATGAAGAATTGCATACCGTAAACGCTGAACATCAACTTAAAATTAAAGAGTTGGTAGAGCTGAATGAAGATCTGGATAATTATTTTAGAAGTTCATTCATAGGACAGGTGTTTCTAGACGACGACTTAAAAATACGCAAGTTCAATACTTCAGTTAAGGAGATGATTAATGTATTGGATAGCGATATAGGACGGCCTATACAGCACTTATCAAACAATTTCAAGATCGATCATTTGTTAGAGGATTTGCGTGTTGTAAAATATGAAAACAAACTCATAGAAAAAGAAATAGAGTTACATGACGGGAAGATATTTCTGATGCGTATTCAGAATTATGTATTGTTCGATAAAACTACTGCCGGTTTTGTGATTTCATTTATCGATGTGTCGGATGTAAGACGTCTGAATAATATCATTAAAGTGGTATTCAATAGTTCTCCGAACGGCATTGCAGCGCTTAGCTCAGTTCGGGGTGCTCAGAATAAAATAGTTGATTTTGAATTTTCAGCTGCCAATAAAGTGAGCCAGGAGATGTTTGGTCTCAAAGGAGAAGCAGTAGAAGAAGCTCGGTTGTTGACGCTTTTGTCGCCAGAAGACTCAAAAGATTTGTTCAATAACTTTTGCGTCGCTGCAGAAAAAACAGATCCCATACATTTCGAGTTTAGTTATAAAAAGGACAATCTCGAACACTGGTACGATGTCATTGCTGTCAAACTGAATGATGGTGTTGTCGTTACTTTTTCTGATGTAACAGAGAAGAAAGAAGTTGAAAAAAGGTTAAATGAAAATTTTGATCGATTGCTGGATACAGAAGAGCAATTGAGAAAGTTGAATGCTGACCTGGAAAGCAGGATTAAGTTAAGGACATTGGAGCTGGCGGAAAGCGAAGAACGATTCTCTCTGGTTTCTAAAGCTACAAACGATGCCATTTGGGATTGGAGTCTCATAGACAATACCATTTGGTTTAATGAAAGTTATAGCCATCAGTTTGGATATACAAACAATGATTTAAATGCAGGTATTGATGGTTGGTTATTGAAAATAGAACCAGACGAGCGCCAAAATGTCCATAAGAGTTTGTTGGACGCTATTAATAAGGGGAATAAACAATGGTCTGCAGAATATAGATTCGTTAAAGCGGATGGAACATCTGCTATTATTTATGATAGAGGATATATTTTGCAAGATGAGTATGGCACACCGATACGAGTATTAAGTTCTATGCTGGATGTTACGCTATTGAAAGAAGCTCAGTTAGAGATGGCGAAAAGTTCGGAGACAACACGCTTTATTGCTGATGCCATTCCAGAATTGCTATGGATTTCAGACGCAGACGGTCGTATTAATTTTTTCAATCAAAAATGGTTTGCCTATACAGACAAGACATTTGACGAACTGAGCAAGGGCTTTGAAGCGTATGTTCATCCAAAGGATCTTTCAGAATCGATTAGACGATGGAATGAATCACTAAGCACTGGAAATCGTTTCGAGAGAGAACATCGTATTCTTAGAAAAAATGATAAATATTATTGGTTCTTAGCGAGAGCGGAAGCAAAGAGAAATGAAGAAGGGAATATTAGTTTGTGGATTATGACCCATACGAATATTCATGAGCAAAAAACAAATGAAGGTCTGTTGGAACAAAAAGTATTGGAAAGAACAGCGGAAGTAAAAGAATCTATCCATCAATTAGAAAAGTCGAACGAACAACTGGAAAAATCAAATTATGATCTATTGCAATTTGCCAGTGTTGCCAGTCACGACTTAAAGGAACCGTTAAGGAAAATTTTAACATTCAGTAGTTTATTGCAGAAGAGCAGTGATTATAATGAAACGTCCAATCGTTACATCAACAGCATTGTAAAAACATCTGAAAGGATGAGGAGATTGATCGATGACTTATTGATGTTCTCCAGATTATCAGACGGGAATATCCAATACGAAGAAATAGACATTCATGAATTGGTGGATGAAATCAAGTTTGATCTGGAAATTCTTGTAAAAGAAAAGAAGGCTACCATCAATTGTACCGGTTTATCTGTAATCAACGGCATCCCTGGTCAGATCAGACAGCTGTTTCAAAATCTGTTATCCAATTCATTAAAATTCAGTAAGAAGGACGTCTTTCCTGTAGTGGATATTTCGGCTGCACTCCATGAAGTGAATGGAAAAAAAATCGTAAAAATTATCTTTAAAGATAATGGTATTGGCTTCGATGAATCGTATGCAGAAAAAATATTTGTTATTTTTCAACGGCTTCATCCTAAACAAATGTATGAAGGCACAGGGATAGGGCTGGCTATTGTGAAGAAAATAGTTAGTCTCCACGGAGGCGAAATTATTGCCAAAGGGATAGAAAACGAAGGCGCTACGTTTGAGATTTCATTGCCTCAATAATAATAAAGATGTGTAATTTATTCCCCATTACGGGATTTGTTGTGTAGGAATGGCAACAATAGTTGTTCCTACACGTATACCCTGAAAGTGTTGTTTGTACAAATGTATCTTTTATCCTATGAAAGAATACGCATACAAAATAGCATTTTTTAATATCCTGGCCATTTCTCTTGTGATGGTGTCAGATGGATTTTCTCAAAAAGTTAAACCCACTGCTTTTTCTTACGCGAGTCATGTTCCTGCTGCGGATCATAAGGCCTTGCAGGATAAATATTGGTTTTATCGTCACCGGTTAAAAACCGAATTTCTAAAAATTGGGACAGCCCCTATAGGACAACCTTCCGGCTACGGAATTCCTGCCTGTCAGGCTTATAAAGCCAAAGACGACATGCTTCATTTCGGAGATGGAACCAGCTTTTTAGGCAATTACATAGGTGTATTGGCAACAGAGTATTTGCTATTGAGCAGAAGTGGTGCGTCAGCTGATGAGTTGAACCTTCTCAAAGAAGAGCTCTATAGTGCCATGAAAGCTTATGAGCGTCTCGACTACAATGCTGAAATCATTGTGCCTCCACATAAGGATACCAGTACTGCCGTATTAAATGGTTTTTTCCTTAGAGACGATATAGATGTCAATACTTACCTGACAGATTTTACTACACCACAAGACCCTGCCGGTGAATTAAAGACGCTTGTATCGGATTACAGTGCTGCTAAGGATAGCGACCCTTGCGATTCAGATGCTTTGCGTTTTCCCACTGTAGATCAGATTTCAAACCTCCTGGTAGGATTTGCCTTGGTGGTCAAGTGCATGGGAGAGGAGACCTATCAGGCTTCGGCTGAGCTTTATCCTTTTAAAGAAAAGGCAAAAGCCTATACTCATACCATCATGACTTACATGAAGGAGGTGAATTACCTGATTAAGCACCCGACCGAGGGATGCGCTGTGCGTTATAATGAAGGTGGTTACTTATTGGCTTATGGTTTGGCTCATGCTGCACAAGCCATTGTAGAAGAGCGTTTTGGTCTTGATCCGATGGTGAAAGTAGGCTTTGATAAAAACAATTTTACAGCCTATGAATCGTCTAACACATTTTTATCTTCTGCCGTTTGGCAAAACAATATCAATTATCCGCAGGGAAAAGATTATTTCAGACAAAACTTTGAAGCCTTAGACGATGATCGAAATGGGATCATGCGTTTCACAGATGCTGTGATCGGATCCGGAGGTTTATACGGCTATACAGATGCACACGATTACAACAATGCCATCGTGGCTCAGACTGCAGCAATTTCGAATGTCTTGCGTATCGGCGCCATTCCTTACACGCAGAAGGTGAAAATATGGGGCAAGACTATTCCATTAACCTGTTATGATGGAAATATCCCGCAATATTTCATTGGCGCTTTGGGCTCTTATACGCACCGTTTCCCTTTTCTAAAGGCTATTTCTCAGATTGCTACGGCTGTTCCTATTTTGAGTGTACCGTGTGACGGCTGCTTACCGGAGCTTTCCGTTAACACTACTTCCATTGCTTTGAGTGCCTATGGCGACATTGCTGATATCCAATATTTTGCTACTCTGCATCAATTTCTTCACGGCAGCGGTATTTATAATTATGACCATCAATTTTTGCTGATGTTGCTTAAAGAAGCTCCGGCTTCAGGTCCTCATTATCAACCGTATCGTGACCCTAACAATCCTCCGGCCAACAACGATTGGAATAGCAGAAGTGAAAGCGAAGGTTCTCCTTGGTGGAGACAAGATAACCGCTGGGAGAAATCATCCCGAACACATGCTCCCGATCAGGGCGCATGGAATGGCTTGGATTATATGATTGCGTATAATATGTTTTTGCTGGTCAACGACCGTTATTATGATATGCCGGCTATCAGCATGGAGGTGTATAAAAGTACGTACTTCGATCACCGCACAACGGTAGTGTCTAATTCAATTAAAACCAATGATTTAGTTGTTTGCTACAAAGAAACGGTGGCTCCTTTACCTATTTTTCAGGTGCAACCGGTTGTTCTTTCTTCCAAGGAATGGCATCCTGTTTACCGAAGGGTAAAACTTAAATACTCCTTGGCATTATTTTGGCATCCCGTTTTGTAATAATTATAGAATAATTGGCCTCTAACGTCAATTCTAGCCCTATTTTACAGAATGATTACCTATTGCAAGGAGCTTGTCTCCTCCAATACAATAACTTGTCATTATACCCTATGAATGCTCCCATTCGTTGTTTGATTGCTGAAGATGATGTTGATGATCAGGAGATTTTTTCTATTGCTATAAGCGAATTAAAAGAATCATACGATTGCACGTATACCCTTAATGGAATTGAGGCTTTAGAGCGTTTAAAGCACGATACATTACTTCCCAATTATATTTTCCTGGATCTGAACATGCCACGCATGAATGGTATCCAGTGTTTAGAGGAAATTAAAAAACAAGAGCGACTCGCGCATATTCCGGTAGTTATTTATTCCACCTCATCCGGGCAAAGTTTTATCGACGATGCGCTCCGTCACGGTGCTGTGACGTTCATTACCAAACCTTCTCGTATCAGTGATCTGGTGACAATATTAAAAGAGTTTTTCGCCAGTCAAATCAATCATAAAATATATTAGTCTTTAAAGACAACACCCGTTACACAACCACATGATTCTAATAGTTGACGATAGACCTGAGAATATTTTTTCACTTAAAACTTTATTAGAACTAAACGGATTCCGTATCGATACAGCAGAATCAGGAGAAGAAGCATTGAAAAAAGTGCTGAATCAATCCTACTCTCTGATTATTCTGGATGTGCAAATGCCTGGCATGGATGGATTCGAAGTCGCCGATGCGATTTTAGGTTTTAGTAAAGCCAAAGACACTCCAATCATTTTTTTATCAGCGGCCAATACTGAAAAGCGTTTCATCACACAAGGCTATACTTCCGGTGGGATGGACTATGTAACGAAACCTGTTGATCCGGATATTTTATTATTTAAAGTGAAAACTTTTTATAAACTCTCCGAACAAAGACGTGAATTGATCAGGGTTCAAAATTCTTTACGCAACGAAATTGAGAACAGAAAAAAAACACAAGAAGAGCTGGATGGCCGTATCGAAGAATTGCATTCTGTATTAGAGTCTTTGCCGCAGATCGCTTTCACAGTAACCCCGGATGGCTTGGTGGAATACGTGAATGAAAGATGGTATACCTATTCTGAAATGGCTTCTGTATTTCCTCACATACATCCTGATGATGCGTCCTCTTACGAAGAGTGGGGGAAACATTTTGTAGAAGGGACAGAATTTAGTAGTGAGGTTCGAATAAAGGAATTGGATACAGACTTGTACCGGTATTATTTGTTGCGCATTATTCCCGTGAAACAAAATAACCAAATCATGAAGTGGGTAGGTACCTTTACAGATATCCATCAACACAAGGTCTTGAATGAGACGTTGGAACAAAAAGTGAAGGAAAGAACAAGAGAGCTAAGCACTAAAAACGAAGAACTGGAAAATCGGAACCATGAATTGCAGCAGTTTGCATGGGTTGCATCACACGATTTAAAAGAACCGCTGAGAAAGATTCAAACCTTCAGCCACCTCCTCCGCGACAAACATGTGAAAGATTTACCGGAAGCCAAGTCTTACTTGGACCGTACGATTAAATCATCCGAACGCATGTCGGACTTGATCAATGCTTTACTAGATTATTCCCGTCTTTCTGTTTCTTCTTTATTCGAAATGACAGATTTGAATACGGTGCTTCATGAAATTTTGTCAGATCTGGAAGTGACTATTCTTGAAAAAAATGCGATCATCAATGCGCCTAAAATGCCGGTCATTGATGGTGTACATAGCCAATTGAGACAAGTATTTCAAAACCTCATCAGCAACTCTCTGAAGTTTTCCAGACCGGATAACTTTCCTCATATCACTATCAGTTCTGAAATTATAAAAGAAAAATCATTCACCAGCCCGGTCGATGCTTCTGGAGACTATTGCAGGATTGTAGTAAGCGATAACGGAATTGGGTTTGATGAGAAATACCTGGATCGGGTATTTACTATTTTCCAACGGTTGAATGACCGCCGTTTGTACGAAGGAACCGGTATAGGATTGGCCATTGCGAAAAAGATCATAGAAAAACACAACGGTATCATTACCGCCAAAAGTAAAGAAAATGAAGGCGCCAGTTTTATTTTGGTATTGCCTTTACACCAAACAGTTTTAGAACAACATAAAGAAATTTAAGCTCATCGTTTTTTATGCCAAAATCATCCTCTTCCATTATCAGCAGACTACAAGTGGTATTTGCCATTTCTATTGGACTTTTACTGGTCAGTTTAGTAGCTTCTTTTTATAGCATTAATCGCCTTATTGAAAATTCGAAATTAGTCAATCATACCAACGATGTGTTGAGAGAGTCTGAATTGGTTATTTCCTACACGAAAGACGCGGAAACCGGACAGCGTGGATATTTATTAACCGAAGATCCTCTTTTCTTGAAGCCTTATAACGGAGCGTACGAAAAAGTGATCAATGTCTGGACAACGTTGAAAAACAGAACTGCTGAGAATCAGGCACAGCAAAAAAATCTGGAGGAGATTAAGGTATTGATTGATGCGAAATTCATTCAAATGAAAAGAACGATTGATCTGAGCATAAAACAGTCTTCTTCTCAGCAATTGGACTTTGATGCAAGATTGTTAGAAATGCGTAAAGGAAGAAAGATTATGGATGATTTGCGTTCAGTGGTTGAACGCATCAAGTCAGAAGAAAGAAAACTGCTTGAAACCCGTGTTGGGGAACAAACGCGGTATATCAACTATACGCCAATCCTTGTGGTATTGGCGGCATTAATCTCCATTCTCATTACAGTGATGTCTTATGTCAGAATTAAAGCAGATTTAGAACAACGTCTTGCAGAGCAATTAAAAGAAGAAGAGAAATACATTGAAACGGCTCGTCGTATAGCCATCATGGAAAACATTACGCAGAAAATAGCAGAAGGAGATTATGCCATAAGAAGCGATGATCAAGCGGATGATGAATTGGGTAAAATTGGATTCGCACTCAACAAAATGGCCATTGCTTTGGAAAGTAGCTTCAATGATCTGAACGACAGAAACTGGATACAGGAAGGTACCGTAGCAATCAGCGATGCCATCAGAGGTGAACGCGATATAAAGAAAATGTCTTCTAATCTCATACAAACGATTACCAATTATATCAACGCACCATTAGGCACCGTGTATATTATCGATAAAAACATGGAGTTTGTATTAACCGGTAATTACGCGGGGAAAGACATTCCTTCCAAAGTGAAATCGGGAGAAGGCTTAGTAGGAGAGGCCATGAAAAACGGCAAGATGATCGTGATTGAAAACCTGCCTGAAAACTACTTGAAAGTTAATTCAAGCTTGGGTAGTTCCGCTCCCTCTGCTGTGATCATCTTGCCTTTAATACATGCCAATGAAAGCATCGGTGCCATCGAAATCGGTTTGCTTAGAAAATTGGAAGCAAGAGAAAAGGAATGGTTGGAGAAAAATCTAGAACCTATCGCGATGGGAATCAATGCCGCCTTAAGTTACGAGAGATTGCAGGAATTGTTTGAAGAGATGCAGGCGCAAACAGAAGAGTTGCAGGCACAGCATAACGAATTGGAGAGCCTGAACACCGAATTGGAAGCACAATCTCAGAAACTTCAGGCCTCTGAAGAAGAATTAAAGGTACAGCAGGAAGAGTTGCAGCAAACCAATGGCGAATTGGAAGAGCGCACCTTACTCTTGGAAGAGAAGAACCTGGACATTAGAAAAAAAGCAGAGGAACTTGAACAAAGTACGAAATACAAATCTGAATTTTTGGCCAACATGTCTCATGAATTGCGTACACCACTCAATTCAATTTTGTTACTGAGCAGGCTGCTTTCTGAAAATGGAGAGACTAACCTTAGTACAGATCAGATCGAATATGCACGCGTGATCCAAAGTTCAGGACAAGGCTTATTAGGTTTGATTGATGAAATTTTGGACTTATCCAAAATAGAAGCAGGGAAGATGGAGGTGGAATACCTCGAGGTGCCCATGTTTGAACTTGTGGATGACTTGAAAGGATTGTTTAAGGCGATTGCTGCAGAGAAAAAATTGGACTTTTCTATACAGGTAAGTCCGGATGTTCCTGAATCAATCACTACTGACAAAGTACGTTTGTCGCAAGTTTTAAAGAATTTACTCTCGAACGCGCTGAAGTTTACGTCTAAAGGGTCGGTAGAGCTACTTGTGAATCGTTTTCCTACCAATAATAATATTCTTTGCTTTACAGTAAAAGATACCGGTATAGGTATTCCAACTGAAAAACAGCATCAAATATTTGAAGCCTTTCAGCAAGCGGATGGTTCTACGCGCCGCAAGTATGGGGGCACGGGATTAGGACTTTCTATCAGCCGAGAATTGGTGAAGTTATTGGGTGGTGAATTGAAAGTAATTAGTGAAGTCAATCAAGGCAGTGAATTTACAGTGTACATTCCTTTGGTAAAACCGGAATTGAATGCGTTTACAGCGAACGATAAAAAGTCCGGCATTCAGGAAGTTAAACTGCAGAAAAAAGAGGAAACCATGGATCAATACCTCTCGACTTTTATTCCCAATAGTATACCGGATGACAGAGCATTGATCCACGACGGCGATAAGGTCATCCTGATTATCGAAGACGATATCTCTTTTGCACAGGCCTTGTTGAAATATACGAGGGATAAAGGATATAAAGGCATTGTTGCGGTGCGCGGCGATGAAGGGTTGGATTTTGCAAAGTTGTATAAACCGATCGGTATCTTGTTGGATTTACAATTGCCGATAAAAAGCGGTTGGCAAATCATGGATGAGTTGAAATCAGATCCGTTGACCAGGCATATCCCCGTTCACATCATGTCTTCTCACAACATGAAGAATGAAAGTTTACGAAAAGGAGCGATAGATTTTATCAATAAGCCGGTAATGGGAGATCAGATAGCGGAGATTTTTCAAAAGATAGAACACGTACTGAATCGAAATCATAAAAAAGTATTGATCATTGAAGAGAACAGCATGCATGCGAAAGCACTGGCTTATTTCCTCGATACCTATAAAATCCATTCGGAAGTAAAAACTGATATAGGGGAAAGCATCAATGCTTTACAACAAAAAGAAATAGACTGTGTCATCCTTGATATGGGTATCCCTGATCTCAAGGCGTACGAGACGTTAGAGGAAGCAAAGAAAAATCCAGGATTGGAAAATCTTCCCATTATAGTATTTACCGGAAAAAGTTTATCCATTGCGGAAGAGACAAAGATCAAACAATATGCAGACTCCATCATTGTTAAAACCGCACATTCTTACCAACGCATGTACGATGAGATTTCATTGTTTCTTCATTTGGTAGAAGAGAATAAGCAAAAGTCCGAAAAAACTGGCGAGGTCCGTCATCTGGGGGCGCTGAATGAAGTGCTAAACAATAAGACCGTCCTCGTTGCAGACGACGATGTGAGGAATATCTTTTCTCTTTCCAAAGCATTAGAGAAATTTAAAATGAATGTGATTACCGCTGTTGATGGCAAGGAAGCCATGCAAAAATTGAATGAAAATCCATCCATTGATGTCGTATTGTTAGATATGATGATGCCTCAAATGGACGGCTATGAAACCGCTAAAAGAATCAGAAGTGAAAGCCGTTGGAAGAAACTTCCGGTAATTGC
>JAQZBV010000108.1 GCA_029237685.1 Cytophagaceae bacterium | reverse complement strand
CTTCACGAAATTGCTCCTGACTTTAAACATCCGGTATTGAACGTTAGTACGGCGGTGCTTTTGAAGCGGTGTGGGGATGAACTGGAGGTGAAAAAAATTGTTAGTTGTTAGTTGTTAGTTGTTAGTTGTTAGTTGTTAGTTGTTAAAATTATTATTGGGGGGTTATTATCCGACTAATAACTAACAACTAACAACTATCTAACTATTATACCGATGCCACCTCCGACGCCGCAGAAATTTTCTTCACCAATCCTTGCAACACTTTACCGGGACCACATTCCACAAACAAGGTAGCACCATCAGCGGTCATGTTTTGAACCGTTTGTGTCCAACGCACCGGAGCGGTCAATTGAGAAATTAAATTTTCCTGAATTTGAGCTACCTCTGTATACGGCTTCGCGTCTACATTTTGGTAGATCGGACAAATGGGTTTTGAGAAGGTTGTCGCTTTGATCGCCGCAGCTAATTCTAAACGAGCAGGTTCCATCAAGGGAGAGTGGAACGCACCACCGACAGGCAATACCAAGGCACGTTTCGCACCGGCTGCTTTCATCAGTTCACAAGCGATCTCAATGCCTTTGATCGAACCGGAAATCACCAATTGACCAGGGCAGTTATAATTGGCTGCAACAACCACTTCATCGGTAATCGAAGCACAGATTTCTTCTACTTTCTCATCGCTTAGGTTAAGAATGGCTGCCATCGTGGATGGATTCAATTCGCAAGCCTTTTGCATCGCCAAAGCTCTTTTGTAAACCAAAGACAAACCATCTTCGAAAGACAAAGCATTTGCCGCTACCAGTGCAGAAAATTCTCCAAGAGAGTGGCCTGCTACCATGTCAGGCTTAAAGTCCGCCGCAGTCTTTGCCAAAATTACAGAGTGCAGGAATACCGCAGGCTGTGTTACTTTGGTTTGTTTTAATTCTTCGTCTGTTCCCTCAAACATAATTTGAGAGATATTGAAACCCAATACTTCGTTGGCTTTGTCAAACAATTGTTTGGCTACAGGATTGGAGTTGTACAACTCTTTTCCCATACCGGAAAATTGTGATCCCTGACCGGGAAAAACGTAGGCTTTTTTCATCTTTTTTCAATTAGTAGAGTACGAAGATAAAGACTTTTTTGAAAAAAGATAGTAATCAGTGGTCAGTGGTCAGTGGTCAGAAAATAGTTCGATTATAATCTTTCGCTGAACCTCCCGTGTCAGGTCTGAAGACCTGACACCCCTATACACTAAATAAAAAAAGGTAAAAGATATTAATCTCTTACCTTTACTGATCACTGACTACTTCTTAGGAGGTTCCTTATCCCCGATCAGATGTACCCATCCTTTCAGGATTTGTGTTTCATCGTCGGGATTGAGTCTGCGGTAATACTGCACTTCGGCTTCGTAATAATACACCCCTTCTGACAAGAAGTTTTGCGCGCCGTCAAAAGTTCTCCAGTAAATATAAGGTTCACCTTTGTAGCTGTATACCTGATTGCCCCAGCGGTTATAGACATTGAACTGCACCACGCGCACACCCAAAGGAATCGGATAAGCCTGGAAAATATCATTATGCCCGTTGTTATCGCGCGTCACCAAATTAGGCAATTGATAATAAGTACAGTTGTCGATGCAGATTCTGTTGCTGGCTGCGCTTTCAACATCTCTATAGTTGACCGCTTTCACTTCGTAACAACCTGCCAAACTGGAATCGACCATGCTGTGGATATAAACAGTATCCGTAAGGAAGGCCAATAAAGACAAGTCCTGTCCGCTGTGCGGCGCATAATACAAGTTATAACCTTTGATGGTATTGCATTGTTCATCAGCCACCGAGTTCCATGCCAAGTCATTGACATGGAAATTATAGGGAGGGGCGCAAGACTTCAAGGTCAACACCGGTGCAGGCGGAGGAGTGTCGTCTAAGGGAACAACTTCTTCAATCGGCGAATCAAATATCAGTTCCTGATCCATTCTTGGATCACAATAATGTCCTTTTACTCTGATGAAATAATTTACTGTATCACAGTTTTTTATAGGGGCCACATCATCTGTGTAATTGCCCGTCTTTGAAGGATTAAACAAGGTCTTTGTCAACGCGAAAGCATCACCGTTAATGGATCTGTATACTTCAAGAGTATCTAAATTGAAGGCTACCGTTACATTCCAAGAAAGCAAAGCAGAAGCATTTCGTGGTGAAGCAGTCAAAGCTACGGAAGATTGAACGGCAGCAAATGTTGACGCACTGGAAAGTTTGATCTTATAGAAATACTGTTTCTCCTCCGTGTTCAGGTTATTGTCCGTGTAAAATGTATCGGCTGCTACAGTAGTGACTAAACTAAATACAGTAGGTGCGTCGGAAGAAGCTCTATAGATATCGTAAGAAAAAGGACCTGTGACATTATCCAAAGGTTCGAACCAATCCAATTGAATCGTTCCATTGGTTATATCTGTGTTTGTTACAGAAACCTCTCCTAATACAGGAACTTCAATGGCGATATTGGAGCATGCTTCATCGGCAGGATAACTGATTCCATTTCCGGGAGAAGGGAAGGTAGCGAGGATGGTATAGCAATAACCTACACCTGGTAGCAAACCCGCTCCATTGTTATTATCAATAAAGGAAGCAGCACCGGCGTCAACTTCTTTTATAAAGACATAATCAGAACCTAATGGAATGCCATCTTCACAAGGTTCCGGACTAAAATTACTAGCGGCGCATTGCTTTCGGTATATTCTTATTTTAGAAGCATTAGAACAAGTGGATGTTTTATAAGCATCCCAGCTCAACTGGATCGTATTTCCTATTGGAGTTGCTTGAAGATTCTGCGGTTTTGGTGCCTTTACATAAATCAGAAAACTACGTACATCCGTTAACTTAGGAGTTGCATTGATATTAGTGGCTTTGTACACCACATCATAAGGTTGCTCGCGGATATGGTCACAGGTTGTTTTCCAATCCAGTGTAATAGACGGATTAGCCGAATTGTTATTAATCGTAACAGGAGGATAGATAGCTGGACTAGTAGTCAAGTTATAAATACCACTGTACGACTCTAAAAAAATATTAAAATTTTGAGGATGAGATGCGGTAATAGTATCCTTTAACCAAGTTCCAGCTACAATACAAGTGTCCGAAGGCATTTTCAATACCGGTGGTTTATTGGGAGAATCGACGATCTCGATCTGCATGTCGCGAATGACATAACCGATCCGTACTCCCGCACGAAATTCATCGATGCGGATGGCGATGTTGTAATAACGCGGTAACGAACCACTGTTGGTGGCATTACTGGGTGCATTCCAAACGATGTCCCCTGAAACAGGATTAATGGTAATAAAAGGAGTTCCTCCGGAGGTAGAGGTGCCGCCAAACTGATCCGGTAAGTTATAATTTCCTACGAAGACTCCCTTATTTGATTGGGGAGTGTAAAAGCTAAAGGCCAAACTATCTCCATCAGGATCATAAGCACCCGGGTTATGTGTATAAATTTGTCCGATTGCACCTTTGTCCAAGGGAGGCACAGCTAAAATCGGTGAGCTGTTCACACCAGATGTCGGAGAAATAGACAAAGCCATCTCCACAAAAAAAGCGGTACCCACTGAATTGGACATGTTGATGATACTCGCTATTCGATTGACTTCCTGATAGCCTATTCTGTAAAACCCAGGACCACTATACGTATGATAAAAGGTAAAGATATTATTCTCTGTAGTGCCGTCGAAAGTAACTACTTGTGGATTATAGGCCGTTCCTGACTTGCCATCTCCAAAATCAAGAGTAGCCTGATCCACAGGAATTCCTGATTGAGAAGAGGGTATGGTATAGAGATTTAAAGTGAATTTGTAAGTCAGGGAAGCCGTGCTGATCCGTTCTGCTTTGATATCACCTGCCTTAATATGAGTCGCTTGCGCTTCAAACAGGACAGCGCACCAGATGCACATAAAAAAAAGAACCTGAAATACCTTTGTAGACGTATAAGAAATCATAACTAAAATAACGGCCTAAATATAAACAGTATTGCCTGTTTAAGTGTTATAAAGATAACGAAAATATGACGTTATTTAGAATGTGTTTAAATAATAACATTTATTGCAATTCAATGCCACAGGTTCTAATTTTGGTAGATTTCAAATGCACCTCTTATAAAACAAACAAAAAATGAACTGGTTTATTTCAGCAGTCTCTTCCTCGGTAGGAAAAAAAATCATGATGGCCCTCACAGGGCTTTTTCTATGCTCGTTTTTGGTGGTCCACCTGATCGGAAACCTTCAGTTGCTAAACCTCGATTTGGGGCTTTCTTTCAACACGTATGCGAATTTCATGTCGCATAATCCGGTGATCCAAACCATTTCAAAGGGTAACTTTATCATCATCATCGCTCACGCTTTGATCGCACTGTTTTTGACCCGTCAAAATGCAGCGGCTCGTCCGATCGGCTATCAGGTGAACAAAGGTTCTAAGAACAGTACCTGGAGTTCACGCAACATGGGGCTATTGGGAACCATCTTATTGGTTTTCATTGCCGTTCACTTGTACCACTTCTGGTGGGCAGTGCATTATGGAGGTTCTATTCCTTCCAGAGAATACTTAACTGATCATGGTGATCTTTCCTCTTATACGGATCTTTACCAAGCGGTGTGGTTTGCGTTTAGCAATCCATACATCGTAGCGTTCTATGTGTTTTCTATGATAGCTATGGGTTATCACTTGTACCATGGCTTCGCGAGTGCCTTCCAGTCTCTGGGATTGAATCACGTGAAATATAATTTCTTCATTAGAGCAGTGGGTTTCTTATTCTACTTTGTGATCCCAGCGCTTTACGCTTATATCCCATTGAAAATATATTTCCTTACTTGTTCTTCTTCTTGCTCCCATTAATCACTCATTTGTTCTGCTCAGATTATGAAATTAGATTCCAAAATACCTGAAGGTCCGATAGGAGAAAAATGGACCAAACATAAATTCAAACTGAAACTCGTTAACCCTGCCAACAGAAGAAAATACGACATCATCGTAGTAGGGACTGGTTTGGCAGGCTCTTCCGCTGCTGCCAGTTTAGGCGAAATGGGTTACAACGTGAAAGCTTTCTGCTTCCAGGATAGTCCTCGCCGTGCGCACAGTATCGCCGCACAGGGAGGTATCAACTCTGCAAAAAATTACCGTAATGATGGTGACAGTGTGTACCGTCTGTTCTACGATACAGTAAAAGGCGGTGACTACCGTGCGCGTGAAGCGAATGTTCACCGCTTGGCTGAAGTCAGTGTCAACATCATTGACCAATGCGTGGCGCAAGGTGTGCCCTTCGCCCGTGAATACGGCGGATTGCTGGACAACCGTTCTTTCGGTGGAGCGCAAGTAGCAAGAACATTCTACGCAAGGGGACAAACCGGACAACAATTATTATTAGGTGCTTACAGCGCTTTAGAGCGTCAGGTCAACGAAGGCACCGTAAAGCAATATACCCGTCATGAAATGCTGGACGTAGTCACAGTAGACGGCGTAGCGAGAGGTATTGTCACCCGTGACCTGGTAACAGGTGAGATCGAAAGTCATAGCGCGCATGCCGTGTTGTTGTGCACAGGAGGATATGGAAACGTATTCTATTTATCTACCAACGCGCAAGGCTGTAACGTCACAGCGGCCTGGAGAGCACATAAAAAAGGCGCCTTGTTTGGCAACCCTTGCTTTACACAAATTCACCCGACTTGTATTCCTGTATCAGGAGATCATCAATCAAAATTGACCTTGATGAGTGAATCACTTCGTAACGACGGACGTGTATGGGTCCCTGCTAAAGTTGGGGACAAACGTCTGGCGTCTGAGATTCCTGAAAGTGAAAGAGATTATTTCTTAGAAAGAAAATATCCTTCTTTCGGTAACCTGGTACCACGCGATGTAGCTTCCAGAAACGCGAAAGAAATGTGTGACTTGGGCAAAGGTGTTGGAGCCAGCGGCCTTGCCGTGTACCTCGACTTTGCTGATTCCATCAAACGTTTAGGAGAAGACGCGGTAAGAGCGAAGTACGGCAACTTGTTTGACATGTACGCTCAGATTACCGGAGAGAATCCTTATAAAACACCGATGCGTATCTACCCTGCGGTTCACTATACCATGGGTGGTCTTTGGGTAGATTACAACTTGTCTACTACTGTAAAAGGTTTGTATGCTTTAGGTGAAGCCAACTTCTCCGATCACGGTGCGAACCGTTTGGGAGCCAGTGCGCTGATGCAAGGGTTAGCAGACGGATATTTCGTGATTCCTTCTACATTGAGTGATTACTTAGCGGAGATCGGACCGAAGGCCATCGACGCCACTCATCCTGCCTTTGCGGAAGCAGTGAAAGCGGTAAAAGACAGAACCAATAAATTCTTAGCCATCAACGGAACGAAAACAGCCAACGAATACCACAAAGAACTGGGCAAGATCATGTGGGAATACTGCGGTATGGCGCGTAATGAAGCGGGCTTGAAAAAAGCACAGAAAATGATTCAGGAATTGCGTGCAGATTTCTGGAAGAACCTCAAAGTAACAGGCGAAGCAGGCGAACTGAACACTACACTTGAAAGAGCCGGTCGTGTGGCGGATTTCCTGGAGCTTGGTGAATTGATGGTAGTAGATGCCTTGAATCGTAACGAATCATGCGGTGGTCACTTCCGTGAAGAATACCAAACCGACGAAAACGAAGCACAACGCGATGACGATAACTACGCCTACGTTGCGGCCTGGGAATATAAAGGCGATAATCAGCCGGAAGAATTGCACAAGGAAGCCCTTGTTTTTGAAAATGTTAAACTCACACAAAGAAGCTACAAATAGATATGGCAGGTCACATGAACATAACCCTCAAAGTATGGCGTCAGAAAAACGCCAACACCAAAGGCAAATTGGTTAGCTATGATGCAAAAGATGTTTCTCCTGACATGTCCTTTTTGGAGATGATCGATGAGGTGAACGAAGTATTGATCAAAAAAGGAGAAGAAGCCATTGCTTTTGATCACGATTGCCGCGAAGGTATTTGCGGAATGTGCTCGATGGTAATCGACGGAAGACCGCACGGTCCGAAGGAAGGCATCACGACTTGTCAGTTGCACATGAGAAGCTTCAAAGACGGTGATACCATCACCATCGAACCTTGGAGAGCAAAAGGTTTTCCGGTAGTGAAAGACTTAGTGGTCGATCGTTCTGCGTTTGACCGCATCATTCAGGCCGGTGGTTACATCTCTGTCAACACAGGTGTGACGATCGATGCCAACGCGATAGCGATTTCTAAACAAGATTCTGATAAAGCATTTGATGCGGCTACTTGCATCGGTTGCGGAGCATGTGTAGCGGCTTGTAAAAATGCTTCTGCCATGTTGTTCCTTTCTGCGAAAGTTTCGCAATTGTCTTTGTTGCCACAAGGACATCCGGAACGTAAATCTCGTGTAGAGAACATGCTGCAACAAATGGAAGACGAAGGATTTGGTAACTGCTCTAACACCGGCGCTTGCTCGGTGGAGTGTCCGAAAGAAATCAGTCAGGAACACATCGCTCGTTTAAACCGTGAGTTCATCGCGGCGAAAGCAAGTTCGGAGAACGTATAATTATTCTTTATACTCTTACAAAAGGCTGCCCGTTTTGGAGCAGCCTTTTTTTATGCTTGTAAAATTTATTAAAGTATCCAGCATTTAAATGTACACGGAACAAAAAATAAAATTGTTTCGTTGTAAAGCATCCCTACCTTTTCTAGAACTTCCAATGACCAGACAAACTTATATTTCCTTAATACTTATATTAGGTACGCTTACAGCCCTTGTTCCTTTTACGGTAGACATGTACCTACCCGGTTTTCCGGAAATTGCAAAAGACTTACATACTACCACAGCAGAGGTAGCACTTTCCTTATCGAGTTTCTTTATTGGGATATCGGCAGGCCAATTGCTTTATGGTCCATTGTTGGACCGGTTTGGAAGAAAAATTCCTTTATATTCCGGAATGGTGCTTTTTGTAATCTCTTCGCTTTGTTGCATCTGGGTCACGAACATCAATGAACTGATCATCCTTCGTTTTGTCCAAGCCATTGGAGGTTGCGCTGCAGCCGTGACTTCGATGACATTGGTGCGTGATCTATTTCCCGTAAAAGAATCTGCTAAAG
The DNA here is from genome assembly GCA_029237685.1 of Cytophagaceae bacterium. GTDB lineage: Bacteria > Bacteroidota > Bacteroidia > Cytophagales > Cytophagaceae > JACMQM01. The sequence continues at coordinate 3,632 of JAQZBV010000108.1, read as the reverse complement.
TATTCTCCTTACTCATGCTTATGGTAGGACTATCTCCTATGCTGGCACCAACGATTGGAAGTTATGTCACGGATGCCTTCGGTTGGCATACAGTATTCATTACCCTGGCAGGAATGGGAGGATTTGTTATTTTAACCGTGACGTTTTTTGTACCCGATACCTATGTGCCAGATACTACTTTGTCCTTAAAACCCAAAGCCATTCTAGGCAATTTTATAGCGGTCATGCGTGAGCCGGCTTTCTATACCTATGCTTTCACGGGAGCCATCGCTTTTGGAGGTCTCTTTGCTTATGTCGCGAGTTCTCCTTTGATCTTCAGAGAAGTTTTTCTGGTCGACACGAAAATGTACGGATGGATCTTTGCCTTTCTTTCCATAGCCTTCATCGGAGCCAATCAGGTTAACATGTTACTATTGAATTATTACACCAGCGAACAAATAGTGCGCATGGCTTTGATTGGTGCTTGTACCGTATTGGTGGGATTTCTTTCTTTTACCCTTTCAGGTACATTAGAATTATATGGCACAATTGGTTTTTTGTTTCTGTATTTATCTTTTCTGGGATTGATCAATCCAAACACCGCAGCATTATCCTTAGCGCCCTTCAGTAAAAATGCCGGCTCCGCATCAGCCTTGCTGGGCGCCCTTCAAATGAGTATGGGGGCATTGGCTTCTATCGCGGTAAGTTTGTTTACCAATCCTTCTACCCTGCCAATGATTATCATTATTGGTGCAACGACCTTCTTATCGTTATTCATGTTAACGATTGGAAAAAGAATAGCAGGAAAATCAGTGAAGACGGTACTAGAGTCTTAAAAATAAAAAAAGCAAGTTTGCGCATTCACCGTCGGCGCACTCATAATTTTTTCTGGAAAAAATGTTATGTGACTCTCGCGAGTTCAGATAAAGCATTTTTTATATAATCCATGAGCATAGGTCGGCCGTTGACAGCGTAGGCAAACTTGCCCTACAAAGATACTGAATACCTAACTAGAAGCAAACGTATTTGAAATCCAACAAAAGAAAAAAAGCGACCATCTAGTCGCTTTTCTCTTTATACTTCTGGATGAATTGGTTAGAAGGATACTTGGTATTGCAATACCACCATTCCTCTTCTCGCCGTCTGATTGATGTTGCCGCTTGGTACGTCTCTTGAAAAATAAGGTCTGTCTTGGTAATCTAAACTGATCTTTGAATTTTGTCCTTTCAGCAACCAATTGACGCCGACATGGTACATGAACATTTCAGAACTAAAATTATAATACTGAGTGGCCTGAAACATGGCATAAGGCATCAATGTTCCGTAAGAACCCAGCAAATCATTTTTGAATTTATAACCCACTTGACCGGAGAAGGTATTGCCCGACCCGTTCATGGCAAAAGCACTTCCTCCGCTTCCCGCTAAAGCCCCATTCGCTGTTGCCGCTGCACTCGGCGCTGCATCTGCGGTGTTCATGACACCCAGTTGCCTGGTATAGTTAGGCCCGTAATCACTGTACAGGTAAGCCGCATAAAAGTTCAACGCTGTTCCTTTATCCTTATTCAAGGGCACATCATAAAATACATCCACTCCGGCAGTGAGCAAAGCTGTTTTCACTGTATCGATTGCACCAGTCGTTGTATTTTGTTCTTTGTGCCACATGGCGTTGTGCTGGTACTGAATCCCTCCACCGATATTGAACACTTTTTTATTTCCATAATAGGAACCGGTATTATAAGGGGTCACATTGCTTTCCTGATCAAAGAACTGGTAAGAAAGATAGGTGTTGAATTGTGCTTCGGGATCTTGTGTAGAGAAGGTCGATTGATTCAATCCCAGCGAACCTAACACCGGCACCGCTGCCTGGTTAGCCGCTCCGGAAACATTACCCGGATTAACAATGAATGGTTTTGAAATACTCACGCGGTAATCGAGTTTACCCAATTTACCTTTCGCATAAGCGCCGAATCTTCTGACGAACTGATCATTCAAATCATTCGTCGTTTGTTGATAAATAGGACCATCCATGCTCATAAAAGAACCCACACCAGGAGAAGAGTAGCGAAGAGGTCCTACCCATGAGCTCAATCCCATACCGATAGAGAGCTTCTTTTTAATAAAGGCATATTCACCCAAGGCGTCGTGTATAAAAAAACCTCCTTTTCGGGATGTTAAATAGTTGGTGCTATTTTCGCCTACTTGCGCATAGAAGAAAATGCGATCGGTGAGCTGACCGATCAATTGAAAACGTACGCGTCGCAATCCCACATCCCATGTGTGTTGATTGGCTGCCCCATTTACCGTTGTGCCCGGATTGCTTTCATTATAGCGCATTTGCGCCTGTATCAATCCAGCGAGTTGAATAAAATTAGTCCCGTCTTCATTAAGTGAAAATTTTACAGGTTTTAGCGGCGCCTGTCTCTTTTTTGCTTCTACAACTTTCAAACTGTCTTGTTGTATTGTTTGTGCCATTGCGGACAAAGCCGATAAAATAAAGGCCAGCGCCAAAATATTTCTTTTCATGATCATGTTTTCTGTTGTACTATTGGATACGATTCAAAAGTAAAAGTCAATTCTGTATTAAATTTGAGGTCGTGTTATCCAATGTGCAAAATAGGAACTTTATGGACAATCTTTCCTAGAGATAACAAAAAAATACTCCCGCCTTCCAATCAAGGAAGACGGGAGATTCAACACTCACCAACAATTAGCTTATACTAATTTCTCTGCTTTCGTTTTTCTCTTGTTCTTTTTTAGGAATCTCTAATTTTAATATTCCATTTTCATAGGTCGCGGCGATTGCGCTTTCATTGGCATTCTCAGGCAATTTGAAAACTCTTTGAAAAGCGCCGTAGTTGAATTCCTTTCTGGAGAATTTTTGTTCCTTGACTTCTTTCTCTTCCGCGTGCTTACCAGATACCACCAGTGTCCTCTTCTCTAAGGCAATTTTAAAATCCGTTTTGTTAAAGCCTGGTGCAGATAACTCTAACTGATAGGCGCTTTCAGATTCTGCAATGTTAACTGCAGGTACAAACGAAGCGTGTTCTTTTTGAAAGAGATCATTACCAAATACATTTTCTAATACTCCCGAAAAAGGGTGCTGGTATACCGCTCTGCTTACTTGTCCATTTGCTGCTGGTTTATTCCATTCTACTAGTCTCATAATTTGGGTCCTCCTATTATGTTATGTTGTTAATTTTTTATTAAACTTTATATTTCCTTTTTGACCAAATAATGTTCCAATACCCAAAGCGTGCTTTTTTTCTGACAAAATTTCACAAACTCCATTTTATGCTGAAAAAAATCTGCTATTTTGACCGCTCTACTGACGTTATAGACAAATGATTGCCGTATGCGAAAACCGATTTTGCTATCGATCGTTCGCTTTGGCATCTTTAAACCGAGCGTGTCCTATTCTTATTCATTATGCCCCACACTGATACGATCACCCACTCGATCGTTTATTTTTTTATTGATTTTAGAACCTTTGATCAATAAGTTTTGCTTATATCTGCCTTTACTCGTGTTGCTTTTTCCTTTTACGATTTTATAACCTATTATGCCTTTGTTAAATGTAGTATCTTTTTATCTGCTGTTACTTATCTTAATAAAGACATCGCCGGTGGAAGAAGTATAGGAAAGCGTTTTTTAGG
>JAQZBV010000107.1 GCA_029237685.1 Cytophagaceae bacterium | reverse complement strand
TTTTTATATTCAAGGAGTAGCGACCACTTCAGCATGTAATACAGCTGATGAAGAAGTGAAATGGAAAACATCAGAATTTAACTTAGTCACTACCAATGGAAATAGTATTACAAAAGTTCAGTCTAATAGTTGGAATGGTGGAGCCGGTTCATGGAATACGGTTAGTGATAATGGATATTTGCAGTTTACTGTTTCAGAGACAAATTCTGAGAAAGTAATTGGATTAAGTTCTACCAATCTAAATTTCAACTATACATCTATTCAGTTTGGATTATACCTGACAAATACCAGCGCAATTAATGTGATGGAATCAGGTATCAATAGAGGTAGTTACGGTAATTATTCAAATGGTGATATTTTTAAAATTGCTGTTGAAGCAAATGTTGTCAAATATTATAAAAACAACACGCTGTTTTATATCAGTAGTTTGACTCCAGTGTTGCCAATGCTTGTTGATGTTTCTCTTAAAAATATTGGCGCAACCGTAAACAATGTCGTGGTGTCTAATTATAATTCAGGAAACTTTATTGCTACTGCAATTAATGCCGGTGCGACACCTGTTTATCAATGGAAGTTAAATGGAACGGATGTTGGAACTAATACCAATACCTATACTAATACATCTCTTGGCAATAATGATGTCGTTACTTGTACACTTACACCTTCTATAGGTGGATGCAGTAACACTAATTATGTATCTAATAGCATAACCAACATTGGCCTTGATTTGCCTGTCGCAATAGATTTCTATGTGATAGGTTCACCAGTTAGTTCTGCCTGCGCCACAGCAGATGAACAAGTAAGATGGAAAAATTCTGATAATCAGAATTTAAAAGGTATTGGCAACAGCTTAATTAAAATACAGTCTAATGGTTCTTGGGATGGAGGAGCCGCTTCATTGAATAAAGTTAGTAATAATGGATATATGCAGTTCACCTGTAGTGAAGTGAATAAATCCAGAATGGTTGGATTAAGCACAACTAATGCGAATTCAAACTTTACTAGTATTCAATATGCTTTTTATCTTACTAATTCAGGATTGCTTGCAATTTATGAATCAGGAACATCTCGCGGTAGCTTTGGTGCTTATGCTACTAACGATATTTTGAAAATTGCTGTACAGGCTGGAGTGGTAAAATATTATAAGAATTCAAATTTGCTTTATACAAGTATCGTACCTCCTACATTGCCTTTGATAGTTGATGTATCAATACTTAATATTGGTGCTACAATATCTAACGTAATTGTTTCCAATCTGAATACTGGTAATTTTACAGCGGTTGCTACAAATGCTGGTACGGTTCCACTGTATCAGTGGAAAGTGAATGGAACAAATGTAGGGACAGGTAGCACTTATAATAATCCATTATTGACGAATAATGATATTGTATCATGTGTATTGACTCCTGATTTGCCAGGCTGTAGTGCGGTTTCATATGTTTCAAATACTGCAACATATAGAACAACAACAATTACGACACAACCGCTGAGTCAATCCATTTGTACAGGCGGTTCTGCAACTTTAACAGTTGCTGCAAGTGGTAGTAGCTTAAATTACCAATGGAGGAAAAATGGTGTTAACATTTCAGGTGCTACTACTTCTTCCTATACTATCTCTGGAGCTACGGCAGCTTCTGCCGGTAGTTATGACGTAATGGTAAACACTGGAGGTTGTACAAGTAATGCGGCAGTCATCTCTGTCTCCACTGTTAACCAATGGTCAGGTGTTACAAGCTCTGCATGGGCAAACACTGGTAACTGGACTTGCGGTATTATCCCCAACGCAGCGACTGATGTTATTATCCCTTCAGCTGCATTGAATATGCCGTTGATTTCAACCGCTGTCAGTATAAACAACCTGACAATTAATACTTCCGGTACTTTGACAAACAATGCTGCAGGTACATTGACTTTGAACGCTGATTTGGTAAACAACGGTACCTATACAGATAATGGTACGACTGTATTTTCAGGTACAGTTGCACAGAATATAACTGGGGCTACTAATTTTTACAATGTCAGATTGAATAATGCTGCAGGCCTTAACTTAAATAGCACCAGTACAATCAGAGGTGTATTAACATTGGCTACCGGTACGTTCAATACAAACAATAATCTGAATATTGACCTTTATAACGGTTCTATTGCAGGTACAGGTACAGGTGCGACAACCGGTAACATTCGTTTCTTCAAAATAATCTGGAGCAACAGGTACCATTACATTTCTTCTCCTATTCCAGGTAGAACAGCAGCGGATTGGAACGACAATGTGACAATCAATTTCGGTGCAAATACAAACATGTATTACTACAATGAAGCCTTACCTGATACTAGTGTCAAAGTAGGATGGACGGCTGTTACCGCGTTGTCTCAGCCGCTTCAAACAATGACAGGTTATGCATTATTCTTTAGAGCATTCCCTACTACGGTCATTGATGTAGCAGGTCCATATACACATAATATGGGAACAATATCAAGTGGTACATTAACAAATACTAAATCAACAGTACCAACCTTTAAGCCTTCATCAGATGGTTGGAATCATTTAGGTAATCCATATCCTTCCACAATTGACTGGGCCGCTGCTTCAGGATGGACGAAGACAGGTGTTGATAATGCCATTTATTATTGGGATCCAAGAAATGACAGATTCAGCGCTTATGTGGCGGGTATTGGTACCAATGGAGGAACACGATACATCGGTTCTATGCAAGGCTTCTTTGTGAAGGTGTCTACATCCGGTGGTACGGGATCCGTCTCTATGACCAATGCTGTGCGTACGTCAGCAATCAACGTAGATGTTTGGAGAACGTCAAATGATGCGAGTATTCTTCGTTTGACTGCTACAAGCGGTGCATCCAGCGATGAGACTGTTATTCGTTTACTCGATTCGACCACCACCACTTTCGATGGTCAGTATGACGCTTATAAGATGATGAACGAAGGTCAGACTCCTTCTCTTTATACGAATTACAATGCAGATAACTACGCCATCAATAGTATACCCTACAGCTCGTTCAACGAAACGATACCCGTAACTATAGATGCTAAGTTTGCAGGTAACTATGCCTTCACCGCAGACATTACCGGATTTGAAGATGCCGATTCAGTGATCTTTGTTGATAAGCATACCCATGCAAGACAGGATCTTAGAATTAATCCTTCTTATACAGTAGATCTTGCCAAAGCCAATTATACCGATCGATTCTACATTCAGTATAATAAGAAGGAGTCTGTCGTAACAGATACTAAGTCTGGTGTACTTTCAGAGATCACCGTATATAGCTTTGAACAAAAAGTGACGGTGAACTTTAACAACACGAAAGTGGCAACTGCAGATCTTACCATCTACGACATGAAAGGAAATGCAGTATACAAAGCGAAGAACCAAAATGTCGCGAACGGTAAATTAGAAGTCAATCTACCGTTTGTAAGTTCTGGCGTATACATCGTAAAAGTGGAGTCCGGTCAGGCTTCCAAAACACAAGAGGTATACCTTTCCAAATAGTGAAAAAATAATCAGGCAAAAAAAAGGGGCTCATTATACGAGCCCCTTTTTTGTTGAGAATTATTGAATCGTTCTGATCAATAGAAATAAGAAAGAGATTATCTTTTGTTCGTCACTTTCTTTTTAACTTCTTTTATCACCACTACTTTAGTACTTGAAATGCTGTCGTGCCAACCGTAACCGCTGCCTAGAAAAGAGAAGGCTTCAAAAGGTATCAAGCGGCAAAGCGTTCTTCCCATGATGTTAAGAAAAGAAGGTTGTTCATCTTTTTCATTCAGCACTTGAGTTCCTGTAACCAGTTTGCCAAGCGTTCTTCCAGTTGTGCATTCCAATATTACATAGTAGGAAATGAAGATAATCGCTGACAATAGATTGGTATAGATCGGATTATTCAGCAAGTATCCAAATCCAGATAAGCCAATAATCATTCCTGTTACAAAAGTGGCGACAAAGTAACTGATAATATCTACAATGAAGTTCCCAAATCGTAGACCAGGACCAGCCGGAATATAAACCCTTGGTTTATCATTGCTTACTTCGGTATCTAAAATTGAATGATCCATAGTTTTTATTTCCACTTTTTATACAAGTTGATCAAAGCATTGGTGGACGCATCATGCGATGTGATGTTGCCATCGCTTTGTAACTCTCCCAAAATTTTCTTGGCCAACTGCTTTCCTAACTCCACACCCCATTGATCAAAAGCATTCAGACCCCATACCACGCTTTGTACATAGATCTTCTGCTCGTACATCGCGATCAAGGCGCCCAACGCGTGTGGCGTGATCTTTTTCACCAGGAATGAATTGGTAGGTCTGTTTCCACTGAAGACTTTGTGAGGGATCAATTCCGCCACGGCTTCTTTACCCAATCCATCTTTTTCTAGTTCTGATTTTACTTCTTCCGCTGTCTTACCGGTCATCAACGCTTCTGTTTGCGCAAAGTAGTTGGCCAATAATTTTGGATGATGATCAGATAAAGGATTGTGCGATTGTGCAGGTGCAATGAAGTCACAAGGAATCAGTTTGGTACCTTGGTGAATCAATTGATAGAAGGCGTGTTGACCATTGGTACCAGGCTCCCCCCATATGATAGGGCCCGTAGAGTAATTGACTTTGCTACCGTCTTTCTGTACTCCTTTGCCATTGCTTTCCATGTCACCTTGTTGGAAGTAAGCGGCAAAACGGTGCATGTATTGGTCGTAAGGAAGAATAGCATGAGAATCTGCTCCGTGGAAGTTATTGTACCAAACACCCAACATCGCCAAAATCACAGGAATGTTTTTATCCCATGGCGCTGTTTTGAAATGGTTGTCCATGTCGTGAGCGCCGGTTAATAATTCTTCAAAGCGATCGAAACCAATGTACAGCGCAATGGACAAACCGATCGCAGACCATAAGGAATAACGTCCGCCAACCCAATCCCAGAACTCAAACATATTATTGGTATCGATACCGAAAGCAGCCACATCTTTTGCATTGGTAGAAAGTGCTACGAAATGTTTGGCAATCGCTGATTCATCAGCACCTGACTTACTCAGGAACCATGCTTTTGCAGAATGTGCATTGGTAAGGGTTTCCTGCGTAGTAAACGTTTTGGAAGCAACAATAAATAAAGTTGTTTCAGGGTTTAAATTTTTAACCGCTTCGGCAATGTGTGTACCGTCTACGTTGGAAACGAAATGTAAATTCAGTTTCTCATGACCATAAGGCTTCAACGCTTCCGTGACCATATAAGGCCCTAAATCAGATCCTCCGATACCGATGTTGACGATATCTGTAATCGCTTTTCCTGAAAACCCTTTCCACTCGCCTTTGCGAACTTTTTCTGTGAAGGATTTCATCTTGGCCAATACGGCATTGATCTCAGGCATGACATCTTTACCATCTGACAGGATAGGGCTGTTAGAGCGATTACGCAAAGCGATATGAAGTACCGAACGGTTTTCTGTGTTGTTGATCTTTACACCGGAAAACATCGCATCAATGGCTTGTCTGAGTTTTACCTCGTCTGCCAATTGAGAAAATAATTTTAATGTCGTTTCATCAATCCTGTTTTTAGAAAAATCAACATAGATGTCTTTCCATTCTATAGAAAAAGCAGTGGCTCTGTCCGGATTGCTTTTGAAGCTGTCTCGTAAATGTTGGTCTTTTGTTTCCTGGTAGTGTTTTTCAAGGGCTTTCCAGGCTGGTAAATTCAAAAGGTCTTGCATAAAGTTAAAGGGTTTGTTTTGTATAGAATACGTTTGGCAACTTAGTAAAAAAAATGATGCTTATTAAAAAGTACAGGTGTTTTGTAAATCACAATAAGTGAATGGGGGCGGTAAACAGTAAGAATCAATAGTTTGCTTCAACTATATCCTGATTTGTTACAAGTTGAAATATGAAATATTATAGAAAAAAGTTTTAAATGATCAGTGGAGAAAAATGTGTTTTTGCGGTTAATGCTCACTCTTCACCGCTCGCTCTTCACTATTTTGAACCAGGTCGTGTGACTTTCTTCTTTTGAAGGCGTTTTTTGATCGGATCTTCTTCCACAGTACCAGCTTCCACAGGTTTGCCTTCTATCATAATGACATTACCGCGCTCGTTCCATTCTTTCATGACCACGGGTTGTTTTTCTTCTTCGTAACCGTTTTCACCGTATTGAATTTCACGTTGACGTCTGTCTGTATTGTCAAAATATTCCACCCATTGACCAATGCGGCGTCCGTTTTCATATTGTCCTTTTAATTTGATGTTTCCTTTTTCAGAAAACAAATAATAATCGCCTTCTTTCACGCCATACGCATAAGGAACTACTTCCTTAGGCCTTTTACGGGCATCATCAAAATATTCGATTTTAGCTTCTTTGGGCCAGCCGCGGAAGTATTTGGTCTTTCCAATGAGGATAGATTTCTTATCGTATTTCTCCCAGCGGGCATTTTTTGTGCCCACATAGAATACACCTTCTTCTATGACTTCTCCATTGTATAGCCTGGTATAAGGTCCATGGAGAATGCGGTAATCTTTGCGTTTATCTTCTTCTATTCTGGCAACTTTTTTGATTTTCCCGGTCGTAAAATCCCACACATAAATTTCCGGTACAAAAGCATTGGGTTCACGGTATTTCTTGAGCGTAAAAAATAGCTCAACTGTTACACGTTCTCCATCTCCTGTGCGGGTGAAACCCCGACGGGTTTTTAACCCATAAAATGTTTTTTTCTTGCCTTTCTTTTTCTTTCCTGCTCTGCCTTTCTTGCGGAGGTATGCATTCACGGTATCCGCGCCCATGTCTATTTCAGGAATAGAATCGGTCTCTAAAACGTAGAATACATTTTTTTTCTTAGCCGGTTCCTGGGCAAATACTACGGCGCTTGACAGCAAGCAAAAAAGGAAGAATAAGGTAAAATACTTTAAGGGCATAGCGTATTCAAAACGATGGTAATATAAGAAAATTATGCATCCAGATATAAAAACACCTGTTCTTCTTAAAGAACAGGTGTTTTATCATCGTGTTAATTATCGGATGGCGTGTTTTTATAATTTGGGCGTGCCCCCGCCTCCCATCTGATGGCTTTGCTTCTCTTTGCTGGCGGGGTCGGGCTATCCACTCCAAGTCCTCGCTCGGAACAAGCCTCTTGCTGCATACTGGCCTAGTGGCTCGCTGTGGGCTTTCCGTTCCTATCCCTCACGCGTACCCCTTATTAATTCTGATTCAATAAAGAAATGCTGCGTTCAATGAATTTCGTCAACGATTCTCCCTTTAACAAACCTTGAGACAGCAAAGCAATATCCAATGTTTGACCGGCCAATACTTGTTGTTCGGTTTCAGGCAATTTCAATAGCTTTTGTAAGATCGGGTGATTTTCATTGACTATGGCGATGAATTCCTCTTTCATGAAATTACCAAACATGCCGCCGCCACCGGTCGCTGACATGTCTTTCATACGACGGATAAATTCAGGTACGGTAATGGTTACCGGCATTTCATCTACAGGAAGCACTTCTGTCGCTACACGGATACCCTTGCCTTCAGACGCTTTGGTGAAAATAGCCGTTACTTTTTCTTTGTCTTCTGTGCTCAGTACGCTCTCTCTCGCTTCGTCTTTTTCGATCAGTTTTTCTATGCTGTCAGAGTCCACGCGTTTCAAACTGGTCTTCTCCAGTTTGCTTTCTAATTGATTGATGAAATGTGAATCAATAGCGGAATCCAATACCAATACGTCATAACCACGTTTGCGTGCCGACTGAATATATGAATCCTGTTCAGAAGCATTGCTGGTATAAAGGAATACCGTCGCCTCGTGTTTATTGGTTTGTGTGGCTTTTACTTTTTCGCTGTATTTCTCAATCGTAGAATATTCTCCTGTTGTGTTTTTCAGTAAACAGAAGTTTTTTGCTTTCTCGTAAAACTTCTCATCACTGATCATTCCGTATTTTACAAACAAACTGATGTCATCCCATTTCTCCTGGAAAGATTCAGGATTTTGGTTGTACAATTCTTGTAGTTTATCCGCTACTTTTTTCGTGATGTGGCTGTTGATTTTCTTCACATTACCATCCGCTTGCAAGAAGCTTCTGGACACGTTCAACGGGATATCCGGAGAATCCAATACGCCGTGAAGCAACATCAAAAATTCAGGTACCACGTCTTTCACTTCATCGGTGATGAAGACCTGACGGCTGTACAACTGAATTTTGTTGCGCTGAAATTCAAAGTCTTTTTTCAGCTTAGGGAAATACAATACACCGGTCAGGTTAAACGGATAATCTACGTTCAGATGAATCCAGAACAAAGGATCTTCCGACATCGGGTATAGTTTTTTGTAGAAGGCGATGTAATCTTCATCGCTCAACTCTGAAGGACTCTTTGTCCATAGCGGTTCAGGATCGTTGATGATTTTTCCATCGAACTCAATTTCGATCGGTAAAAACTTGCAGTATTTGTCGAGAATGCCTTGTATCCTGTAGTTGTCTGCAAACTCTAAAGAGTCATCTGCCAAGTGAAGGATGATGTCTGTTCCTCTTTCTTTTTTATCACTAGGACCGATGGTAAACTCCGTGGAACCGTCACAGGTCCAGTGAGCCGCTTGGCTGCCTTCTTTGTGGGATAGGGTGTGGATCTCCACATTTTTGGAAACCATAAAGGCAGAGTAAAAACCCAAACCAAAGTTACCAATGATTTGAGAAGTATCTGTCTTGTCTTTGTATTGTTCAATGAATTCCGTTGCTCCGGAGAAAGCGATCTGGTTGATGTATTTTTTGATGTCCTCCGCCGTCATACCGATGCCTCGGTCAGTGATGGTGATGGTTTTGTTTTCTGTGTCAACGGATACGGTTACTTTCAATTCGCCTAACTCTCCGTTGAATTCACCCAAGGCCGATAATCGTTTTATTTTCTGACTGGCATCAACAGCGTTAGAAACCAGTTCGCGTAAAAATATTTCATGATCGGCGTAAAGAAATTTCTTAATGATCGGAAAAATATTTTCCGTGTGGATCGATATGCTACCTTTTTCTTCCATGGTTGTTTTTGATGTATTGCTGATTATAAATGATGTGAGGAGCTTTTCAATAATTAGTCCAAACTGGTTTAGCATGTCATGATGTCATATCCATGGCCTGTCTCTGACAACTATCCCGCCATGGTTGTCTCTGACAAACCATCATCAATTAACCCATTACAAAATTTTCAATTCCGTACGGCGGTTCAATTGTTTGCCGGCTTCGGTAGTGTTGTCAGCGACAGGGCTCTTACTGCCATAACCGACAGCTTTTAAACGGGCTGCCGGAATACCATTTTGTATCAAAAAGGCTACGACACTTTTGGCTCTTTTTTCAGACAATTGCTGATTGATTTCTTCACTGCCTACATTATCGGTATGACCGGAAATTTCAATTTTGATGGAAGGATTATCCTGCAGCAATTTGGTGACGCGAGCCAGCTCTGTTTTTGATTCTAATCTTAGCTGATCTTTACCCGTATCGAAAAACACATTTTTCAATACAATTTTACTTCCCGCCTTGCTGTCTGCCAATACCACGTCTTTCTTCTCTTGCTTGAATCCCGCGTTGGACGATAGGTATACGTTTTCAGAGTAAAATAATTTTCCGGGTTTTTCTATCGTGACACCGTAGTTATGATCGGAAGGCAAAGCGATCAGGTATTCTCCGGTTTCGGCGTTTGACTTGTATTCTCCCAACACTTCACCGGTTTGGTTATCGTTCACTGTGATTTTAGCTTCTACGCTATTTCCTGTGGCGTCTTTTATTTTTCCTTTCATCAAGGTCAACTGTGGTTCTTTGGCACTGATGGGCATACGCACGGAATATAAATCCTGCTTGCCCAATCCTCCGTCTTTGTCGGAAGCGTAGTAACCTACTTTGCCTTCTGCGCCGAGTACAAAGTACAAATCGTTACCGGCTGTATTCATTGGATAACCCAGGTTTTCAGGTTTAGACCAACCTCCGCCACCAAGCATGGTAACTTTGAACACATCGTAACCGCCCATGGTCGTGTGGCCTTTGGAACTGAAGTAAAGTGTTTTCCCATCCGGATGCATGTAAGGGCTGTCTTCATCATATTCCGTATTGAAGGGAAGTTTGACGGCTTTCGACCAATTGTCGCCTGTTGTTTTGCGGCACATGTAGAGGTCGCGCTGAGAACTGAAATCCATGGCTCTCACGAAGAATAGTGTTCTGCCGTCCGGAGATAAACTCGCGCAGGTCTCGAACATCGCGCTGTTGAAAGGCAGGGCATCATGCCCTTCTGTATTAAGCGGACCGCCTGGGTTTACTGGAGGAGACCAGGCACCTCCCTGGTTGTTGCTGATGTAAATGTCTTCGTAATGCAATCCGTCTTCCGCTACCTTTCCTCCTGTAGAGCCCGGTCTGCGGGAGGTAAAGAAGAGCTTGGAAAGATCGGCAGTGATCTGAGGTAAATATTCCTGATGTTGCGTATTGACGATAGGGCCTGCATTGGTGATCTTAAAATCTTTGGGTTGTCCCAGGTATTGTTTGCCGTAACCGCATTCGTTGATGTACTTAGAGATCGCTTTCTTATTACTGTTGGAAGGGTCTGCTTTTTGATAGTTGGCAATCGCTTCGTCAAATTTATGGCTGATGTGTAAAGCTTGCGCCAAGGTGAAATACATTTCTGGTGTGGGTTTCTCCGAAAGCTTCACCGCATTGTTGGCTAAAGTCAGCGCTTTTGATTTCGGACCCAGGATGAGGTAACATTGTGCCACCCGCATGTTGAGGTATGGATCGTCTGCTTTCGCACCCAAGGCCATCTCGTAATTTTTCAGTGCCTCAAAAAATTGCTTGCCCTCAAACGCTTTGTCGCCTTTGTTGGTGTATTTGTCTTGAGCTTGTACGTTTATAGTTGTAAGCAAGAGCAGAATAGATAGTAAACAGATCAATAACGTTTTATTTGTCATAAGATTCGTTTTAATAATGAGCATTACCCATTTGCGTTAGGGATTGCAGCGGAAAGCCCGAAGCGCGTTGGCTTGCGGGTGGGCGGACTTGCAGCGGAAAGCCCGGCCCTCCCGATCAACGTTCGTTTTATGATAAAAGTATTATCGGGAGGGAAACGCCCCAAAAACAGTGCGGAGAAACAGAGCGGAGAGCGAATTATAAATAGTTTTTTCGCTCTCCGCTCTGTTTCTACACTCTCTTTTTTACTTATCTCAATCTATCTACCGACTTCACCAGCTTATCGTCTTTTTTGATGAAGAAATTGGCCAGGAAGTTGAATACGATAGCGATTAAGGGCAAATAGAAGCCCGGGTCAAAATGCGCGGCAGCATCTTGCGCGATCATGGTCTTTCCTTTACCAATGACTACATAGTAGGCGACGACAACCAACACAAGTAAAACAGAATTTGCCAATCCCAGTTTTAATTGCAGCGAACGGTTTTTAAAGCGGGAGATAGAAAATATACTGAGGCCTATAATGAGGATAATAAGAAGAGCAATGTAGATCACCTGATGATGATACTCGCCATCCATTGTTTTTTCGAAGAGGAAGAAAGGCGTTAATAAGAGGCTTTTATCAGCCGTCTCTGCTCTCCAGACCGTTGAAAACAGGTTAAGCGTCATTACCAAAGCGAGAAGGCCGAGAAACAAGGTTTGAATTCTTTGTATCATATCACTAGATTAAATTAAATTGCGACTGAAATTTACAAAAAATTGAGATATTTTCTGGATATATCCTACAAAGGTACTTCTTTCCACGGATGGCAGCGCCAACCCAATGCCTACACGGTACAGGAAGCACTGGAAAAGGCCATGAGCACACTGCTGCAACAGGAAGTGCAGGTTACTGCCAGCGGTCGGACAGACACAGGTGTACACGCCCGCCAGCAGATGGTTCATTTTGATGCGGAACAGGTATTGAACGAGGATTTTACTTACAAACTCAATCATATGTTGCCCGAAAGTATCGTTGCCAATCATTTATACCTTGTATCAGATGAGGCTCATTCACGTTTCGATGCGACTTCCCGTTCGTATGAGTACCACATTCATATTTCAAAAGATCCTTTTGTCAACCAGCAATCTTACCGGGTAAAACCTAAGTTGGACATGGCTAAGCTCAACGCGGCGGCGGCGTTGCTTGTCGGTAAGCAGGATTTTTGTTCGTTCAGTAAAGTGCATACCGCTGTCGCGCATTTTGAATGCGACATCAAAGCAGCGCGTTGGGAACAACACGGGAATAAAATGGTCTTTTATGTCACTGCCAATCGTTTTTTGAGAGGCATGGTGCGTACGCTTGTAGGAACGATGTTGGAAATTGGTACCGGTAAACAAGAAGTATCCTGGATCAAAGAGATATTGGAGGCCAAAGACCGGAAAGCTGCGGGCAGAGCCGTAGATCCGGAAGGTTTATTTTTAACTCAAGTCGTTTATCCTGTTTCTGTATTGGGAACACAAATTGTATAGCCTATGCTAAAAGCCCATTTGCTTTCGAAGTTCTATAAAGACAAGGCTGTCTTGAAAGAGGTTTCGTTCACCGTTTCCAACGGAGAAGTGTTGGGCATTGTAGGGCCTAACGGTGCAGGGAAATCCACCTTGCTTAGAATTGTATCAGGTATTCTTGATGCGGATGAAGGAGAAGTGCAGATCGATGGGAAGCCGCTTTCTATCGCTTCTTCCAATAGCTGGGGCTATTTACCAGAAGAAAGAGGACTGTATCCTCAGATGCGTGTGCTGGATCAACTGATCCATTTTGCCGGTTTGAAAGGAGTATCAACTACCGAAGCCAAGAGTAAGGCCATGCATTTGTTGCAGCAATTGAAAATGGAGCAATACAGCGCTTCCAAAGCCGGTGATTTGTCGAAGGGTAATCAACAGCGTATTCAGTTCCTGACTGCCATCATACACGATCC
The DNA here is from genome assembly GCA_029237685.1 of Cytophagaceae bacterium. Taxonomy (GTDB): domain Bacteria; phylum Bacteroidota; class Bacteroidia; order Cytophagales; family Cytophagaceae; genus JACMQM01. Next base: position 13,576 of record JAQZBV010000107.1, on the reverse strand, counting down.
GGCTATCATTATTTTAGATGAACCCTTTTCCGGATTGGATCCTATACAAACCGATTGGTTGAAAGAGCAAATTCAGTGGTTTCGAAAAAAAGGAAAGAAAATTATTTATTCTTCTCATCAGATGGAAAGCGTAGAAGCCTTGTGTGATCGGATACTGATCATGCGGGAAGGTTCTATCAAAGCCTATGGTACGCCTGCAGAGTTGTGCAAACAACCGGCAGGGATCTGGCAGGTTTCTCTAAGAGGAGGAGATACTTCCTGGCAGTCCATGGTAGAAGTCTTGCATACAAAAGTAACGGACAACGGTCAAACCAAGATCCGTTTTTCATTGGGCAATACAGCGCTTCCTGCAGTCATTGCTGCCATCGATAAGGCAGGAGCGGTATTGGAATCCATCAAACGGTATAAGCGTTCTTTGCACGAAGTATTTGTTCAGTTAACGAAGGATGTGCATGAAGAGTAGGTTTTGGATCATCGCCAAACGTGAGTGTATCTTGCGAATGAAAAAAACTTCTTTCTGGGTTCTTTCACTGATGGGCCCGGTAATATTGGTGTTGATGAGTGTGGTTCCTTATGCCATCACGAGTAGTTTGCAGGAGAAAAAACAAATGCTGATGAATATGCCTCAGCATATGGCTCAGGAATTTCCTTTAAGCATTTCTAATTATGAAGTACATACAGTTGACACTTCGTCACAGGAAGCGGTCGGATTATTTTTATCGGGTGATGAAAACGTGTTGTGCGATTTGCATAGCGGGAAAGATACACAATGGACGATTTATACCAAAGAACCGTTACACCCTGCAGACAGCCTGAATATTATACGCAGCCTGAAGAGCCCTGCTCATTTAATCGTGTCAAGCCATGTGGTAAATTTAAAACAGGAAAATAGTGAAAGGCTTTCTTTTTCTGCCTTGCAACAAACCATTGCTTTATTGGCGGCCATTCTGGTCTACTTCTTTTTGTTCACGTATAGTGTTTCCTTATTAAAAGGAGTCATGGAAGAAAAAAGCAACAAAGTAATGGATGTCATTTTGTCCAGTGTTTCTCCTGCTACCTGGATCATGGGAAAGATTGCTGGCGTAGGATTGGCTAGCTTTGTACAGTTTTTGCTGTGGATAGGAATTTCTTATGTGCCTTTTTATTTTTTCAAACGAAAGTATGGAACAGCATTGGATACTTTTTCGTCGGCTAACATTCACACCTCATTGAATTATATGAACCAGGCAGAAGCGGGACAAGCTTTGGGCTGGTACGATTGGTTGATCACGATAGATCAAATGCATTGGCTGACCCTTTGTGTCACCATGGTGGCTGCGATGGTGTTGGGCTTTATTTTATACGCGGCCGTATTTGCTATCATCGGTATGATTTCCGGAAGGGAATCGGATGCACAGCCTTATGTATTGCCGGTTACATCTCCTTTGATTTTTTCGTTCATTACGTCAGGAGCGGTTATCGCGGATCCCGATGGCAGTATGGCGCAAGGATTGTCGGCAATACCTTTTACAGCGCCGGTGGTACTGACCCTGAGAGCAGGATTAGGCGTGCCTTTCTGTGAATTATGGATGAGTATGCTTACGCTTGGAGTAGCGAGTGCAGTGATGGTGGTTTTGGCTGGAAAAGTATACAAACGAATGTTAAACAACGGTGGTTATTTGTTTCGTTGGAAAAGATAATCACACTTGTTTTTTTTCAAACTGTTTTAGTTTGTACTCTGTGATGATGATCACAAGGGCCATAGCAATAAGGAAAAGGCATGTGGAAATGGCTATGTAACATTGACCTGATAATATATTGTGAAAAATCAGAAGCAGCAATAGCGCTATCAATAGATAAATATGAGATACGATCAACATCAAACGATTGGATAAAGCATTCGCAAAACGCCAATTGACTTGATTTTTCATGGAACGGCGAGTTCTATATCCATACATACTATTAATCTCTCCGGGAGGGAAACGAGTTACATACCAATATACGCCAAGTTGAACGAGGTACATAAAAATGGTAATTCCCAACCCCAGGTAGATATCGATATTATTCATCCACACAAAGTATCCCTTCACTAGTGTTGTAATATGGCATCGTAGATTACACGGTATGTAGTGTCCTGGCGTATTCCTTCTGTTTTAAATTGAATGGTTTCATCATCAATAAAAATTACCCCGACCTGATTGCTGTTATCGCAAACGACATTATTGGTGCGATCCCACTCGCCGTAACAAAAGACGCTGTGTGTATCATCTGACCATTTCCACGTATTGACATCATAATAGTATGTCCCGTCTGTCGTGGCACTGCTATTGGCATTATTGTTATATCCGTTTTTGTACTTGGTTTGTACTAAGTAAGTGCCATAGGCAGAAAAAGTAACATAGAGTTCGTCAATACGGCTATAAGCGCTATCTATTTCTGCCCAATCACTGGTGTGATTTACAAACTTCCACGTCTTATAAAAGGTGGGTTCACGATGTGTGCTGGTCATCAGTGGAGCAGGACTTGAGGTGAACGAAACAGTATGGTTGTTTCTGGTTACCGCAAAACTGAAATTGGTATTACTGAGCTGGGAAATAATGATCGTGCCGTAATGAGTAAGGATCAGCTCTGCATTGTTTTCTGTGAACGTACCAGTGATAATGGTATTATCAGTCAGAATAATGATATAGGTGTTTTTATTAAATTCAATGGAAGCAATAGATGTGGAATCAACAGAAGAGGCTATTCGTTGGGTGCTTGACTGGATGTCCCACTTTTTTTCGTAAGCGGCTTTAGCGGTTTTGCCGGGTGCAGGTTCTTCATTTTTATTTTCCTTACAGGAAATAGCAACAAGACAGAAGAAAGCAAAGAGCGCCAGGCTCAGCAAAAAACGGTTTTTCATAAAAATATAGATTAATGACAATAATGCGTACGTTATAGAGTAGACTACGATAAGTACACGCCCGCTTCCTTACCCTTCAATAAAACTTCAATGCGCTCCTTTAAACTGGTTGCCATAGAAAGACCTACATAATCGGCAATAATAGGGAAAGAATGGTGTCCACGATTCACCACCACGGCGGTTTGCAGTTTTTTAACTTTAATATCTAAAAAAGGCTTGAGGCTGTAAGCCAACGTTTTCCCGGTATTCAATACATCATCCGTCACGATGATGATTTTATTTTTTAATTGCTCGATCGGGATATCCAGTATCACCTCACTTTGACTGGGAGCTTCTTTGTCCAGGGTCACTTTTACCAGAATGACTTTAATTGGTGAGATGCTTTCTAACTCTTTTTGGAGCAATTGGGCAAAACTATAGCCCATTTCAACTACTCCTGCCAGAACAATCTCTTTTTCTTTAAAGTTGTTTTCGTAAATTTCAAAGGCTATTCTCCTGATTTTCTGCAGGGTTTGCTTCTTGTCGAGGATTAAATTGGCCGTGCTCATGGGGTAAAATAAGGCTATTTTTAGGCAATTTAACAGTTTAAGCCAAAAACCTAAAAAAAAGACCGGCTAACTTTGTTTAAAGACAAGGATTTCCTAATTTTGAAGCCCTTAATAGAAAAAAAGCATTGTTATGAAAGAAGGAATTCACCCGGAATATAAAGAAGTAGTTTTCCTAGATACTACTAGTGAAGTAAAATTCATCAGCCGTTCTACGATCAAGACGAACGACACCATCACGATGGAAGATGGAAAAACCTATCCATTGGTTAAAATAGAGGTTAGTTCAGCTTCTCATCCTTTCTACACTGGTAAAAACGTATTCTTGGATACTGCTGGTCGCGTAGAGAAATTCAACAAGCGTTACAAAAAATAGTAAAGACGCCATGCATGGCGTCTTTATATTATATAGTTTTAGAAGTCTTCCGGTGTTTATCGGAAGACTTTTTTATTTTTGTATATGGACTTCACCCTGTTTGACGAATCCGAGCTGCGCGATCATTTAATGCCATTCACGGCATTAAGACCAATCAGCCATATCAGAGTGGGTATTTTTTGCCTCTATGAAAAATGGGAGATGCATTTAAAAGGTAAGGCCTCGTTTCAGTCGGCCGACTATTTGCAACCGCATTTCTCTTTCAAAAAAAACGAATACTGTATCAATGGCGGTTTGTTGCCTGATGCTTCGATCGTACAACAAATTTTAGCGCTGTCTTCCGGTGAGAAGCTGGTAGCGAAAAACGGTAGGGTACTGGCTTATCGTGGAGAGCAAACCAATAAAGAAATTACGGTAAAAGGTGTCGTACGTCAACTCCATCGACTGTGGGATATTTTTTCTTTGAATGGAGAAGAAATCAAAAACGATTTTGAATGGGCCTGTCAAACACGAAAACGTGCCATCAGCATTGATTCCTCTACCATACTATATGGCAAAGAAAATATATTCATTGAAGAAGGTGCCATCATTAAAGCGGCAGTGATCAATGCGGAAACAGGTCCGGTCTTTATTGCCAAAGGAGCAGAAGTACAGGAAGGCACGTTGATCCGCGGCGGTTTTGCTTTATGCGAAGGCGCAGTAACCGCTATGGGCAGTAAGTTCAGAGGTGATTGCACCATTGGTCCTTATTCTAAAGTCGGCGGAGAAGTAAACAACACGGTATTCTTCGGGTATTCAAACAAAGGACACGATGGATACATCGGCAATTCTGTAGTAGGCGAGTGGTGCAACTTGGCTGCTGCCACAAATGTATCGAACATGAAGAATAATCATTCGGAAGTCAGCGTGTACAACATGGCTTTGGCTTCGTATGAAAAAACAGGCAAAGCTTTTTGCGGTGTGTTTGTCGGAGACTACAGCCGTTGCGGCATAGGCACAACGCTGAATACAGGCACTGTCATCGGCATTGGTGCCAATGTTTACGATACAGGATTCCCTCCTAAATTTATTCCTTCTTATTCCTGGGGCTCTCCACAGAAATTAGAACCGTATAAAAAAGAAGAATGGTTTCAAATGGCCGAACAAACCAGAAAATTGAAAAAACAATCTCTTACTGCAAAAGACAGAGTCTTGTTGGAAGCGGCATGGGAAAACTATAATTTGTATAACATTTAACTAATCAGAGGGTGCAGTTTAAACAAATACCCGGTCTTGAAGATGTGAAGCAACAACTGTTGCACGCAGTGGATAACAATCACCTGGCACATGCGCTGTTGTTCTACGGTCCGGAAGGATCCGGCGCTTTAGGTTTGGCGCTGGCTTTAGCGACCTATGTCAATTGCGAGAACAAAGACATGGAAGCACACGACTCCTGTGGGGCTTGTCCTTCGTGTACGAAACTGAATAAATTAATTCATCCGGATCTGAATTTTGTTTTCCCTTATGCCAATGTAAAAGAAGCATTGAAGGTAAAAGGCGAAGGCAAAGCAGAATTAAGCAGCGATGTTTTTATTCCCGAATGGAGAAAGTTCATTGAGCATTCTCCTTACGGTAATCTTTCAGATTGGGCTAAACAAATAGAAGCGGACAACAAAGCGATGTTGATTCCGGTAGAAGAAAGCCGCCAGATCATCCGTAAGCTTTCGTTGAAATCTTACGAGGCAGATTATAAAATCATGGTGATTTGGTTACCGGAAGTGATGCGTCAGGAAGCGGCCAATGCCATCTTGAAAGTATTGGAAGAACCTCCTTATAAAACATTATTTCTATTGGTCGCACAGCAACCGGATGCTATCATTACGACTATTTTATCCCGTACACAAAAAGTGAGAGTAAGACCTTTCACGGATGAAGAAGTACAAAGCTACTTGGTGACGGAGCAGGGAATGTCTGAGAAAGATGCGTCTTCGAAGTCCTTTCTTGCCGACGGCAGCATTCGTAAAGCGATGCAATTGGCAGAGGGCGTGACCTCTGATGTAGGCACGATGTTCAGGGATTGGTTGCGTGTTTGTTTCATGTCTTCCAAATTGAACGAAGGATTGGAATGGGCCGATACGTTTTCTTCTTTGTCGAAAGACGATCAAAAAGGATTTTTCCAAATGGGCAACAATTACATGCGCGAAGGATTGTTGGTGATCAACGATGCGGAGAGTATTTTGCGTTTGGAACAAGAAGAGAAGGAGTTTATTCAGAAACTAGGAAAGTTTCTTACCAATGAAAACATTGAACAGGCTTTGCGTTTGTTCAGTGAAGCGTCCATGCAAATCGACCGCAATGCGAACGCGCGCATCATGATGACGGATTTATATTTTAAGGTACATACCTTGTTTAATACTAAATAATACAATGTTGTTGGCGTCTCGCTAACAACCGGCTTGAGTAACACGTTTCATACGAACACTTGTTGGCAGGACGCCAACAAGATAGACAATAATTAAGGGAATGCGATTTGTCATAGGAACAAGAGGAAGTAAGCTGGCGCTTTGGCAGGCAGAACATGTGTCTGATTTGCTGCGCGCGAATGGCGCGGAGACAGAGATCAAAATCATAGATACCAAAGGCGATCAGAATCTGAGTCAACCTTTGTCGGAGATTGGTTCGAAAGGCTTATTTACCGAAGAACTGGAAACGGAGCTCAAAGCAGGATTGATTGATTTGGCGGTGCATAGCGCTAAAGACATGCCTTCTGTGATCCCGCAGGAATTGGAATTGATTGCTTTCAGCGAAAGAGAAAAGGTAAACGATGTGGTGTTGAGTTTAAATAAAACACTCACACTCAAAACAGCCGTCGAACAGGATCTGAGAGTCGGAACGTCTTCTACAAGAAGAAGAGCCGCTCTGAATCATTATTACCCCGGCATTCATTTGGTGGACATGCGCGGGAATTTACAAACGCGTTTGCGCAAGATGGAAGAAGGGCAATGCGACGCCATGATATTGGCTTATGCAGGCGTGCATCGCATGAACATGGGGCAATACATTGTAGAAGAATTGAGCGAGGAGTTATTTATACCGGCTGTCGGTCAAGGGGCTTTAGCGATTGAAACGGCGGTGAGTTTAGCTAGCGATAAAAAAGCGTTTATCAAGTCAGCATTGAATGATGTTAATACTGAATATTGTTTGTTGGCCGAACGCTCCTTTTTAAAAACGATGGAAGGTGGTTGCAGTGTACCGGTATTTGCTTTGGCAAAACGGGAAGGAGACGATTTGATTTTAAAAGGTGGAGTGATTAGTCTCGATGGTACTCAACAGATAGAAGGTGTGCAGCGCGGGAATAAAACAGATGCGCTGGCAATAGGTACTTTACTGGCTAATGAAATCATCTCCAAAGGTGGATTGGCAATTTTAGAAGAAATCAAAAAACATAAAAAATAGAATCATGAAATCATTCCTTACGTTATTATTAGTTGCTTTTACTTTGAGTGCTTTCGCACAAAGCGAGGAGAAAATTGATGCGGACAAAGATTATGTGATTACCATTAAAACGGCCTATGGAGACATGGTCGTTTTATTGTCTGATAATGCTCCTTTACATAAAGCAAATTTTGTAAAATTGGCAAAGTCTGGATTCTACGACAGTACAACGTTTCACAGAGTCATTGACGGATTCATGATACAAGGAGGCGATACGTTATCCAAAGACAATATCCCAACCAATGACGGCATGGGTAATATAGGCTATACAATTCCTGCAGAATTGTCAACCGGTTTGAAACACAAAAAAGGTGCTATAGCTGCTGCACGCATCGGTGATCAAATGAATCCACAACGTGCTTCGAATGGATCACAATTCTACATTGTATTAGACGATAAGGGTGCTTCACACCTGGATGGTCAATATTCTGTGTATGGACAGGTTGTAGATGGATTGGATGTGATGGGGAAAGTTGCGGAACAACAAACAGACAATCGCAACAGACCATTAGATAATGTGTACATGACTATGAAAGTGGAAGAAATGAAGCGTTCAAAGATCATTAAAAAGTATAAAGCCAAATCATTTTACGAAGCGAAGTAATCATGAAAACTATTTTAGTAACCGGATCTAATGGTTTGTTGGGCCAAAAACTTACAGACCTTTTGAAAGGAAATGCAGCGTACAAACTGATCGCTACGGCGAGGGGAGAAGATCGCTATCCGGATAAAAACGGTTACCAATACGTGAGTCTTGATATTACCAATCAACAGGAAGTAGACGAAGTATTGTCCACCTATAAGCCGGATGCTGTGATTCATACCGCGGCCATGACCAACGTAGATCAATGTGAAACGGATCATGCAGGTTGTGATGAATTAAATGTGAAGGCTGTACAGTACATTGTAGCGGCATGTGAAAAGAATAACATTTACCTGGCACATTTATCTACTGATTTTATTTTCAATGGAGATAAAGGACCTTTAACAGAAGAAGAAATACCTGATCCGATCAGTTATTACGGTGAAAGTAAATTGAAAGCAGAACAGATCGTTCAGGCCATGAAAGGCAAATGGTCGATCTTACGCACGGTGCTTGTCTTCGGTATTGTTTCTGACATGAGTCGCTCCAACATTGTGTTATGGGTAAAAGGTAATTTGGAACAAAAGAAAACCATCAAAGTGGTCAATGATCAGTTCCGCACGCCAACGCTGGCAGAGGATTTAGCGATGGGTTGTTTTTTGGCAGTAGATAAGCAGGCACAAGGCATTTATAATATTTCAGGTTCAGACTTATTGACGCCTTACGATATTGCGCAGCAAACGGCTAAGTTTTTTAACCTTGATGCCTCGTTAATAGAGAAGGCTGATTCTTCTACGTTTAAACAAGCAGCAAGAAGACCCTTAAAAACAGGTTTCATCATTGACAAAGCGAAACGTGATTTGGGTTATCAGCCGCATACCTTTGAGCAAGGTATAAAAGTATTATCTGATCAATTGTCTCAAAAATTATAATGCCACAAGGACTAGATCAGATAGTCGATCATTATATATCACCTCTTACCGATGTGGTATCAGACATCATGTTCTATGCGGTTCCAGTGGCCGGTGTTCAATTCCCCTTGATCGTGATCTGGCTCATTGCTGCCGGATTAATCTTCACCATTTATTTCCGATTCTGGATGATACTCGCAGGTTTTCTAGGCATGTCAGCCAAATTTGTAGAATGTACATTGGGTGTAAAATACAGACAAATTGCAACCAACGGTGAAGTATATGGCGGGCCGATGTATTACTTAAGTGAAGGCCTTAAGCAAACAGCTCTTTATAAATGGGGACCTTTTCTCGCCGTGTTTTTTTGTGTCATGTGCATTGGCGGGGCTATGGGCGGAGGAAATCTTTTTCAGAGCAATCAAGCTACGGCACAATTGATTCATGCAACTGGTGGCGTTGATTCTTTTCTGTACGACAAAGCATGGATCGTAGGTTTGACCTTTGCTATCTTGTGTGGACTGGTTATTTTGGGCGGTATGAAACGCATTGCAAGTGTAACCGATAAGTTGGTTCCTTTCATGTGTGGTATGTATATGTTGGCCGGGTTTATCATCCTGGCTTATCATTACGACCGTATTCCCGGAACGTTTGGCTTGATTTTTTCGGAAGCGTTTTCCTGGAAGTCGGCAACGGGCGGTTGTATTGGAGCCATGGTAGCAGGATTACGAAGGGCTTCTTTTTCTAACGAAGCAGGTATAGGCTCTTCTCCTATTGTACATGCGACCGTGAAAACGGATATTCCTGTTACAGAAGGATTGGTAGCATTGTTAGAACCCTTCATTGATACAGTGATTGTTTGTACGATGACAGCATTGATTGTTGTGATCAGTGGTGTATACACACAACAGGCTCATGACGGAGTGACGTTGACATCAGTTTCTTTCGCTTCTGTTCTGCCTTGGTTCCCCTATATACTTTCTGTAGCGGTTATTTTATTCGCTTTCTCCACTATGATTTCCTGGTCTTATTATGGCTTGCGATCCTGGAACTATATTTTTGGAAGAAGTAAAACAAGTTCTGCTATTTACAATACCATCTTCTGTGCTTTTACTGTTATAGGTGCCAGCATGAACTTGAACAGTGTGGTTGGGTTTTCAGATGCCATGATTTTTGCCATGGGTATTCCTAACATCATTGGCCTATACGCGTTGGCTCCGGAAGTGAAAAAGGATTTGGCCGAATACCGTGTCCTTCGCAACATTTAGTTGATATTCCTATCGATTCAGTCATTATACTAGAATGCTATCGATCCATTAAGAAGAGCGGTGGAAGAAAATAAAATTAGTAATTTTATTTCCAGCTAGCGGAAGCGCTAATCTCATGGATGTAGTCTTTAAGGAAATACATTTTTATGCTGCGTCATTTTTTTCATCTGGGCAGGGCGTATTTTGAATTGGATCATCGCCAGGCCAAAGCTTATTTATGGCTGCTGTTTTTTACTGCTGCGATTGTTTGTTCACCACTTCTGACCTATCATTTTTATCCTGCTCCCTATAGTGCGGAAGACATGAAACTGATTGTCCGGCAGACGATGGTTGAAGATTCTTTTCCTAATTCAAGTGCTCTTTCAACAGCGATTCTGTTCCATAAACGCATCGATCGCATGCAGGAAACTGATTGGTTAAAAGCAGGCTTACCCCTGTACCTGGCCAAACGTATTTCTAAGTATGAGGCAAAGGTTAAACCATTGAAGAAGATAAATGATCTCTATGCGATCTATGGATTGGATTCTTCTCGCATCGAACAGTTAAAACCTTTTTTAGAAGAAGTCGAAGGAATGACTGTAAAGGCAAAAATTAGAAAGCAGGACCGTTCGTTCGCTCTGCTAGACATCAATACGGTCGATAGTATTTCATTAGAAGCATTGCCGGCCATAGGCCCCGTGCTGTCAAAAAGAATTTTGAAATACAGAGAATTATTAAGGGGTTATGCGAGTAAAAAGCAATATGCGGAAATCTATGGGATCAGTCCGGAAGCATTGGCTGTTTTGCAAAAATGGACGGAGATCAAAGAAATTCCTGTAGTCTGTACGATAAAGTCAGCAGATTATCAAAAGTTAAACGCGCATTTTTATTTATCCGGTAAAGACGCGCGTTTTATTTTGTTACAATTGAAATTGAAAGCGATGTGTTGGGATGATCTGCAGATGGGCCTTGAGCCGAAGGCTCAAGAACACATCGAAGAATTGAAATTGTATTATCCATGTAATTAAATGTCCCAGCGGGACAATAGCCCGGTAGCATAGACGATTTTTATTTTTCACAAGTCCCAGAGGGACGAAATTTTAGGTATGTCAGATACGTATACACAAATTCACATACAAGTTGTTTTCGCCGTTAAATACCGTCAATGTTTAATTGAAAAGGAATGGAAGCATGATTTGTACGATTATATAACCGCAATCATTCATAATTATAACCATAGAGTCATTGCCATCAATGGGATGCCAGATCACATTCATATATTTTTTGGAATGAGACCAAGTCAATCATTATCTCATTTGATGCAGGATATTAAGGCGAGTTCTTCCAAATGGATCAATGAGAAAAGATTAACAAATAAGAGATTCAGATGGCAAGCCGGGTATGGGGCTTTTTCTTATTCTAAATCGCAACTTTCAAGAGTTGCTACATATATTGAAAACCAGGAGCAACACCATAAGGATAAATCGATGATCGTAGAATACAAAGAATTTTTACAGAAATTCGAAATCAATTATAACGAGCCTATATATTTCACGATCCAATTTAAAATGGTATGGTTATTATAATTCTAAATCTTACGTCCCTCTGGGACTTGTCTTTATTTTTAATCATTATCCTACCGGGCTTTTGTCCCGCTGGGACAATGCCTATCGAAATTGATTATAATAACGCCTACATTTTTTACGACCAGATTTAATATGTAATGTTTATTCAAACCGACTGTCTTACGTCCCTCCGGGACTTGTTTTCGTTTTTAATCATTAAGCTACCGGGCTTTTGTCCCGCTGGGACAAATAATACTAGAAGGCTTTTAGGGACTCGCTTTTTAATAATTAGGCTAACCGTATTTTGCACCGCTGAGATCGTGCGATATAATTCATCGTCTCTTTGAGACTTGCCCTATTATACCTATAGCTGTGGAGATTCTGTCCCTGAAGGGACAATGTTAAAAATATACTAAATCAGCTTCTCCTTGTTCTGGAGGGGACAGATTTTTGCAGCACATGGGTGGGGCGATGATATATAAAAAAATGGTGTTCATATAATGCATATGAACACCATTTTTTATATCAGGAATTGAAGGATAGCTATTCAATAATTCCTTTGTCGTTGTATAGATTATACAACTTACTGTATAATCCTTTTTGAGCCATTAAGTATTGATGATTGCCTCGTTCTACAATGGCCCCTTTTTCCAAGACTAAAATTTCATCGGCGTTTTGCACCGTAGATAATCGGTGTGCAATCACCAAGGATGTTCTGTTTTTCATCAGATGGTTTAATGCGTCCTGCACAAGTCGTTCTGATTCATTGTCCAACGCTGACGTTGCTTCATCGAGAATCAGAATAGGAGGATTTTTCAAGATAGCACGTGCAATGCTGATGCGCTGTCTTTGTCCTCCCGATAACTTCATCCCGCGGTCACCGATGTTGGTGTGGTATCCGTTTTCTGTATTGAGGATAAACTCATGAGCATTTGCAATCTTCGCAGCCTGAATGATCTTTTCTTCCGTTGCTCCTTCTGTACTAAAGGCGATGTTGTTGTAGATGCTGTCGTTGAACAAAATCGATTCCTGTGACACGACACCAATCTGACTTCTTAGGGAATGCAGAGAAATGTCTTTGATGTTGATTCCATCTAATTTGATTTCTCCTTGCTGTACATCGTAGAAACGAGGAATCAAATCTGCGAGTGTAGACTTGCCGCCACCAGAAGGACCTATCAAAGCGATGGTCTTTCCTTTCGTTATTTCAATGTTGACGTCTTTCAGAATTGTGGCATCACCATAAGCGAAGGACACATTTTTGAATTCAATGTGTTCGTTAAACGAATGAATTTCTTTGGCGTTTGGTTTATCGGTGATCTCATTCGGCGCATCCAATATGCGGAAGATTCTTTCTCCGGCAGAGATACCACGTTGAATGTTGGTCATGGAACCGGCAATACCTTTTACCGGAACAAGAATTTGATAGAATGAAATGATGAAGAAGAAAAACTCACTGGGTTCCAATGCGCCTGAGAATACCATGTTTCCACCGATCCATAGAATACCGCAGACTAAGCAGATCCCCATAAATTCCGAGAGAGGAGAAGACAATTCCCGCTTATTGCTCATGGAGCGGATGAGATCAGCATAACCGTCGTTTTCCTGATCGAATTTTTTTCGGATGAATTTTTCACCGTTAAAAGCTTTGATGATTCTCAATCCTGAAATCGTTTCTTCCGTTACGTTCAAAATATTGGCCAATGTAACCTGCCCGGCATCGGATTCTTTTTTTAGTTTTTTGCTGATCAGGGAAATTAGAAAACCTGAGGCTGGCAGGATGAGAAGTGTATAAAGCGTGAGCTGCCAATCCAACATGAAAAGTACCACGAAATAAATAATCACCGTGATAGGATCTCTGAACAATACGGTAAGTGTACCAATGATGGAATATTCTATCTCGTACACATCGTTGGTGACGCGCGACATCAAATCTCCTTTGCGTTCGTTGCTGAAAAATCCAATGTGAAGGTTTGTGATTTTATAGTACAGGTCTC
>JAQZBV010000106.1 GCA_029237685.1 Cytophagaceae bacterium | reverse complement strand
TTCAGCAACATGAAAGGAGAACTCCCGATTTTTAGATCGATAAAAGGGAATACCACACCAATGATCATCGAGGCGAGGAAAGCCTGCACCAGACAAAATACGGTCATGACCGGTCCTTCCCAGTCTCTGTTGATGCTTAAGAGCAAGCCTCCTAAAATGACATCCCAGAAAATCCATAAAAGGAAACTTCCTTCCTGCCCTTCCCAGAAACAAGAGATCATGTACTCTACCGGCAAGTGATTGGAAGAGTGACTCCAGGCATAATGGTATTCGTAATGGTGATGGTAAATGATCAGGTATAAAACCGAAACAATACCCATCACGGCAAACGCGTGAATCCCAAACCCGATGCGGGCAAGACGCATCCACGATTTTTTAGAACCCAAATCTTCCGGATCGCAGCTGACGTTTTTATAATAAGAAAAGGCAGCTACTAGCGAGGAAAAGAAAGAAATGATAACGAATAAATGGCCCCAATCACCGATCTGCATAAGTTGTGAATTAATGATCCTTTCGGATGCGTCTATGGATATGACAGCGCTACTAGAGCGATGTTGTTAATTTTTTGTTCTCGTACTTAGAAGGACATTTCATCAGGATTTTATCCGCTTTGAATGTCTTACCGTGGAAACCTCCAATGATGACGATTTGTTCAGATTTCTCGAAGTCCTGTGGTTTAGGGCTGAGGTAAACGACGCGTTCTTCTCTGTTTTTATTATCAGTGATGACAAACTCAAAATAGTTGGGATCAACGGCCGGATTATAAGTCATGCCTTCGATTTCACCGAATGCATTTTTTTTCAACTTCCCTACGACGTGTACTTTCTCTCCCGGACTGTCGATAGAAAGTTCCTGAGCTTCTTCAAAATCTACGTACTGGGAAGCATCTCCGGAAGTGGAAATGATGACACCGATAGCTACGGCAATCACTAGTAATAATAAGATATGGGCAGGTTTCATAGTTTATTTATTTTCTTCTTCTAACTGACCTATTTTTTTGTCTAGTAGAAATACATAGACAAACAAACCGATCAGTATAACGGCAAACACACTAATGACCACATAGATTTTTCCCTCTTCGCGAAATTTATCTGCCATCTCTACTTCCTGCGCCTGGGCAGTCATAGATACTAACAGAGAAAAGAAGAAAACAAAACGAATAACGAACTTGTTCATGATTGATTTTATTAATTATTAATGTGAATCTATAACAGCTGATGACTGCGTAAAACGTTGGCCCAATTTTAATTTCAATACGCGCAAACGTATTCTTAACGTCGTGATCCAAACGCCTAATAGAATAAATCCTAGACCTGAAGAATAGAAGATGAGGTTCATCTCACGGTCTCTGTCGTATTGGCTAAAGCCAGGATTGCCGCCGCTACCGGGATGCAGAGAATCTGTCAAACGGGGCAAGATGTATACTAAGGAAACAAAAGCAGGGAAAGCGAAGATGTTGAACACGGCACTGATGCGTGCCCGTTGCTCTTCATCTTGTATAGAACCTCGCAGCACTATGTAAGCGGAGTAAATCAGCATGCCGATCGCAGCAGAGTTCAATTTAGGATCTGTAGTCCAGTAGGCGCCCCAAGTGGACTTCGCCCAAAGCATACCGGTGATAATACCCAACACACCAAAGCACATCCCCATATTGGTATATTCTACGGAACGGAAATCCTGCAAGGCTTTATTGGTTTTGCTATTCAAATAAACGATAGCCTGAACAAAAGCGATCAGCAGAAATGCTGTCATGCCAAACCACATCGGCACATGGAAGTACAGGTTGCGGATGGTCTCATTCAGGATAGGCAAGCGGGGCACAGGACTGGTGAAGCCTTTCAGCACAACAAACAGCAGAAGGAGAAAACTCGCTATTTTCCACCAGGCCAGCGGAGAGCGATTGTTGAAGAACGTTTGATGGATACTCATAGTTAACTAAGATTATGCATTAGAGCAATAGGATTATATAATCATCACCTATGTTTATCAAGAGAATGATTTTAATGATTCAAATGATACTGATGGTCTAAAGCATAATAGTTTAAGCCTTCCAAAGGTAAGGAAATAAGAGATAAGAAACAGCTACAGTAATGACATTCAATGCCGCCAACAGCAACATTTCATCCCATGAAACCGAACGATCGAGTCCGTCCATGGCAGCCTTGGAAGCTTTGACAGCCATGATAATCAAGGGGATCAGGATCGGGAAACTTAGAATAGCGGATAAACTGAAATTACCCCCTGCTTTATAAGCAATACCGGCAGACATGGTAATGACTGCCGCAAAGCCTGCTACAGCAAGGGCCTGAATCAGAAGAAATAAAGCGAGATCTTGTACAGGAGAGTCGAATACAATACTAAATAAGACCCAGGAAATCAGCGATACGATGATCGATAATCCCATGTGGTACACAAGTTTAGATAATATCAGCGCTTCGGCGGATACTACTGTCCCGTAGAATAATACCCTTCCGGCCGTTTCGCCAAGAAAAGCTTTTGCCACGGCATTAAAAGTAGTAAAGGTAAGTAAGAGCCAATAGATGGAAAGCCATACAAATGGGTTCAAGGCAGAGGTTTTGCCCAAGAAACTGTAATACATGATGAAAATCGTACTTCCCAGGTACAGCAAGAGGCTTTGGAAGATGTGGCGATTTTTCCATTCCAGCGAAAATTCCTTTTGGAGCAATACTATGGTTTCTCTGAGTATCAAGTGCAAGCGGGGACTCGGTGATTACGGGACGAAATTACGTCAGGGAAGGCAAATAGACACGGTATTTCGAGGATTATTTTTGTGATTAGTGGTAGATGACAGGAGAAGTGATCATGGATGATTTTTTTGAGTTTAGTTGATCAATAGTTAAGTATTAGGGCGTTCCCTTCGGGCCGGGCTTTCGCCACTCGTTTTTTTCTTTGGAGTCTATCTTTATACGGGTTAATAAATCCTTAAAATCCAAAGAAAAAGAACTCAGACAATGGCTCAATCCCTAACGCGAACCAAATTTAATAAAGTACAGCGTTGCGTTAGGGATCGAGTGGAAAGCCCGAAGTGCGGAGGCATTGAGCGCAGGCGGACTTGGAGCGAGAGCCCAGCCCGCAGGGAACGTCCTAATTTATGTACTAAAAAATATCCTTCTCACTATTATCCAAATCTAAACCATCCCTACTCAAATCAAACCTTAACCCTTCCCCTAATCCCATAATTTTATATCTTTGTACCCTATGTTGGAAAAGATTAAAGAGTTAAGCAAACAGATCGAAGACTTTAAGATAGAGTCTAAAGAACAACTGGAAAACTTCCGTCTGGAATTCATCAGCCGTAAAGGCAAGGTGACCGTGCTGTTTGACGATTTTAAAAACGTTGCGCCCGAGTTGAAAAAGCAGATGGGGCAAGAACTGAACAAATTGAAAGTAGCCGCGCAATCTAAGTTTGACGCGCTGCAGGAAAATATGGGTACCAATAAGGTACAAGGCAAAAACGAAGGCGCTGATCTTACGCTTCCTGTTGTGCCGAATGCTTTAGGCTCTCTGCATCCTTTGAATGTGGTAAAGAACCGCATGATCGAAATTTTCGAACGCATGGGCTTTAACCTTTCAGAAGGCCCGGAGATCGAAGACGACTGGCATAATTTCACGGCGCTGAATTTCCCGGAAGACCATCCGGCAAGAGAAATGCAGGATACCTTCTTCGTACAAAAAAATCCGGACATCGCTTTGCGTACACACACTTCATCGGTGCAAGTGCGTACGATGGAAAATCAAAAACCTCCTATTCGCACCATCTCTCCCGGAAGAGTATACCGCAACGAAGCCATCTCTGCTCGTGCCCATTGCATGTTCCATCAGATCGAAGGCATGTACATCGATAAGAAAGTGAGTTTTGCCGATTTAAAAAATACATTATATCATTTCGTAAAAGAGTTATTTGACGAAGACACGAAAATCCGTTTCCGTCCTTCCTACTTCCCTTTCACAGAACCCAGTGCGGAGATAGATATCACCTGCAACATCTGCAAAGGTAAAGGTTGCAACATCTGCAAATATTCAGGTTGGGTTGAAATCGGCGGCAGCGGTATGATGGATCCGAATGTATTGTCCAACTGCGGCATTGATCCGAATGAATACTCCGGCTTCGCTTTCGGGATGGGTATAGAACGTGTGACCATGTTGAAATACCAAATCAGAGACTTGAGGTTGTTTACAGAAAATGACATTCGTTTTCTGAGACAATTTAAAGGCGCAGAATAATTGAGAAAACTGAGAACCGAAAACTGAGAACTGATGAAGCTGTGAAAATATGTGTTTTCAGTTTTCAGTTTTCAGTTTTCAGTTTTATTCTAATTATTTTTTATAATTCATAATTATCACACATACTCCTCCCATGAAACACCTTCTCTTACTCCTCACCCTTCACTGCTCACTCTTCACCGTTGTGCAGGCTCAAAAATCTTCCTTTCCTGTCATCGGCTATTACGCTTCCTGGAGCGGCGAACCCGAGGATATACAGTATGATAAATTGACCCAGGTTAATTTTTCATTTGCTTTTCCAAATAGTGATGGCACGGTTCGATTAACGGATACTGACAAGCTGATGTCTTTGGTGGAGTTGGCGCATGAACAAAATGTAAAAGTATACCTGGCTATCGGTGGCTGGGACCTTGGGGAAGGCGGAGGTAACGATGCGATCTTCGAGAGCATGGCGGCGAAAGAATCCAGCAGAAAAAAATTCGCGGCATCGTTGGTGTTTTTGATCAAAGAATACGAATTGGATGGCATAGACATCGATTGGGAATACCCGGATAATAAAGAAACGTTCTTATTGCTGATGAAAGAAATTTATCCCGTCCTTCAAGCTAAAAATAAAAAAGTGAGTGTGGCCGTGGCAGGTGAAGGTGTGCACGGTGATGGAATCTCCGCAGAGTCTTTTCAATACTTCGATTACCTCAACATCATGGCTTATGATGGAGGCACTCCACATTCTCCATACAGCTATGCTGTTAAATGTTTAGACTATTGGAGTCTTAAAGGATGTCCGAAAGAAAAAATCATTCTGGGTCTACCCTTCTACGGGAAGGATCCCAATACCGATTATAAAGTCATTATACAAGGCGAACCTAATGCACACAACCTCGATCAAATAGACAACCTGCATTATAATGGTATCCCAACTATTCAGAAGAAAACACTACTCGCTAAAGAAAGAGGAGCTGGCGTGATGATGTGGGAAGTCAGTCAGGATACCAGCAATCAATATTCTTTATTGAAAGCGATACAAGACGCACTAAAATAGAGAGCGGAGAAACAGAGCGGAGAGCGAGGAAGTTCTCCACTCTGTTTTTCTCTTTCGTTTCATTACATTTTTTCTCTCCTTCACTCTCCGCTCTGTTTCTCCGCTCTGCTTTTGGCATTTATCTTGTCGGTATGTAGGCATAATGTATTCAATGTTTCACTTAAACTTGTACAGCTATGAAAACGGTAGATTTAGAAAAAGAAAATAGGACAGGAGTCAATACAGAGGGCGAGAACGCCAATTTCCCTGTCAGACTGCTTACTGCTACTTCTATTATAGGAGATGATGTCATCAATCACTCCGGTGATGATTTAGGAAAGATCAAAGACATCATGATTGATGTGAGAAGAGGCACAATAGAATACGTGGTGATTGAGTTTGGCGGTTTTCTTGGAATCGGCGAAAAATTCTTTGCTGTTCCGTTTGAAGCCCTTCAATTAAAAGCAGGCAGACAAGTGTATGTGCTTGACAGGGACAAAAATTTCCTTAAAAATGCTCCGGGCTTTGACAAAGAACACTGGCCGGGCACCAATAGCCGTCACTATTCTGAGGTACGCGGGTATTGGGGAGATTTTATGGGTCCGAGTACAGGCGGTTCTGTATAGTCTAATCAGTAAACAGAAAGGGGAAATGCATGTTTGCACTTCCCCTTTTTAGTTGTAGAAGCATATCCCCTGTTTGAGAAAGCTTCTCCAATTATAAACTACCTGTACCTCTTTATAATTCATGACCGCTATCGACAAGATCATTGCTCGCCTGCAATTAATTTTTGATCTTATTTTCTCCGACCAAAGGGATTGATCAAAATAAAATCTAGTTGCAAGATATAAGTCTCTCGAAATCTATCTTGACTCTCGTCTTTCCAGCTTTGTACCATAATGCCTGCATCAAAGAAAGCATCAGGCTTTGTGAGATGATGCCTGAAATAAACACAAGAACGGTTTTCTGTAAATTGATAGGGTGTAAAAAACGTTGATCCATCTCCATCTCTTTTCTTATCTGTTGCAAAGAAGAACTCCGTCATTCCCACCAAATGGTTTTTATGCTTGTTATCTAGCGGAACATATACTTTCATCAAGTAACGGTTACGGATTTCTAAAGGCTTATTGTAGGGTTTAAATCCCGGCGCGGAAAAAAACCTGATGTCCATGCGAAGGTATTGTGAAAATTTGATCTGCTGAATATTAAACTCATGGTATACTTTAGGATAACATCTAATTTCATTGATGTATTCAGGATGTTCCGCGTCGTAATAACTGCGTTCTGCATAAAATATTCCCTGAGAAATTTTAACATGCTTTGACAAGCGATATACCAATTCTTCCCGCACCGTAAATACACCACTCTGTTGGGTAGCATTCCAATTGTTCAAATCACTATGTCTGCTGTAGGCTACAGCATTCTTATTTGTCCACCGCATACCTAACTGCTGCTCTACACCGGCTGCTAACCATATCACATCTTTCCCTCCCTGACCCTGCGCAGATATTTGTGCGTAGAGAGACGAGGAAGAAAAGATGTTGAATATAAAAATGACAGGAATGATGATCCGTTTCATGATTTATTCATAAGATGTTTTGGCTTCCATGATCTTACCGTCTTCACTGAAATAGATTTTCCTTTCTTCGGTAGAATTTTCCAATTCCACTTTATAAATGACGATTCCCTCTGTTTCTATGCGGCATGCATCATCTGTTTTATATCTTGAAAATCCATGCTTAATAGCTTCCTTCACCGCAGCAGGTAAATCCGAAGAGCTAATCTCCTCTTTATGCTTCACTATTTTTCCGGCTCCATCGATGACGGTTTTATGATCTTTGAATGCCAGGTCGAATTCCACTTCATACCATTCGCCTTTTTTTTCCCATTCCAGGTCATACGCTTTGGGAAATTTTTGTTGAAAGGCATTGACAACAACAGAAGGCACTAAACTTTGAGGGATCTCCTGCGCGCAGGATGACAAAGCTGTTAATAAGAGGATGGCAAATGCAAATAGTCTTTTCATGATTCTTTGTGTTTGGTTTATGACTCAAAGAAAAAGACTGAAACTGGAAACAATTGGGAATAAAAAAATTAATCGAAGCGGATGCTCATGATGTGCTTATCTGAAAAAGTATAACTGATACAGCCATTATACTGGTCTAAAATTGCTTTTACAATGGACAATCCAAGACCCGTAGTTCCTTTCTCCGAGGATTCTTTATAAAATCTAGAAAATAATTTTTCTGTGCTCAATGCTTTCAAAGAACCAGTATTTATTACACTGAAGAATTTTTCATGCACTGCTATTTCAACTATACCTCCTTTAACATTATGCACAATAGCATTCTTTATCAAATTAGAAACGACTATTTCTGCCAGATCTTTATTCATGTAGGTCACCAACTCTCCATCTTCGCTGTAAACCAAATCAACGTTTTTGAATTCCGCGATGTCTAAAAAATCTTCTATTGTCCTTTTAATTGTTGCGTTAAAACTGACCATTTCTTCCTGAGCAAATTGCCTGTTCTCTATCTTTGAAAGCAGTAATAAGGATTTATTTAAACGTGTCAAACGCTCTAAGGATTGAATTACATGACCGATCGTTTGTAACTGTTCTTCTGGGACATCATTCTGCTCAGTCAACAACTCCAACTTATTAATGCTGATTGCAAGCGGAGTTTGCAATTCATGGGAAGCATTTTCAATAAATTGCTTCTGACTATTGTAAGCTTCCAGATTTCTTTCCAGCAGTTCTATTACAGTTTCATTAAGCAGCTGAAATTCTTTAACACTAGTATTGCCCATAGGTATCGCAGAGCTGCTTTTTCCCAATCTGTACAACTGCAAAAAATCAATCAACTTATAGAAAGGCTTCCATATTTTCCTCAGCACAATATTATTTACAAAAAGGACACTTGCTATCAATATCATGTACAGGCATAAAACAGAATAAAATAAATCTTCTACCAAATCGTCTTCTTCTACCATTGAAGAAATAATTTTCAATTCATAGAACTTATTGCCTGCTGTAGAAAAGATAGTAGTCAGCAAACGTACCGGCTCGTAGTCCTCTTCATTTTTCATATAGAGAAGAGTATCTTTGTACTCGTCGTATGTAGCTATTGCTGTTTCTTCAGACACTGGACAAATGGAATAATTGCTTTCTCCGAATTGATTTTTATAAAGCAACGAAGTATCGCTTTGAGCCTTTTGAATAATCAACAATTTGGAATTATCGAGACCATCGTCTATGCTGTCGTATATTTCATCCAGCATATTGACATAAAAAATAGCTGCCCATACACCTATAATAAACAGTAACGCAATAGAAGTATAGAGTAATGTGTAATTGATCAGCTTCATATCTCTATTAACTTATAACCTAAGCCATATACCGCTTGTATTTCTATTTGTGCATGGTGCTCTTTTAATTTTTTCCGTAGGTTTTTAATCTGCGAGTAGATGAATTCAAAATTATCCGCTTCATCAATTTGATCTCCCCATACGTGTTCTGCAAGAGAGGTTTTGTTAACAAGCCGATTTTTGTTCACCACAAAAAAAGTCAGTATATCGAACTCTTTACGATTGAGCGTAAGTTCTTGCTCATTGACATAAGCAATGCGCCCGGAGAAGTCCACTTTAAGATTATTCAATGACAAAACCTCTTGGCCATTAAACTCCTTTCTACGCAATACAGATCGTACACGAGCATTCAATTCTGCCAGGTGAAAAGGTTTTACCAAATAATCGTCAGCGCCTAAATCAAGTCCCGCCAATTTATCATCGAGTGAGTTTTTAGCGGAAATAATAATGACACTATTTTTTCTATCTCCCTTTTTCAATTTTTTCAATAAGTCAAGCCCACTTCCGTTGGGCAAACCTATATCAAGTAAGATACAATCGTATTCATAGCTCACCAGCTTATCCAAAGCTTCATCAAAGTCTATGGCTTGCTCAACCAAAAACTTTTCCTTCCCTAAGGATTGAGTGATGGCTTCCAATAAATCCGTTTCGTCTTCGACTACCAGAATTTTCATACCTGTTAAATTAACAAAGCAATTCTGGAAACAATTGGGAATTGTGCGAAGATTAACTAAATATTCGTTGAAATAAATAACCGTGTATTTATTCCACAAAGAAAAGGCTCCGAGAAAGGACCTGAATTCTTATAACCAATAGATTCTGATTCTAAAAATGATTACCTAAAAACATCAAACCTACTATTATAAAGGCTTCCCATGAAATAACAGGTAGTACATATCTTACAAAGGCACCTGAAACCCAAACGTAAAAATCATCATCACCGTCGTGAATTTGTGATTGGCTTTTCCTGTACCATCCAATACTAACGCATTGGTGTAGTTGGCGAATCCTACCTTGCCCGTAAACTCTGTAAAGAAGTATTTGAAGAACTCTAAACGAGGGCCTACTTCTGCACTTAAAATATAACCGGCTACGTGCCATTTGTTGTTGACACGTGTACCAAATAACGTGACATCAGTACGCGGATATACGAGACCAGGACCGGCCTTTACAACGGCACTGAATCTTAATCTTTTGCTGGGTGCATTATAAAATTGATAGCGCTTTACCAAGTTTACACTTAAAAAATTAGCCCCGTCGCTGTGTTCGAAATGTAAGAAGCCCTTGGGATCTATCATGGTATCCTTGTCTATGGCTGTTCCAAAAATCTGCCCGGTGACATGCAGGTTTTGATAATCGTTCACAATGTATTTCGCGTGATCGTAATTGACTTCAATACCCAGGTCACGTTTGTCATTGAACATATAACCTACACGGGCACTGAATTGAGGAATAGTGATATTCCCTACATCTGGTATTTGGTCAAAGTCATCGCGGTCACTAGCCTTTGCGTCGTGTATCGTAAAATCGTAACTGCCGTATTGATTGTGCTGATTGATATCACCATCATTCTGGATGTGGATGTCACTCTTGCTGTACCACTCGCGGTTGTAACCCCAGGAGGCGTAGAGTGTTCCTTTGTTGCGTTTCTTGAATGAAGGCGTATTAGTTGTCTGGCCGAATGCAATTATTTGAGTCAGCAACAAGAATAAGAGAATGGGAATTAATTTCATCAACAGGTGAATAAGTCTACAAATTGTAGAGAAAACACCACATTGCAATTATTTGTTCCACCAAATATAAGATTAATGATAAAGAACAGTTTCTTTAACACCAGGAACAGTCAGCTGTACTTCATTCTTGCCCGGCAAGCTTTCTACACGCCCGATTACCTGCGCCTCGATCCCGAATCCTTGACTGATTTTTATCAAAGATTGGGCGGTTTCTTGATCTGTATAGATCTCCATGCGATGCCCCATGTTGAATACTTTATACATTTCGGACCAGGAGGCTTTGCTTTGCTCTTTGATGGTCTGGAACAAAGGTGGAACAGGAAATAAATGATCTTTGATGATTTTTACATCCGAGGTAAAATGCAACACTTTGCTTTGCGCTCCGCCGCTGCAATGCACCATCCCTTTAATCTGTGGACGATGTGTTTTTAATATCGCTTTAATTACCGGAGCGTAAGTTCTTGTGGGAGATAATACCAATTTACCCATGTTGAGCGGAACCCCTTCCAACGCATCTTCCAATCCATAACTGCCGGAATAAATCAACTCAGCAGGAACTTTAGGATCAAAACTTTCCGGGTATTTTTCGGCCAAGGCTTTACCGAAAACATCATGACGTGCAGAGGTCAATCCATTGCTGCCCATACCGCCATTATAAGAACTTTCATACGAAGCTTGTCCATAAGAAGCCAAACCAACAATCACCTGTCCTCCAGCAATGTTCGCATTGTCAATGACATCACTTCTTTTCATGCGACAGGTCACCGTGCTGTCCACGATGATGGTGCGCACCAAATCTCCTACATCCGCCGTTTCTCCTCCTGTGCTGTATATGTTGACACCATGCTCCCGAAGCATTTGCAAAACTTCTTCGGTTCCGTTGATGATTTCAGAAATGACTTCACCGGGAATCAAATTTTTATTTCTCCCAATGGTGGAAGAAAGTAAAATATGATCGGTAGCTCCTACACACAACAAGTCGTCTGTATTCATGATCACCGCGTCCTGTGCAATGCCTTTCCATACACTCAAGTCACCGGTTTCTTTCCAATACAAATACGCCAGCGAAGACTTGGTACCTGCTCCATCGGCATGCATAATGTTGCAATAGGCTTCATCACCTCCCAGAATATCCGGTATGATTTTACAAAAGGCCTTTGGAAAGATTCCTTTATCTATATTCTTGATGGCAGCATGTACATCCTCTTTTGAAGCAGAAACACCTCGTTGGTTGTAGCGATCACTCATAGTCTGAATTTTATCCTGCAAAAATAACAAAAATCCCGGTCTCGATAGCTATCGGGACCGGGATCAAGGTTATATCAAATGAAATATTATTTCTTATTTAGCATCCTTTTTTTGCTGCTCAAGGAGTTCTTTCTCTTTTTGCTCTCCTTCGTTGATCAAACGGATGGTTTCTTTATCAATACCTGTTACACGAACAGTTGTACGACGG
Organism: Cytophagaceae bacterium; assembly: GCA_029237685.1. Lineage (GTDB taxonomy): Bacteria > Bacteroidota > Bacteroidia > Cytophagales > Cytophagaceae > JACMQM01. Next base: position 117 of record JAQZBV010000106.1, on the reverse strand, counting down.
TTTTTCTGATGATCGTCTTCTGTTTTAGCATCGGTGATCAGCAATCTGTCTTCTCCATATCCTTTAGCGATGATACGTCCTTTGTCAATGCCTTTAGACACAATAAAATTAACCGCA
>JAQZBV010000191.1 GCA_029237685.1 Cytophagaceae bacterium | reverse complement strand
ATATCAAAAGAGTATTGAGGGAAACGCACAATACCCGCGGAGTTCAAGGCATGCTTAATGAAAGAATAACCAAGTGCGGATTCCAGTAAAGTAGAAAAGGATTGAAATTCTTTCAGTTGCGATTCCGTAAATTCATTCCAAACCTCTTCGTCAGCCGCTGCTAAATGGGTGAAAGCTCCGGCAATGGTGATCCTGTTTTGATGCAACAAGAGTAACTCCAACAGAGCTTGTACCTCTTTTTTTTCAAAACCCAAACGGTGCATGCCGGTGTCAAGCTTCAGGTGAATGCTGGACGAAGCATCTTCCCAATCCAGGTATTCGATCCATTCTTTCAGGATCTTAAAGCTGTAGATCTCCGGCTCCAGTCGGTATCGAAGTAAAGTCGCAAAGGTCTGAGGGTCCGGATTCAGTACCATGATGGGTACGGTGATGCCGTAGTTACGAAGCACCACGCCTTCATCGGCATAAGCTACCGCCAAGTAGTCAATGCCTCTGTGCTGCAACAGCTGCGCCACCTGATGACTGCCGCTGCCATACGCAAAGGCTTTCACCATCCCCATGATCTTGGTACCGGGTTTCGCGATGGAACGGTAATAATTCAAATTATGAACCAAGGCATCGAGGTCAATTTCAAATCGTGTCCCGTGTACTTTCTCTTCGAGTCGTTGGGTAATGGCTTCGAATCCAAAGCTGCGTGCGCCTTTTACGAGGATGAGTTCGTTTTTTAAAGAAGCGAAATTGAACTCCTTTAAAAATTGTGTGGTATCGGAAAATAGATGTGTAGCCGTCGGGAATACATGGGCAAAAGAACAAAAGAGCGGACCGATACCGATCAGCTGTGTCACCTTTTTGCTTTGCAATAATTCCGCCATGCTTTTATACAATTCCTCAGGAGCCAAACCGGATTGTAAGACATCGGATAAGATCACCGTCAAGGGTAATGTTCTGCGGTGTTGTGCCGCAAAATCCAACGCCAAGGAAAGCCCCATCAGGTCATTGTTATAGGAGTCATCGATCAGCACCGTGCTATTGATTCCATTCTTCAACTCCAACCGCATGTGTACCGGTTCCAAACGCGCAACGCAAGGAGCAATGTCTTCTACAGCATAACCAAACATGACCAAATAAGTAATGGCATGCATGGCATTCTCTACCGAGGCACTGTCTGAAAACGGAATATAAATAGGATGTATTTGTCCTTGAACAGATAATTGCAGATTCCAACCGTCGGATTGCCTTTCTTCTTTGACAATGCAGACATCAGCAGCAGTATCTTTTCTCGACCAGGTAAACGAAGGAATATGTTGTGCTCGTACCTCTGCGTCTATAGCTGTGTGGTCTTTGCAGTAAATCAAATGTTCAACGTTTGTAAACAATTTGAGCTTCTCTTTAATTTTATCCGACTGACTCTTGAAGCCCTGATCGTGCGCGGTGCCGATGTTGGTGAAGATGCCATCTACCGGCTGTATGATGTCTCGCAAGTATTCCATTTCATGGTAAGTGGAAATACCGGCTTCAAATACAGCCATGGAGTGATAACCTTCCATCTCCCAAACAGAGAGCGGAACGCCCAATTGTGAATTGTAACTTTTAGGACTGCGCAGCATGGCACATTCTGTATGCAGCATTTGCCAGATCCATTCTTTGACAATCGTCTTGGCATTGCTGCCTGTGATGGCCAACACAGGAATGTGAAACAAACTGCGTTTGTAGGCCGCCATGCTTTGCAGAAAGCGCAGACTACGATCAACCTTGATGATGTTGGAAGATCTTTTAATGTCCGGACTCAACAAGGTTTCATCTTCGATTACAAAGTGCCTCACCCCTTGAGCGAACAAACTCTCGAGGTAGTTGTGCCCATCGTGCGAAAGACCTTTGATGGCGATGAAAAGCGTGTGTTCAGGAAAATGAAGCGAACGGGAATCGGTAAGCAAGTGACGGATGTCTGTATCATCCGGCTGCCTGCTGATGACGGTTGCTCCAGGAAGATCAGCGATTTGACTAAACAGCATAGTTAATGTCCCCGACGAGATGTATCGACTCCTTCCGTTAATTTTAAAAACTTAGGATACAAAATAATCAGTATCAATCCCGCAATTAACGTAAAGGTACCCAGAATAGCATAAGCATACGTAACGTTGGAGCCTTGAGAAAAGAAGGGAAAAGCAAAGGCCAGAATAAACACCATCCTAAAGATGGTGGTGTATACGTTGAACATACTGTTTACACGACCTGTCAAATCTACAGGAACCAGTCGGAATAAGTATGACACACGGAAAATCCTGGATCCTGAATTGACAAAACCTTTCAGGAAACATACAAAATAGAATAACCACACCATACCTGTGAAAGCACTGAGGTAAAAGGCAAAAGTAGTCATGAAGGTCATGATGATGATCGCTTTTGGCAAACTCATATGACCAAACAACTTACTGATAAGAAAAGCAGAAATCAGAGACCCGGAGGCGTACATCAACTCCGAGGTGCCCAATACATAGGCCGATTCATGCAAGTGGTTTTTTACATAGAGCGGCACAAGACTAAAGAGTTCTACCAATACAATCACAAAAATAGAATACGAGCACAAGCCGAAAATATTTATGAGCAGATTGTTTTTCAGGTAGTCATAACCCTCTTTCATGCTCTTCCAGATGTCCTGATCCTGGTGAATGGAAAGCACGACTGAAGGCGTATAAGGCATCAGCATGATGATGATAAAGGAAAGAAAATAAGCGCCTGCATCCAGCAGGAATATTTCATACATCTCCCACTTATCAATATAGATGGGCAAGTGAATCTTCATACCAACAATATCCAAATTGATGCCATGCACGCCTTCCAGCAAGATCGCCGCAAGACCGGCAGCACCAATGGCTGTTGTTTGTCCCACTACTTCTATCCAGGAGGCTACACGTGTATAGTTATCGCTGTCACTGATCTCTTGCGCAAAAGCGTATAAGTTGGGGTAGTGAATGAGGTAACCAAAAAAGATCATTCCGAAAATAATCAGGACCAGGCTGCTCGGAAGTCCGCCTTCTCTGTAGCCCAGTGAAGCAACGGACATTACAATCAATCCTTGTACAAAGTTAGTTCCTAAGAAAATATCTTTACGGTTGAAACCATCGATCAATGCCCCGGCATACAGGCCCCAGAAAAGAGAACCAAGTGTAACAATGGCAAAGAAAGCGATGAATAAAGAAGACTCACCTCGCGAAGTAAAATACCAGGGAATAGACAACATGGTGATGCCCTGTGCAAAACTGGAAACCCCGTTGGCTAAAAAAAGTGTGTATAGTGACTTCGTATTTTTCAAATTTGTATATTACTATA
>JAQZBV010000105.1 GCA_029237685.1 Cytophagaceae bacterium | reverse complement strand
CCACAAGACTTTTGACGAATACATCAAAGCAAAAAAGATATTCTTCGATGGCTTACCTAAAACTGCTTTTGCTTTAGTCAACGCAGACGACAAGAGAGGTTTGGTCATGATGCAAAATACAAAGGCAACGAAACATACCTTCAGCCTGACTCGATTAGCGGACTTTAAAGCGACTATTGTCTCTAATACTATTCATGGGCTGGAGTTGGATATCGACGGCCGTTCGGTTTGGTTTAAACTGATTGGTGATTTTAACGCCTACAATTTATTGGGCGTATACGGGGCCGCTACTTTGCTGGGTGAGGACAAAGAAGAAGTGCTAACGGTACTTTCAGGATTGTCTTCAGCGAAAGGTAGATTTGATCAGGTTAAGTCCACGAAAGGTAATGTCACTGGTATTGTAGATTACGCGCATACACCGGATGCTTTGGAAAATGTTTTATCAACCATCCAATCCATTAAGCAGGGCAATGAAAAAGTAATTACCGTAGTGGGTTGCGGTGGAAATCGCGATGCGGCCAAGAGACCGATCATGGCTGCTATCGCTTGCAAGTTCAGCGATCAGGTGATCATTACGGCTGATAACCCAAGAGATGAAGATCCAATGGATATCATTCGTCAAATGCAGGAAGGCATAAAAATTACCGATCAACGCAAAGTATTAGTGATCGCAGATCGCAAGGAAGCCATTAAAACAGCTACTACGATGTCCGCACCGGGCGATATCATTTTGATCGCAGGTAAGGGACATGAAAATTACCAGGAGATAAAAGGGATAAAGCATCCTTTTGACGATAAAGAAATAGTGAAAGAAATGTTTGACCTATTAGGCAAGTAACTATGAAAGAGTTGGAAAGCATTATTGAAAATTCGTTTGTGTTGTCCGGAAGGATCTTCACACTTTTTTGTCAATTGGCAAAAGAAAATAACTCCGACATGGCGGCTAAGATCATGAAAAGCAACATGCCTATTCGTAAGTACATCGACTATGCGGCAGCTTCTGCTACAAAATCTGAATATTCAGAACATGTGGCAAAAGCCTTACAAAACGCGGTGACGCTTCGGTACTGGCTCAAATGCATTCAAATGAAAAATATTGTGTGTCCGGCTTGTGAGGAGTGTGTAGAAACATTGAACCATTTGATCAATCAACTGATCTCTTGTGGCATGAGACAGGATGTAACAAAAGTTTTACTTCAAACCCAATTGAACTAATGTTTTACTATTTATTCAATTACCTCGACACTGAATTTGATTTCCTGGGAGCAGGGGTATTCAAGTATATTTCATTCCGAGCAGTATTGGCAGCCATATTGTCTTTGGCTCTTTCCTTGATATGGGGTGGAAGAATTATTCGTTTTATCCGTTCTAAACAGATCGGCGAAAGCGTGAGAGATTTGGGTCTTCAAGGTCAGATCGAAAAAACAGGCACGCCAACCATGGGCGGAATCATGATTCTCATCAGTATCATCGTTCCAACTTTGTTGTTCGCAAAATTAGATAACGTATACATTATTTTGCTTCTCGTGTCTGCTTTATGGATGGGTTTGATTGGTTTCCTCGATGATTACATCAAAGTATTCAAGAAGAATAAGGAAGGGTTAAAAGGAACATTTAAAGTAATAGGACAAATAACACTGGGCTTGATCGTTGGTGGGGTATTGGTATTTAACGATTCTGTGGTGATCAGAGAATACATCTTAAACTCTGACATGCAAGTCACTTCAAGGATTGAGAGTTCGAATGTGTTTTCCGATCAAAAGGATCTGATCACAACAATCCCGTTTTTGAAAAACAACGAGTTTGATTATTCTAACTTGTTGTCTTTTGTACCGGAAGATTATACCTGGATCATTTATATGATCGTCGCTGTATTTATCATTACGGCTGTATCGAATGGGGCCAACATGACGGATGGCATAGACGGTTTAGCGGCGGGAACATCGGCCATCATTGGTGTTACCTTTCTGATCTTTGCCTATGTATCCGGTAATGCCATTTTCTCGAGTTACCTGAACATCATGTTCATTCCAAACTCAGGTGAAATAGTGGTGTTCTGTGCCGCATTTGTCGGGGCCTGCATTGGCTTCTTGTGGTATAATTCTTATCCCGCACAAGTGTTCATGGGAGATACCGGTAGTTTGATGTTAGGCGGTGTCATTGCTGTATTGGCTCTTACGGTGAGAAAAGAATTATTGCTTCCTGTAATCTGTGGAATTTTCCTGGTAGAAAATTTATCCGTGATGTTACAAGTCGGATACTTTAAGTACACCAGAAAAAAATACGGAGAAGGCAGAAGGATATTTAAAATGGCGCCTCTGCATCACCATTACCAAAAGATGGCAATTCACGAATCCAAAATCGTAACACGTTTCTGGATCGTTGGAATTCTACTGGCAATTTTAGCGGTTGCAACTTTAAAATTGAGATAGGATAAAAATAAATTGAAATTAATGACAAAGACAATTTCCATATTGGGTGCAGGAGAGAGTGGTACAGGCTCAGCTTTATTGGCTAAGTCTAAAGGCTTCTCTGTGTTTGTATCAGATCAGGGAAACATCAGTACTAAATATAAGGCGGTGTTGAAAGAGCATGGAATTGACTTTGAAGAAGGTGCTCATTCGGAAGCAAGAATATTGTCTTCTGACCTGGTGATCAAAAGCCCGGGTATTCCTGACAAGGCGCCTTTGGTAAAGAAATTGGTAGCCAAACAAATTCAGGTGATTTCTGAAATTGAGTTTGCTTCAAAATACACGCATGCTAAACTCATTGCCATCACAGGCAGCAACGGCAAAACGACAACCACTTTGTTTACTTACCATTTATTGAAAGAAATGGGTTTGCATGTTGGATTGGCTGGTAACGTTGGAAAAAGTTTTGCTTGGCAAGTCTGGGAAGAAGACCATGACTATTATGTATTGGAATTGAGCAGTTTTCAATTGGATGGTACGTATAGCCTCAAGCCTTTCGTTTCTATTCTGTTGAACATTACTCCGGATCATTTGGATCGCTACGATTATAAATTTGAGAATTACATTGACTCTAAATTTAGGATCGCACAAAATGCCGATGAGTCAACATTCTTTATTGTACTCGAAGATGATCCTGTGTTAGCAAAAGAAATGATGACACGTATTTTTGATACAAATGTATTGGGACTTTCTCTAAAGAATAATAAAGTCAAAGGCGCTTACTCTGATGGCAGCTATATCTACCTGAACAATGGTTCTGGTGAAAAGTTGCCGGTCGATCAACTGCCGCTGAAAGGAAAACATAACCTGACTAATATGATGGCAGGATTTGTAGCGGCTTCTGTTCTGGGCTTAGATACGCGTGAGTTTGTAAAGAAAGCGTCGACTTTCAAAAATGCAGCGCATCGTTTGGAATTTGTTCGTGTGTACAAAGAGGTAACCTACATCAACGATTCTAAAGCTACCAATGTAGACTCGGTCTATTATGCCTTAGACGCCATGCCGAAGAACATTGTGTGGATTGCAGGGGGGGTAGATAAAGGAAATGATTATTCTGCTATCGAAGCTCTAGTAAAAGAAAGAGTGAAAGCCTTGGTTTGTTTGGGGAAAGACAATAAGAAGCTGCATGAGTTCTTTGGAAATAAAATTTCAAAAATTGTAGATGCTTCCAGTATGCAAGAAGCCATCACTGAATCAACAGCATTGGCAAAGGCAGGCGACATTGTATTGCTTTCTCCGGCTTGCGCCAGTTTTGATTTGTTCAATAATTACGAAGATCGGGGAGATCAATTTAAGAACTTAGTTACTGAATTAAAGTAATGGTAGAAAAAGTAAAAAGTTGGCTCAGTGAAAATCTCAAAGGCGATCCGGTGCTTTGGGCGATTGTGATATTGTTGAGCTTGGTCAGGCAGGTTTTGTGGTGATGTGGTATGCGCATAAGTTAAATTATAAATACTATGCTAGACTAAGTAAGCTTGCGGTATTCGTATCCATTCCTCTATTGGCCTTACCTTTCGTACTAGGAAGTGTAGTAAACGGATCTTCTCGTTGGCTGGTTATTCCACTGTTAAACCTGACTTTTCAACCGTCTGATTTTGCAAAGCTTGCATTGATCGCTTACCTGGCAAGTGTATTGGCAAGAAATCAGAATAACATCGAAGATTGGAAAAAAGCATTCATCCCTGTGGTTGTTTATAGCGGAGTAATATGTGGATTGATCGCATTGGCAAACTTGTCTACAGCCTTGATCTTGTTCTTAACCTGTATGCTTTTAATGTTTATAGGCAGAGTACCGATCAAGTTTTTGCTCATGCTGGTTTTATCAGGTGTCCTGTTCGGTACCATCGCTCTGGCTATTGGTCAGCGTTTGCCGACAGCGATAAATCGTGTCAAAGATTTTATGGATCCTTCTAAGTTATCTGATCAGGCGGAGCAATCCTATATCGCGATTTGGAATGGTGGAATATTTGGTAAAGGTCCTGGTAATAGCGCGGTAAAAAATTTCTTACCTCATTCTTATTCAGATTTTATTTATTCTATCATCCTGGAGGAATATGGTTTCATCGGTGGGGTATTCATCTTATTCTTATACCTGGCGTTGTTGTACCGGGGTATGAATGTGGCCGCTAATAGTGACCGGGCATTTGGCGGATTATTATCCGCCGGTCTTTCCTTTGGTTTGGTGATTCAGGCAATGATCAATATGGGTGTAGCAGTAGGAGTAGGACCGGTTACAGGACAACCGCTACCGTTATTGAGTATGGGAGGAACGTCTTTGTTATTCACAGGACTATCCTTAGGAATTATTTTAAGTGTAAGCAGAGGAGACATTACAGAAGAAGTAGCAACAAATGACTAATACGAATACGACATATCGTATCATGATCAGCGGTGGAGGAACCGGCGGACATATTTTCCCTGCAGTAGCAGTAGCGGAGGAATGGAAAGCCCAGTATCCTCAATCGGAGATTTTATTTGTCGGTGCTCAAGGTAAAATGGAAATGCAAAAAGTTCCGGATGCCGGTTTTGAAATTGTAGGCTTACCGATTCGTGGCTTGCAAAGACGATTGACATTGAAAAATTTATTGTTGCCATTCTACATTATCAGAAGTCTGGTACAATCTTTTCAGTTAGTATCATCGTTCAAGCCGCATGCAGTCGCCGGATTTGGTGGATATGCCAGCGCACCTCTTTTGTTTACCGCAGCAGTGAAAGGAATTCCGATTATTATTCAAGAACAAAATTCATACGCAGGACTTGCGAATAAAGTATTGTCTAAATGGGCAAAAAAGATTTGTGTAGCCTACGATGACATGCAGCAGTTTTTTCCAAAAGATAAATTGGTGTACACAGGCAATCCGATTCGATTGAATGTGTTAAAGTCTTTGCAACAATCTCATGCAAGTATCAAAAATACCTGGGGATTGAAAGAGGAAAAGAAAACAGTATTGGTCATTGGCGGAAGTTTGGGCGCTACGACCATCAATAAAAGCATAGAAGCTTGTCTGCCGGTATTGAAAGCATTGGATGTACAGGTCATCTGGCAAACCGGTAATCGTGATGCGGAACGCTTGGCTGCCTTTACTAGTGATTCAGTAAAAGTAACGCCTTTCATTAAAGAGATGGACAAAGCTTATGGGGCAGCAGATTATATTGTTTCCAGAGCGGGTGCAATCGCGGTATCAGAATTAGCTATTGTTGGTAAACCGGTCATTCTGATACCATCACCCAATGTGACGGAAGATCATCAAACAAAAAATGCGATGGCTTTAGTGAAGAAAGAAGCGGCCATATTAGTAAGAGATGCGGAAGCCATTGCTCAGCTGGGGAATGTTCTTTCTGATTTGATTCAGGATAAAAGTAATTCAGATAAAATAGCACACAATATTTCTGCTTTGGCGAAACCCAATGCTTCAAAAGATATTGTGGCATTGATAAAAAAAGAGATCAACTAAATTGGATCATTTAAATAACATATCGAAAGTTTATTTCCTGGGTATCGGTGGTATCGGTATGAGTGCCTTGGCGCGTTGGCTAGTGATGGAAGGAAAAGACGTGGCCGGTTATGATAAAACGGAAACCACGCTTACCAGACAATTGCAGAAGGAAGGCATCGAGATCAATTATACAGATGAATTATCTTTCATTCCTGAGATCTACAAGCAAGACCATGTATTGATTGTATATACACCTGCTGTTCCTATTACTTCTGTTCAGTATCAGTATTTCCTTACTAAAGGGAATAAGATGATCAAACGTGCAGAATTATTAGGAGCGATTGCTCAGAATTATTTTACAGTAGCTGTTTCGGGTACACACGGTAAGACCACTACTTCTTCCATGGTGGCGCATATCCTGAAACATGCAGGACAAAATGTAGCGGCATTCCTGGGGGGAATTACTCAGAACTATGGTACCAACGTACTCTTCCCGGATTTTGATAAGGGAAACATTGTATTCGTAGTAGAAGCGGATGAGTTTGACCGCTCTTTCCTGCACCTGAATCCGGATGTGGTGATCGTTAATGCCACCGATCCTGATCACTTGGATATCTACGGCACAGAAGCGGCATTCAAACAGGCTTTTGTAGATTTTGTCTCAAAAATTAGAAAAGGAGGAACGCTCATTTCTAAACTGGGTTCGGATTTTGACAAACAACCGCGTTTGAAAACGCAAGTTACTTTCGGTGCACCAGGAGCGGATTATTATGTGGCAGGATCAGAAGTGAAAGCAACTGGAAATATTGATGTAACGGTGAAAGGAAAAGGAGAGAAGGGCTTCACACTGGATATGCCGGGCTTGCACAATCAAAACAATGCACTTGCTGCTTTTCTTGCCTGTGAAGCGGTGGGATTATCCGAAGATGAAATCAAAGAAGGCATCGCTTCTTTCAAAGGTGTGAAAAGAAGATTTGAATACCATGTGAGAAGTCCGAAGATGGTATACATAGACGATTATGCACACCATCCTGAAGAAGTAAGTAATTTTATAAAGGGAGTAAAGTCTGTTTATCCGTTCAGGAAATTGTCGGTGGTGTTTCAACCGCATTTATTTTCAAGAACAAAAGATTTTATGGATGGATTCGCGGAGGCATTGAGTTTATCGGATGAAGTATTTCTATTGGATATTTACCCGGCAAGGGAACTCCCAATTGAAGGCGTGACTTCTGCTGTGCTATTAGATAAATTGACCTGTTCATATAAAAAGCTATTGAGCAAAGAAGATTTGGTAGATCTTCTGATTACACATGAAGTAGAGGTACTGGCCACATTAGGAGCTGGAGATATAGACCAATTGATTTTGCCATTAAAAAAAATAAGTGACGCAAAAGCTGGAAAATGAAATTTCCGAAAATTAACATATCGCCAAAAGCATACGTCATAGGAGCAATTATCTTCATTGTAGTATTGTCTGCTTCATTGATGGGTAATTCACATTACCGCACAGTGAAGCGAGTGAGAGTAGATATTAATAATGAGTATGAAAATTATTTTATCGACGAAAAAGAGATTCTTCGTTTGGTCACACACAACGATGACGATCCGATAGTTGGCAAATATTTACGTGAAGTAGATTTAAAATTAGTAGAGAAAAGAGTGCGGCTCTGTCCATTCGTAGAAGAAGTTCAAGCGTTTAAAAGTCACTCCGGTGTAGTGAAAATAGAAGTACACCAGGTAAAGCCATTGGCAAGGATATACTACAACGGCATCAATGACAAATATTTGTTGCCTAATGGTAAATTGATCGCTGTGTCTCCCAAGTACACAAGCAGGTCGCTCATTGTAAGAGGAGATTATACTTACAAATTCGGAGATACCTCTTTTGTCAATACGGCAGATTGGAATGCCTATGTAGAGTTCTTCAAGCGTATCGGGGCAGATAAACATTGGAGTGCACAAGTAGCAGAATTAAAAATACAGAGGGATGGTTCTATCATCATTTTCCCTCAAATAGGAGATTATGAAATCAAGTTCGGTAAGCCGGACGATTTAGATATTAAATTTAAAAAGTTAAACATCTTCTTCAGGGAGATATTACCATTGCGTGGTTGGGATGCTTACCAGGCAGTAAATGTTCAATACAAAGACCAAATAGTTTGTGATTAAAATTTATGGCTATGCAAAAAAATAATAACGAATTAGTAGTAGGCCTTGATATAGGTACCACTAAAATATGCGCAATCGTCGGTCGCAAAAATGAATTTGGCAAACTAGAAATCCTGGGCATGGGCACCGCAGTATCTGAAGGTGTAATCCGAGGTATGGTGACCAACATCAACAGCACGATGCAGTCGATTGTTAAAGCTGTAAAAGAAGCAGAAGACCAATCAGGTGTTAATATAGAAGTGGTAAACGTAGGCATTGCTGGACAGCATATCCGTAGCTCGGTCCACCATGGTTCAAGAACGCGTCACAACGGCGACGATGAAATCACTGTCGACGATGTGACCCAATTGACAATGGACATGTATAAAACAGTATTTCCTTTAGGAAATGAAATCATCCATGTGATGCCTCAAGTATATACTGTTGATGGCGTAGAAAAAATAAACGATCCGGTAGGGATGATAGGAGTGAGATTGCAAGCCGACTTCCACGTCATCACTGCACAAACCAACGCGATCAAAAACATTAAAAAGTGTATCGACAAGTCAAATCTTAAAATCGACGAGTTGATTTTAGAACCGATCGCTTCTAGTTTGTCTGTATTGACAAGAGAAGAAAAAGAAGCTGGGATCGTATTGGTGGATATCGGTGGTGGTACTACAGATGTCGCTATTTTCTATGATAACATCATTCGTCACACAGCAGTGATTCCTTTCGGTGGTAACATCATCACATCAGATATCATTGAAGGTTGCAAAGTGATGCAAAAGCAAGCGGAGCAATTGAAAGTAAAATACGGTTCTGCGATGTCTTCTATGACCAAACCGAATGAGATCATTTCTATTCAGGCCTTGAAAGACAGACCGAATAAAGAAATTTCCAGAAAGAATTTGGCTCAAGTAATTGAAGCCAGAATGACGGAGATCGTAGAAATGGTGCACATGGAAATCGTAAACTCTGGTTATTACAACAAAATTGCCGGTGGTATTGTGATCACTGGCGGTGGTTCTCAATTGGCAAACGCTAAACAACTGTTTGAATTGATTACCGGTTTGGATGTGAGAATCGGATATCCAAACGAACACTTAGGGAAATCAAAACTGGAAGAAGTAAAGAGTCCTATGTACTCGACGGCAATCGGTCTTGTATTGGCAGGCTTCTGGTCGATCGATGAAAGAGAAAATAAATACAGTGAAGTCTCCATTGGTAAAACATCTGAAGGTAAAAAGACTTCGTCTCAGCCTTCTTTGAAAGTGTCAGACTTCACCAAGAAAATCAGTGAGCGCATCAAAGGCTTTATGCTGGATGATTACAACGATACTGATTTTAAAAGTTAATTAAAAAGTGATCAGTGGTCGGTTGTCTTGATCAGTTGCAAAGCATTTGTTAAATGGCCATTGCAAGCTTAAATAATGTGAGATTTAGTTTTAAAACTAACAACTAACAACTAACAACTATTTATTACCCGAAACCAAAACAACTACAAATATGCTATCAAACAACTATCAATTTGAAATCCCGGACCATCATAAGTCCATCATCAAGGTTATTGGTGTTGGCGGAGGCGGAAGCAATGCAGTGAACCACATGTACAGCATGGGGATCAAGGACGTGGAGTTTGTGGTGTCTAACACCGACCTTCAGGCTTTAAAAAGCAGTCCTATTCCAAACAGACTTCAACTAGGAAACAGAAGCCTGGGTGCAGGAGCGAATCCGGAAATCGGAAAACACTCCGCCATGGAAAGCAAAGAAGAGATCAGAGAGTATCTGAGCGACAATACGAAGATGTTATTCATCACAGCTGGTATGGGCGGCGGTACAGGAACAGGTGCTGCTCCGGTCATTGCTAAAATCGCTCGTGAAATGGATATCCTCACAGTAGGTATCGTTACGGCTCCATTCTCTTTCGAAGGAAAAAGAAAAAACATGCAAGCTGAACAAGGTATCGCTGAAATGAGACAGTACTGCGATACCGTGTTGGTCATTGTTAACGATAAATTAAGAGAAGTATACGGAAATCTTTCTTTGAAGGAAGCTTTCAATAAAGCCGATGATATTTTGTTGACGGCAGCAAAAAGCATCGCGGAAATCATTACGATCAACGCCACAATGAACATTGACTTTGAAGACGTGCGCACGGTGATGAAAGATTCAGGAGCTGCGGTAATGGGTTCAGGTCGTGCAAGCGGTGAAAACAGAGCAAGACAAGCGGCCGAACAAGCGTTGCATTCTCCTTTGTTGAACAACACCAATGTAAAAGGAGCAGGTAAAATCTTGTTCTCTGTTACTTACGGACCACAAGCGAACATGACCATGGATGAATTGTCTGAAATTACAGACTACATCCAGGAAGAAGTGGCCAGCGATGCGTTCATGATCTGGGGCTACGGTGAAGACAATGCATTGAATGATGAGTTAGTAGTGACTGTCATCGCTACAGGTTATGAGACGACTTCTATTCAACAAGAGTTTGAACAAAGAAAAGTGATTGATCTGGAAACAGATAAAGTGATCAAGAAAGAAGAGCCTATTATTTATAAAAAGCCTTTCAATCCTAATCCTACTTTGTTTACATCGGAACCTGAAAAGCCGAAGCAAGAAGAACGTTCTCAAATCATCTTCAGCATAGAGCCGAAGGAAGAACCGAAACGTGAACAAAAGCAAGAATACATCATCCATGACCTGGATACCGATGCCGTGGAACAAGTAGAGAAGGTAGTACCTAATCCAAACACTAACCGCGTCATTGATGAGTTTGAGAATGACATGCAGAAAAAATTTGATCGTTTAAACGAGAGAAAAGATAAGTTGAAATCGTTGAGCGCTAATTCATCCGGTATGACACCGGAAGAATTCAAGCAAATGCTGGAAGTTCCTGCTTATAAAAGGAACAATACCACACTTTCAGATTATCCACACTCTTCGGAAAGAAATATTTCAAGGTTTCAACTGAACGAGGACAATGAAATATTAGGGAATAATAAATTCCTGCACGATAATGTCGATTAATGTGTGTTTTGTAATGTTGTAATGGTTTAAAAAAAGGTCACTTCGGTGACCTTTTTTTATGAATAAATCCTAAATTATCCTTTAGGCCACAAGTATCATATGAATCATTCTATCATCCGTTTGATAGAGTTAATAGAAGACTAAATGAATTATGCTTTATTAGTAGATAATCTAAGTTAAATGTAAATTATCACCTATGAAAATACTCGTTATCGAAGACGAAAAAGAACTCAGGAAATCTGTCATCACTTATTTGAGTGCCGAAGGTTACCTGTGTGAAAGCGCCGGATCTACAAAAGAGGCCATCGAAAAAATTGGTGTATACGATTACGATTGCTTTATCGTGGACATTATGCTACCAGACGGCAATGGATTGGATATCATCAAAGAAATTAAAGCCAAAGGAATAGAAGGCGGAGTGATCATTGTTTCTGCTAAAAATTCTTTAGAGGATCGTATCGTAGGATTGGAAATTGGTTCAGACGATTATTTGGTGAAGCCGTTTCACTTGTCTGAGTTGAATGCACGTGTAAAATCCATCGTGCGAAGAAGAAATTTTGCAGGCTCCAATCAAGTAGTATTCAATGAAATTACTTTGAACCTGGATTCCAGAGAAGTATTGGTCAATGGTAAACCAATTAACTTAACAGGAAAGGAATACGATATTCTGGTTTACTTTATTTCCAATAAAGGCAGAGTAATTCCTAAAGATTCCCTGGCAGAACATGTATGGGGGGATTATATGGACAATGCGGACTCCTTGGATTTTATTTACACGCACATCAAGAACACCAGAAAGAAGTTGATCGATGCCGGTGCACACGACTATATAAAAACAGTGTATGGCATTGGCTATAAATTTACGGCCTGATGAATCTCCTCGATAAATCCACCCGCTATTACCTGGTTTATTCATTGTTTATATTTTCAATAGGCTCTTTGTTTTTTTATTTTTCTATACGACAGGTCATCAATGATGGCATTGATGAAGCACTGCACCAGGAAAAAGTAGTGCTCATAGAAAACTTGCGTTACGAGCGGGCGATTGATTCGTTAAAACTCAATAAAGACGTTTATATCCACACGATAGAGGGTCAGCACAGCGAATACGATAGATACCGCACCATCAGACCTTCTCAGGACACTACCATTAAATACAAACACCGGCAGTTAGAAAGTGTTTTTTTACATGATGGACAATATTATATTTTGAAAATCAGACAGTCGTTACAACGAGAAGATGAATTGATAGATTCTATCCTTCCTGTTGGAGTGGTTATGTTTATGATTTTATTGGTTGGCGTATTAATGATCAACAATATGATCTCTGTTCGCGTATGGGCTCCTTTTTATACGATCATTGACCGTTTGACCTCCTACGACGTGAAGACAGGTGCAGTCGTCGAATACGATAAAGTCAATATTAAGGAATTCGATCAGTTGTCGCATAACCTGTATTTAATGACCTCGAAGATCCACGAGGATTACCGCAGCCAGAAAGAATTCAATGAAAATTTTTCTCATGAGTTGCAGACTCCTTTAGCCATTATTCAGAACAACCTGGAAAATATCATTCAGTCTCCGAATCTGCACGAAGAAGACATGAATCATATCAGTGGCGTCATGGATGCAGTGAAAAGGATCTCCTCTTTGAGCAAAGGCTTACTGCTGCTTTCTCAAATCGATAACAATCAATTTCCGGAAGTGACGGATGTGGACATTGTTTCTGTTTCTAAAAAACTAGTAAACTTTTTCTCCGGTATCATTGAAGACAGAAAGATTGTTGTCGTTGAAAAATACACAGACTCTGTCTGGATTAAGTGCAATAAACATTTGTTGGATATTTTGATGACGAATATTGTCTCGAACGCCATTCGACATAACATTGCAGAAGGTTACATTAAGATTGATATTACCATGGATAGACTAGAGGTCTGTAACTCAGGTAAACCGCTGGATGGTGATGTGAATACTATTTTTGATCGTTTTGTAAAATTAGGGGAGAAGAAAAACTCCATCGGTTTAGGACTGCCCATCGTGAAAAAAATATGCGAGGTATCAGGATTTAATGTGTCTTATCAGAACAACGAAGCAGAACACACGATAACTATCGTGTTTTAGTACTTTTAAAATCAGCTATTTTCTTTCTACGGAATAAAAGAGCAAGAATTATGATGATTAGTCCAGAAATAATAATAATTATAAGGAACTTATTATTATTCCAGTGTGCTGCTGCAAGATGTGTTTCTAAAGAAAGATAAGTTCTGTGGCTGGTTCTTAAACTGTAGACTTTTATTGGAAGAAATCCTTTGTTTAAATTTACGGTCTTTGATATTTCGATGCTAACAAAGTCTCCAGTTTTAAGATCATTAAAATCATTGTCTGAATGATTTAAAGCTAGACCAGAAATTTCAAAGTCTATTTCAGGATGGTTATTCAATGTTAATATTAAGTGTGTTCCTCCTTTTGCACCCTTATGGTATTTTAGATTTTTTAATTTATCCTGGATAGTAACAAGATCAGAATGCTTAGGAAAAACATGGTTTTTATATAAAGGATAAAGACTTATGCATATAACTGCTATACCAACAAGTATTGCATTTCTAGAAAAAATAAGATCTTTTTGAATTAGATGTTTTTTGTTTTCTTTCATTTATATGAAGTATTTATTGCTAACTAACAACTAACAACTAACAACTAACAACTATTCTATTTGTGTCCTTCCTCCTCCATCAGAATATTCAGGTAATTCTGATACCTGGCTAATGGAATCACCCCTTGTTTTACTTTTTCAACTACCACACATCCCGGTTCATTGTAATGCTTACAGTTGTGGAATTTGCATTCGCCAATGAGAACTCTCATCTCCGGATAATAATGGGAAATGTCTTCTTTCCTGATTTCATACAATCCCCATTCCTTCACCCCCGGTGTATCGATCAGGTGAGTTGTTTCGTTGATGCTATGCATCTCCGCAAAGGTAGTAGTATGCACTCCTTTATTGGAGAAGGAAGATATATCAGCGGTTTTCAAGCCAGCACCAGGGCATAATACATTCAGAAAACTGGATTTCCCAACACCTGAATGTCCCGCGATCAAAGATGTTTTATTGCCTAGTTGTTGTTTAATTTCATCTAATCCATCACCGTTTAGAGCAGAGGCGAAAATGACCTGATAACCGGCATGGTTATAAATTTCTTTAAAGCCTTTGGCGCTTTCCCAATCTTCTTCTGTAAACAAATCCGTTTTATTGATGACGAGCAAAGCAGAGATACGGAAGCTTTCGCAAGAAATTAAAAAACGATCTACGAAGCCCAAAGATGTTCTGGGCTGTGCGAGAGTGAAAATAAGAATCGCCTGATCGATGTTGGATCCCAGGAGGTGACCGAACGCTGATTTAC
This sequence comes from Cytophagaceae bacterium, assembly GCA_029237685.1. Taxonomy (GTDB): domain Bacteria; phylum Bacteroidota; class Bacteroidia; order Cytophagales; family Cytophagaceae; genus JACMQM01. The sequence continues at coordinate 1,370 of JAQZBV010000105.1, read as the reverse complement.
GCGTAGAGCGACGCACAATATAGTTTTTACGAAGCGTGATGTCTTCAATGGTATAGGTTTCGTTGTTGGCTTCCTGATGGATGGCAACTACATCACCTACTGCAATGGGGTTGGTGACTTTTAAATCATGGTTCTTGAACTTGCCACGCAACCTGGCCTGTACCACGGTATGGTCGTCTTTACGGACGTTATACCATGAGCCTGTTGATTTGATGACGACTCCTTTTTCTAATCCTTCCATGAAATAAAATTCATTATTTTTTCTGTGGCACCAACATGCTTGGCTATTTCTTCGGTATTGATTTTTTTAAGGCGTAGTTGTTCTTCACACGGGAGCAGTTGCTGGATAGTGGAAGCAAGTGCTGCTTCGTCCTGTATGCTATATGCTCCGCCACAAGCTATAAAATCAAATGCCTCCGGGAATTTTTTATACTGAGGTCCGAATATCACTGGCAACCCAAAAGATAAAGGTTCGAGTATGTTATGTAAGCCTTGTTTGAAAGCGCCTCCCACGTAAGCGATGTTGCCATATTTATACAAGGAAGACAACATGCCGATGTTATCAATGATGATGACAGTAATGTCTTCTAAGCTGGTTTGCTCGTCTAGTTTTGAGTAGCGTATACTTTTTACAGTAAGCTTTTGCTGCAGTTGTTCGATGTGCGTGGCGTCAATTTCATGAGGAGCGATGATGTATTTAAGCGATGGCACGTTAGACTGAATCTGTTTGGAAAGTACTTCTTCATCTTCTGGCCATGTACTTCCTGCAATCAAAAGCTGATAATTGGCTTTGAATTTTTCTATCAGTGGAAAAAATCGGTTTTGATGGGCTGTTGATAGGACACGATCGTAACGGTTATCTCCGGTTACGGACACGTTTTGAATGCCTGCTTGTTGAAGCAATTGTTTGGAGTTCTCATTTGTCACAAAGAGTTGAGTGAATTTATACAGCATTTGTTTGTACCAATTGCCATACGATTTAAAGAAGACCTGAGAATCTCTAAAGGTAGCAGAGAAAACATAGGTAGGTATTTTTTTAGCTTGTAGTACACTCAGGTAATGATACCAAAAATCATACTTGGCAAACAAGACGGTTTCCGGTTTGATCAGGTCAATGAAAGCACGTGCATTTTTCGCACTGTCTATAGGCAAGTAATCGATATGAAAAACGATGGGATCTTCTTTCTTTATTTCGTAGCCGGAGGGAGAGAAGAAGGTGACCAGTATGTTTTTATTCGGATAGTTGCGTTTCAGGCTTTCGATCAAGGGTACAGATAGCTCATATTCTCCCAATGAAGCACAATGAAACCAAACGCAGGAAGATACGTCTTTGAATTTTTGTTGCAGTCGGATTTGCCAATGTTGCCTGC
>JAQZBV010000104.1 GCA_029237685.1 Cytophagaceae bacterium | reverse complement strand
ACAATACGGATCTTTCTCCCGCTTATCTTTGGCCAATTCAATGACCGGCTCAAAGGCTTTAGTGGGTAAAGCATGACTGGAAAACAAATACAACACATCGCGAGGATAAGCAATGGAGCGGTAACTCCGATCAAAGTTCCAAAAAGAAAACAAACACAAAGCCAACAGCACCGCAAAGGCAGGCGTGGCCAGCGACTTCAAACGTGCGCAGGCCGCCAGCACCGCCCAGATCATAAAGGGAACAAAGGCATGCACCAATCGGCCATAGAACACCATGAATTCAAACACTTCCCCTAACAACACATGAAACACCCAAGCCGCGAAAGCGATACCAAGAAATACCATCAAGGGATCAAACACCTTCATGCGCGCGCGCAGTAAAATCAACAGACTCAAGCCGCCGGCCAAGAGGAACACATAACTCAGGATCCATCCCGCCGCACCGTTGCTTTCCTGCATGTACTGAATGAGGAACTCCAAACTTTCGTGGTAGTCGCCCTGGTTGATGCCCAGCGACAGCCCCGCCAAACTGTAGAGCAAGGATTTTCCATAACAGCGGTAGAGAACCTCAAACACCAGGACTACCATCACACCTCCACTTAGAAAAGGAATCACTTCACGCCAGCGTTCGCTATAACGGGGACTTCCTGAAATCAAATACAGGTACACCATCATCAAAACCGGCAGCCAGTAATAACCCGGATACGTGAGCCAGGCCAAAGCCGTAAGGATACCGGCCATTACCTTTACCTGCGTGGCCACCAAGCCTTGTTGCTGATGCGCGTAAACAATAAAACCTAAAGCCAGGAACAACAGCACGAGCGACAGGTCATAAGGCAGGATATGTCGTGCATGCACGTGGTTGTTCACGATCAAAACAAAACAAGCCAAAGCCAGCAGCGCATAATAATCGTTTTGTGGAAACAGCAAGGTGGTCAACCGGTAAAACACAAAAGCCAGCAAACCGAAAATTAACACATGAAAATATTGAACATACACCAAAGAGTGCGGATGATTAATGCCATAACGATGCGGCATAACTTTCTGTACCAAGGCCGGTAGGGTATGCAGCAACGCATCAACGGGACGAGCATCTGTTTTCAACAACGCAGAAAAACCTTCTTTCACGTTTCCCTTCAGCAACTGATCGACGAGGTATTGCGAGGCTTCGTAGCGTGTTTCATCGGTAAAGGCATAAGCCCCCTTCCCCATCCAGGTCACTCTTACAGCCATGGCGATCAGGATGATCAGCAGGCCAAAAAAAACAGGTGATTTATAAAAGTTTTTTATATACATTGAGATACAGGTCCATAATCCCGCTTAAAAATACATACAAATGAAGAGAAATACTGTGCAGCCGGCATTCATTTTACTGCTGGCCCTCTGTTGTTTTCAGTGTCAATCCATCCAAACACCCCTCGCCTCCACCTACTGGCGCTATACAGACGATGACGTGAGTTATGAGATCCTGTTGAAACCCGACGGACATATTTATTCTTACCATCCCGACGATGCTTCTCCTGAAAACGATTTCTGGAAACAAAGGGGTAAAAAAATAACGCTGACCATGAACGACAGTTATGCTGTGTACAAAGGCAAACTGATCAACGACAGCACCATGGTGGGCAATGGCAGCAGCAAAGGATACCGCTGGAATTGGAACGCAAAATTTGTAACCAAAAATTGAAAAAGCACAGGAATTATCCTATCTTAACACATCTCTAACCCAGCAAAAACCATGAAAAAAAGATCCGCTTTGATCGCTTTACTAGCGCTCTTCACTTGCACCGTAGGAAAGGCACAAACAGCAGAAGGACTGCCGGTAAGTAATGAAACTCAAAAAATTCTTTATACAGAAGTTGTAAAAGTCATTGACAACAGCAACAAAAGCCTTATCTACGACAGGGCCTTCAGCTGGGCGCAAAACAACAAATACAAAATCACTCAAATGGACAAAGAAAACGGGGTGTTGACTTGCGAAGGTTTTTTTCCGGTGACGTATCCGGGTCCTCGTGTGGGAATGAATGACAATGGGCTCGTTAAATTTACGGTGACCGTCAACGCCAAGGACGGTCGTTACAAATACGACATCACCAACTTCAAGCACGAAGGTGGCAAAGGAAAAGGAAACGGAGGAGCACTGGAACTTAAATCCGCCGAATGCGGAAAATTCGTATTACCTGACGGCGGATGGGCAAAAATCAAAAAAGACACCGCCGCCAAAATGAAAGAAGTGATTAACGACCTGCAATTGAGTATTTCTCCTCAGGGAGAGGCCCCTGTGAAATCTGACTGGTAAAATACTAGTGATCAGTTGTCAGTATAAAAAAGAGGAGATCTAAGATCTCCTCTTTTTTTATGCATTTTCTGAGCACTGATCACTGACCACTGACAACTAATTCCTATCTTTGCTAGACCTGATGCGTTGACCTTTTCCGGCATCAGTTGTTTTCCCTCCTGCTTCATGAAGACTTATAAAAATCTTTTATTTTACGTGTTGACCGTCGGTGGTTTTACTCTCCTTATTCTTTACTTCCTTAGCCTGGGTCAATTACTAGAAATTCATAAATCCATTGAGACCATTGTTCAAACTACTTCTCACTGGCAGCAATTCATTAACACCTACCACCACAACCTCACGCATCCTTTAGCGATCCTGTTGCTGCAGATCATTACCATCATTGTGATCGCGCGTATCTTCGGTTTCTTTTGTAAAAAAATCAAACAGCCCACCGTTATAGGCGAAATTGCTGCCGGTATATTTCTCGGTCCTTCTGTTGTAGGAGCCTACATTCCCGAGTTTTCCGCTTTCCTTTTCCCTGTTCAGTCCTTAGGGAACCTGCAATTCTTAAGTCAAATCGGTTTGATCTTCTTCATGTTCATCATCGGCATGGAACTCGATCTTCGCATCCTGAAAAACAAAGCCAACGATGCCTTGGTGATCAGTCATGCCAGTATCATTTTCCCATTTACATTAGGCATCGGACTGGCCTATTACATCTACCTCAACTTCGCACCGGCTACGATCAACTTTCTTTCCTTCGCCTTGTTCCTGGGCATTGCCATGAGCATTACAGCCTTTCCTGTACTGGCCAGGATCGTGCAGGAACGAGGATTATCCAAAACCAGAGTCGGTACCATCGTCATCACCTGCGCAGCAGCGGATGACATTACCGCCTGGTGTTTGCTGGCGGTGGTGATTGCGATCGTAAAAGCTGGAACCGTAGTCAGCGCGCTGTACACCATCATCATGGCCGTGGCTTATGTTTGGCTCATGATGAAATTTGTACAACCTTTCCTGAGAAAACTCGGCGATAAATATTCTTATAAAGAGAGTTTAAGCAAACCCATCGTTGCAATCTTCTTTGTCATTCTTCTATTGTCTTCCTTTACCACGGAGGTCATTGGTATCCATGCCTTGTTCGGAGCTTTCCTTGCGGGTGTGATCATGCCAAGCAATATGAATTTCAGAAACATCTTCATTGAAAAAATAGAAGACGTTTCGTTGGTCTTGTTACTTCCTTTGTTCTTTGTCTTTACCGGTTTGCGGACACAGATCGGCTTGCTGAACGACATCTACCTTTGGCAAATCTGCGGACTCATTGTATTGGTGGCCGTAGTCGGTAAATTTCTGGGCAGTGCCTTATCCGCACGCTATGTGGGACAAAGCTGGAGAGATAGCTTAACCATTGGCGCCCTCATGAACACGCGTGGATTGATGGAGCTTGTCGTGCTCAATATCGGTTATGACCTGGGCGTATTATCGCCGGAAGTTTTTGCGATGATGGTAATCATGGCGCTGGCCACTACCCTCATGACAGGTCCTGCACTGGATCTGATCAATAAATTTCTACCCGAGAAAAAATACCCGGTTACCCATTTACAAGACAGCAGCAACCAAGGAGAACGCAAGTATAAAATGCTGGTATCGTTTGGTAATCCCAAACGCAGTCAGAACATGGTGAAGCTGGCCAATTGCTTTGTCAAGAAAACCATCCAACATACTTCCGTCACCGCCTTGCACTTGACGCACAGTACGGAATTGAATCAGATCAATGCACCGGAATACGAACAGGATATTTTCAAACCCATAGAAAAAGAAGCGAAGAAACTCAACATCCCTTTGTTTACCGTTTTCAAAGCGACACAAGACATCGACAAAGAAATTGTACATACCGCCAACGACGGCAACTATGACCTCGTCATCATTGGGATCGGACAGTCCATCTTTGAGGGCACTATCTTAGGAAAAATATTAGGCGTCACCAGTAAGATCATTAACCCGGAGCGTTTGCTGGATACCTTGACCGGTAAAGAAAAACTGTTTGAAAACTCCATCTTCGGAGAGCGCGTCAAGCTGATCATCAAAAGCAGTAAAGTACCAGTCGGATTCTTTATCGATAAAGATTTGGAAGAAGTAGAGAAAGTCATCATTCCCATCTTCTCCATCAGCGACAGTTTCCTGTTGGTCTATGCACAAAAACTGATTCACAACAGTGATGTACATGTTACCATTGTCGATGCGACAGGCACCATCAAACAAAATCCAGAGATCAAAGAAAACATCAAATCGATCGAGCGCATCACGCACCACAACATCAGCATTGTAGAAGCGCACAAACTGAATAAAGAGTTGTTTTCCGGACAACACCTCATGCTCATCAGCATAGACGGTTGGCAGAAAGCGTTGGAGGTAGAAGATACTTGGTTGGCGGATACGCCTTCGACGTTGATCGTTAAGGCGTGATAGTTAGTTGTTAGTTGTTAGTTGTTAGTTGTTAGTTGTTAGTTAAATAAAAAAAATGAAACATTTTTTAGCTTTGACACTGATCTCTTTCCTCTTATTTTCCTGCGGAACTGAACAAAACAAAACAGCGGAACAATCGTTCTCTGATTCTATTACACCACTTGCTGACAACAAGAGATTAACGTTTGAAAAAAGATACAACGACTCTATTTTGGTCAAAGGTTTTTTCTCAGCCGGTGAAGAAGATTGGAAAACAGATTTAGAATTCTACATCCACGACAAATTAATCTACACGACAGAATCACTATTAGAATATCAATTTAATGACTATCCATTTCCTGTCGTCATTAAACAGGATTCAGCCTTATGCCTTTTAATTGAAAGAGACGACAGACCATTGAGCAACAAAATGGATGTCTTTAAAATTGAAGAGAACAAAATAGACACTATTTTTTCCATTCCATTATTTGAACAAAAAGGGAAAGACATGGATAAGGATGGAGTACTTGAATATACAGGATATTTAGAAAGTATCGAAGGTCGATACCCGGATAAGCGCGCTTATAATCCAGTATTCGTTTATGAATTGAGTAATATCCATCTTAGATTTGATTCCTCCGCTACCGAACAATTAAACAAAAAAATCTATGGGAGTTTTCATGGATATAAAGTGGATGAATCCATTCAGATCAATACGAATAAGATCAATGACAATTAGTAAAATCTTTTCAATGTACTTGCTGTTGGCCAGCCCCAACAAAATAAAAAAAGAGCTTCATAACCTGAAGCTCTTTTTTATTCATTTTAACTAACAACTAACAACCAACAACTATTTCCTTATCTGCTCTTTGTGCTTTTCCGCATACTTGATTAGATAGACATTCTGTCTCTTTTCTTTCTTTTTCTCTTTCTTAAACTCAGCCGTTAATGCTTTATCGTTGCTCAGGATCTTCGTGATCTTTAAGTTTGATAATTCAAAGGTCTCACCGGTATTGATGTCGATGCCCTTTTCAATCAATGTGATCTTCCTTGCGCCGCCCATCGTATAGCCGCCGCTGGAGGCACCGGGACCTGTTTCATTGCCATTCGCTTTCAGAATGGTTTGGTAATAGATGTAACGTCCCAAGTAACGCACCTTGTCGTATACATTCTTTTTGTCGAAGGTTGCGGCTCTTGAGATGTAAACATTGGTTCCATCGTAAAATCCCCAGATGGGTGTTTTCTTTTCGCAGGGAGCCACCGAATCGCAATTGAATTGCGCAATGGGTAAATTGCCTTCATAGACCGTTTCTTCTTCAAGGTACTCAATCGGCATTCCTTCAGGAAAAGCAATAGAAGGAGCATTCCTTCTAAACTCATCAAATGATTTATAGATTCCTTTTACCTTGATGGTGCTGAAGTAAAACAACGTATCAGTCCGTTCTTGTCCATAGGCAGCCGAACGAACAACCAACAACAGAGCGCCTGCTATAATACCTAATACTATTTTTTTGCTTTTCAATACTTGCATACGATGAACTATTTATTCGAAGTTTTTTTTTACAATCTTACTGATCACTGACAACTGACCACTGATTACTCTTACTGACTATCAACATACACCTTCTTCGAAGGAATGGTCAGGATAATAACCAATCCAACAATGAATAACACCCCCAACATCAACAAGGTATTGCGCATGTCGCCCGTGATGTGACGGATGAGACCAAATAAGAAGGTACCGAGTACGATGGATATTTTTTCCGTGACATCGTAAAAACTAAAATACGAAGCCGTATTCTCTACGCCTTCCGGTAACAATTTTGAATAGGTTGCTCGTGATAACGATTGAATCCCACCCATCACAAAACCGATGGCTCCTGCCAGCATAAAGAAACTAAAACCTGCTTGTACAAAATAACCGGCGACACAAATCAACAACCAGATCACAATGCCATAAGCCAATGCTTTGGTGTTCCCATAACGCGCCGATAGTTTATTAAAACAATAAGCACCGAGTATAGCGACCAATTGAATGATCAGGATCGTAGCGATCAATTCGGTGGATTCGATATGGATCACTTCTTTGGCGAATAAAGGAGCCAGGTACATCACCGTTTGTACGCCCATGTTGTAAAAGAAAAAGGAAATCAAAAAGCGCTTTAATAATTTACGGGTATTAATCTTATCGTTGATGGCTTTGAGTTCTCTGAAACCTTTACCGAGCCAGCTCCAGCCGCTTATTTTGAAAGGGTGATCGCTGGGTAATTGACTGAAGGAATAAGTAGCAAATACTGCCCACCAGATCCCAACGGTAAGAAAAGAAATCCGTGCGGCTTCCCGCCAGGTGATGCCCAACCAATCGGCACCTTGTATCATGCCAATGTTTACCAGCAACAACAATACACTTCCGATATAACCCAGAGAAAATCCTTTGGCACTGAGCGAATCAAATTTATCTTCCGTGGCAATATCCGGCAGAAAAGAATTGTAGTAAACGATACTGCCGCTATAGCCCACGCTTGCACAAATGAAAAGCAAAATCGCCCAATCCGCTCCCGCCACATCTGCGCCTTCCGGTATTTTAAAGAAATACAACAAGGCACAGGCAAGGCTGCCAAAGTAAGCAAAGATGGTCATGAAAAACTTCTTGCGGCCGGTAACATCCGCAATGGCGGTGGATAAAGGACTAAGAAGCGCAGCAATCAGAAAAGAAAAAGACACCGCATAAGAATATAAAACAGAATTCACCACTTCAAATCCCCAGAAGTTAACCGTAGTATCCGTTCCGGAGGTCGTTACGGCCAGAAAATATTCGGGAAACACAGCGGTGGTAATGGTGAGGGAAAACACAGAGTTTGCCCAGTCATACATGCACCAGCCGTTAAGCACTTTAGGATTATTCTTTTCCATGAATAGAATGTCGTTAAAGTATTAAAAATAGTTAAAAGAATGGGGTAATGAAGAGTTAGAGTAAAAAAGGTTTGGAGAAATACCTCGGCCTGTCCCTTGACAGGCCGAAACCTATCAGTTCCCGCAGGGTCTCTCGCAGAGGACCCTGCGTTCTTGAATGCGAAGAACTTTCAAGGATCTCGCAGAGCATTATTAAATCGATGTCCCGTCAGAGACGGGACATGGCTGCATGGCAGCCATGGGTATATTAAGCGTGTTGCTGAATCAATCGCTCCAGTTCATTGGCCTGCACTACTCCCGATTGGCGCCACAGGATTTTGCCTTCCTTGAACAGCACCAAGGTGGGTACACCTTGTACACGGTAAGCGCTTGCCGCTGCAGGATTTTTATCGACATCGATCTTGATGATCTTTGCTTTCTCTTTCACAGAAGAAGCTACCTGTTCCAGAATAGGTCCCATGGCTTTGCAGGGTCCGCACCAGGTCGCATAAAAGTCTACCAATACCAATTGAGTGCCTTTGATTAAACTGTCGAATGAAGTGGCCATAACGTTGTTGTTTTAGATCTATACTAAATTCAAAGCCAAGTAGCGTGCCAAGGCTAATGGAGAGAATAGAGAAATAGAAAATAGGAATTGGCGGATCTTCTCTATTTTCTATTTCTCTATTTGTCTATTTTCTCCAGGGCCTGGTAACCGCCTTCAATGTTCACCACCTGATCAAAGCCTCTGGCCTTTAAGATGGACGCGGCGATCATGGAACGGTATCCTCCCGCACAATGCACGTAAATTTTTTCTTCCTTCGACAAATGAGACAGCTCGTTGCTCAGTCCGTCCAATGGAATATTTTCTACATTTGAAAGGTGTCCTTTCCCAAACTCTTCTGCTGTTCTCACATCGATCACTTTTTTATCCGATGCATCCGCTGCGAAATCTTGTGCCGTGATGTGATCCACCTGATCCGTTTCTTTACCTGCCGCCACCCAGGCTTCCATGCCGCCCGATAAATAACCGATGGCATGATCATACCCTACTCTTGCCAAACGGGTAGCGACTTCTTCTTCTTTGCCTTCTTCCGTAATCAATAAAATAGGCTGTAAAATATCCGGAATCAATGCTCCTACCCAGGGTGCAAAACCACCGTCAATACCGATGTTGATGGCATTGGGAATAAAAGACTCGGCAAATTTCAGTGCTGATCGGGTGTCCAAAACCAATGCGCCCGTTTCATTGGCTAAGCGCTCAAAGTCATCCGGACTTAATGGATGATTGGCGCGTTTCAATACCTTCTCTATGTTTTCAGGCCCCTGCTTATTCATCTTTACATTCTCGGGGAAATAAGCAGGAGCAGGCAGCAAATCCTTTGTTACCTCTTGGATGAATTCTTCTTTCGTCATGTCTGACCTTAACGCATAATTGCTATCCTTCTGCGCACCAATGGTGGAAACGGTTTCCTTACTCATGTGTTTGCCGCAAGCAGAACCCGCACCGTGTGCCGGGTAAACCAATACCTCGTCTGCTAATGTCATGAGTTTAGTACGCAGCGAATCATAAAGTATACCGGCCAATTCATCCTGCGTCTTATGCGCTGCCTTCTGCGCCAGATCAGGTCTTCCTACATCTCCGATAAACAACGTATCACCGGTAAATACGGAGTGGTCTTTCCCTTCTTCATCCATTAATAAATAACACACAGACTCCAAAGTGTGTCCTGGCGTATGCAATACTTTCAATTTTATTTTACCCAATGCGAAGACTTCTCCATCTTTCGCCTGGTACGATTCAAAAGCCGTCTTCGCGGTGGGTCCGTATACGATGGTAGCGCCTGTTGCTTTCGCCAGGTCTATGTGTCCGCTGACAAAGTCCGCGTGAAAGTGTGTTTCAAAAATATATTTGATCTTGACGCCGTCTTTCTTCGCGCGATCCAAATAGGGTTTGATTTCACGCAGAGGATCAATGATGACTGCTTCGCCTTCAGAGACTATATAGTAAGCGCCTTGCGCCAGACAACCGGTATAAATTTGTTCTACTTTCATGATACACTAACTTCTCTCATGCTATCAATGTCCCACTTTCTTACATATACCAAGGGCTTGGCGATTCTGAATTTCCTAGACTTACCCTCCTGATGAAGGGTGATGTACGTATCGATATCCGGACAACCGGGATCTGCGCATTTGATTTCTGATACCGACAGGTCAAAGGTATCCTGCAAAGCAAACTTATCCTTCACCCAGGTGCGGATGAGGGTATGCAGCTTGGTATTGGCCGTATCGTTGGGGTTTACAAAATAGGCTTTGTCTTTGTCCATGTATTTTCTTTCTTGTTGATCAACAAAATGCAGGCTTGTTCGGTTCAGCATTCTTTTGATACTGATTTATTTCTTATTAGGGTATTGAGGATTGCTATTTTCAATACATCCTCTTTCTTTTCTTTTGATCGCCCAAAAGAAAAGAAACAAAAGAAAAGGGCGCCACAAAATCAGTGCGCAGAAACAGAGTGGAGAGCATAGAATTGGCATTAAACTAGGGGCAATTTTCCCACTTTTATCAATAAAAAAGAGCTTGTACTATTAGTCAGCACAAGCTCTTTTTATTTGTTCCTTTTAAACTACTGTACGCTGATTTTCTCAGCAACAATGCCTTTGTTGGTGTATACATGCACTACAAGCATTCCTTTTTGTCTGGTATGGAAAGAAGTCGCTCCGGCAAATTCTTCGGAAGTTCCGTTCAAACCATAAACCACTACTTTCTCAATCAACACATTGCCTGAGATCTGAATGCGACCGTCTGCTGAAGGGTTAGGAGAAATGGAGATGCCTGCTTCTTCCGCTGATACGACTGATGTAGGAGCAGAGACAGTAAAGGTGATGGTTCCATTGTAAGGGTTTTCATTCGCATCATCGTTTGCTATGGACAAACTGATGGAATAATCACCGGCAGGAGTAGTGGCTTTACTGGATAAAGTAAATGTAACGGATCCACCTGCTGCCACAGTTCCTGTAATGTTTGACTCATCAAGAATGATTTCACCGGCTGCATTTCCTGATAAAGAAACATAGTCACCAGCAGTCTCTGTAAGTGTTAAGGCAGAACTTCCTGTATTGCTGATGGTAAATGTAAATGTCCTTACTGTTCCCTGAGGCACAGGAAAAGGAGAAGCCTGAGTACCTCCATCCGCCAAAGGATAGTTAAAACCTAGTTCTGGAACATAAATAGAAAGTCCCATTTCCGGCTGCGCAAAGGCGGCAAATGAGAAGAATAAAATAAAGGAAAATGTGTATAAAGCTTTCATAGGCTGGAAGGTTTTATTTTTGTTCGTGAATGTTTCTAAATGCTTTATGAATACTCTTTCAATGCATAAAGTAATCCTTGTCTAAGATAATCATTTTGCACAAAGAGCACAAGATGTGCTGCAAAAAAGGGAGCGATTCCCTCTCTTTTTTTAATCATTCTCATAAAGCATTCAAAAATCTTTCTTACCTTCTCCTGTACGAACCATTTATCCCCCTTGTATATGAAAAAGCTATTCTTTCTATTGATCTTGTTTGTAGGCTTTCAAGCGGCTCAGGCCCAAACCAATCAACCGAAGCAAATGATGACGGCCGAACAAAAGGCAGAAGAAAATGTCACTAAACTAAAAACGGAATTGGCGCTGACCGATGAACAAGTGCCCAAAGTAAAAGCCATCACTGTAGATAAAATCAACAAAGTGACGGCCGCGCACAAAAAGAACGGCGCAGACAAAAGCCGTTTGCAAGCTGCCAATAAATTGATTCAGGATGAATATGAAACGTCTTTGAAAGGGATTTTGACCGAGGATCAGTTTAGTAAGTATCTCTCATCTAAAGGACATTAAGTGTACGCTAGATCCATTTCCGCAGACAATGACTGAATATAAATCACCGATAACAGGACACCTGGAAATCGTCGTAACAGAAAACTCTGATAGTTTGGAAGGCCAAGTGATTCATTGGAAAGAAATTTTAATTCATGGAGACCCGAAAGGATTAAAGTCTTTAGGAAAACTTTTAATTGAGATCGCTGACCTCGATCAAGAAAGTCTAACTGAACTTCCAATCGGTGCAAGAGAACATGTACATTTAAGACCAAAAAATGAATTATCAAACAATTCAAATGAAACCATTGTTGGACGGCTTGATGCGAAAGGAACAGGAGCATTTCCCACTCAATACATTTTAAAAAATAATTTATAAGAATAAAATCGCTGGCGCCAATATTTATTGGTGTCTCTTGACATAGGACATCCGTCCGAGCATTCTAATTAGTAATAATTATTTTTAACCTCATATAAAAGGTAGGCGATGGGAACAACAGTAATAGGGAGTATCCTCTTGAGCGAGATTTAATTAATTCAGTTGTAAATT
>JAQZBV010000190.1 GCA_029237685.1 Cytophagaceae bacterium | reverse complement strand
GAAACGTACCACAAAAATCACCTTTGTTTTCCTGCCATATCTTCTGCAAAAAAATTTCATCCTTATCTCTAAAATCATAGACAGGCTTTTGACACAAGTGGCAAGGCCGTTTGTCCGGATCATAGGGAAGATCATCGTAATGAATCTTCGTACAAGGCTCTGGCATGTGCAAGGCTTGATAGCTAATCATAAAAATACTTTAGGGTTAATATCTTAAGCGGGCAAATGGTGACCATAAACAATAAAGGGGCTTGATGATCATATCATCAAGCCCCTTTATTGCATTTGTTCTTACTATTTCACCAACAATTTTCCAACGCCTACATATTCACCATTGCTCATGACCTTGTACATGTACATGCCGGAAGATAAACCAGACAGAGACACAGCAGTAATCTCACCTTTCAACGCACCGGACCATACTTCATGACCGGAAAGATCAAGGATCGTTATCTGTCCGTTGCTGAACTGTTGATCCAGTTTTACCTGCACCATATCCGATGCCGGATTAGGATAAAGCGTTACGCGTTGCACGATGTTCGTTGCTTGGCCATCAAACAAGCCCGTTGTCACTTGTACACTATTGCCTTTTGTTAAGTCCATAGGCACATAAGTACCGATGGTATGATCTACAACATTCGTTACGATGGCGCTGTTGTAGTCAAAGAAAATATCCGCTTTGTTATGAATGGTATTGCCATCCGCTAGATCTTCTTTCGCGTTGATGTAGAAAGATAAAAATCCATGACTCTCCGGTTCGCTCGTTGTGCTGTCTTTGAGATTGATGTTATTAAAGGTGTATGTCAGTATCATTTTTTCTTCCGCACTCGTTACTTTCAACACATAAGGATGACTGGCAGAAGTTTCCGTGAACGTGGCTAAGTCTAAGTTGTTGTCGAGTGTATCCACTACTACTACTTTATAAGCCACATCTGATCCCGTGTTTTGAAAACGAATGGTATATTTCAAGGGTGTTCCTGCTTTCACCAAATGATCATCTGTCATACCAACTGGCAAAGCCGCTTTATCATTAGGATCGTAACTGTCTACAATGGTCAGACAAGAAATAGCCAATTCTTCGTCCAGGTCATCTTGTGGAACAGATAAGACAAGGCTTTCAGAAGCCACTGAGGTTTGCGCCGCAGCTGTTCCACAATCTTGTACAAAAGCTCTTGGTTGACTTCTTCCCGGATGTGAAGGACGTTGATCGGCTTCCAAACGAATCACTGCACCGTTAGCCGGATAACGAACTTGGAAAGTATTACCGGATATCAATTGAAAAGTAGATTGAAACACTAAGGTATCGTTGCTGTATAATCTGTAAGCTGAACTGCTTGCCATGTCTTCTAAACCAACGTTCTGTACAACAAAACGAGCGACACCATTTTCACAATAAGGGAATACTGTAACAGAAGAGCCGTCCCATGCCGGTTCATTGGATACGCACTGAGCTTTGGGTGAGATAAATGCTTTTGTGCATTGCGCCAAGCCTCTGATGCTTTCATTCCAGCAGACCACAGAATCAATCAAAGCAATTGTTCCACTCGCTCCTGCGGCTAAAGTGCCTATGTTATAAACTAACGTATCTCCTATTTGAGAGCTCCAGTCCGGAACAGAAGAAATCGGTTTTACATAGTCAGGATAAACCACTTTGACTACTGCGGATGAGGCATCTGTATTGCCATAATTCTTGTAAGAAACTACGGTATTGCTTCTGAAACAGCGCCTTCTTCTATCACTGTTAATTTCTACCGACAACAGCGAACAGTTGGTCACCTTCATGGCAAAATCCGAACAACAAAATTCTTGTCCCGAACCATTAGCATTCACAATATGTCCAGGTTGGCATACATTGCTTAATAAAGAGCTCTGACGGTTATTCAAATTGGGCTTGACCAAATACGTTACAGTACCACTGTCTACTCCTATCGTATAATTACCTTCCCCATCTGTATATCCGTGGTAAGAATTTTGTCCATCACTGACCTCTATTATAACATTGGACAAGCCTTTCTCTCCCATCTGCTTCGTGCAATCGTTATTGAGGTCTTCATAAAGATTACCTTTGATTCTATTGGAATAGGAAGGCCATGCGGCTGCTCCAAATGATATTTTCTCAATGCTTACAGTAACATTAGGGTCTGTTAAAGACAATCCATAACAATTCACCTTACCCCTATTGGGCCAATCCGAAAAATCCAATTCATAGGTTGTCATCTCTGGGGTTAATGCAACCGTTTTTACAATGGTATCATAATAACTCGATGTTGTGCCTGGATAACCTCCTGCACTATATGCCAAAGCGAAATGAATAGTAGTAGGTACATTAGCCTGTGCCCGCAATAGCACAATGGAATTCCCACCTGACATATTTATATGGTAGTAATTGGCATCCTGCAGATTACCCACATAGCTAGTCCTCATATTTACGCAATTATCTCCCAGGACAAGAGGTAAATCAAAAAAACCAGGGGCAAGAGCCGCTCTTATTTCAGGATTGGAAGTCACTTTCAAAAGTCCAGCAGCGGACAATGTTGCTCCTGCGATATTGCCATCCACATAGGCATAACCTCCCATGTTAGGAGTAAAACTTAAATAGCAGGTCGAAGACGCTTCACCGGGCAGAAAAGACACCTCATAGCCGGGAGCTCCGTATTCGAAATCTTGAGCTTTAGCCGTCTGAAAAACAATAAATAAGGTAAAGACGAGGAGAAGTTTTTTCATCAATGGTAGATTTAAAAATAATGTACTTATCAGGATTACGTATAGATCACTCTAAAAGTCCCTTTGTAAATGAAAAAAATAAAAAAGGTCCGGAAATAAGCTATTTCAGGACCTTTTAATAATAGGATGTTGGAAAGACTAAGCTTCCAACGGCTCGATAGACACGAATGAACGGTCTTTTTGGCCTTTTTTGAAGACTACTTTACCATCGATCAAAGCGAACAAGGTATGGTCTCTTCCGATTCCTACATTTTTGCCAGGATGATGTTTTGTACCTCTTTGTCTTACAATGATGCCACCCGCTTGAGTAGACTGACCACCGTATACTTTAACGCCTAGGCGTTTGCTATGTGATTCGCGACCGTTTTTGGAACTACCCGCACCTTTTTTGTGAGCCATAGTATAATTAATTTACAATAGTTTCGATTAAAACCTTACTTAAACACTGTCTGTGTCCTTGGAATTTTCTGTATCCTTTTCTTCTTTTCTTTTTGAAGATAAGAACTTTATCGTCTTTCAGGTGATTTACGATTTTGCCAGAAACTGAAGCACCTGCTACCACAGGAGCGCCAACTACTACTGAACCACCGTTACTTACCAAAAGAACCTGGTCAAAACTGATGGCAGCACCTTC
>JAQZBV010000103.1 GCA_029237685.1 Cytophagaceae bacterium | reverse complement strand
CATTTTTGTAGACATCAAGGGCCCAATGTTTATATCTACACCATTGGACTCATACTTTCCATTGAATTTATTGCATCCTAAAAAACCTTCTGCTGTTACTTTATCTACAAAGCGAACGTATACATCAGCCGTTGTTTTTACCGGTTTACCATCGATTTCGCGTAATACCCAACGTGCATTCATCAGGTCTATATGCGAAGGTTCTGCATAATCTTTCTTGGGTTTATCAATAGAGGTGTCTGAAGAAACATTATTCACCCTGTTGCATGCACTGATGCTAAGGATGATTAAAAAGGCAAAAAAAAGAATAGAATACTTCATAGAATCAGGTTTTATTGAAATCAAGTTAACAAATTTTAAACCAAATCCTCTTTCAGATACACCTTGTCTTATGAAATAAAAATGTATTTTTATCTTTCACATGGCTTATCAAACATGCGCACTTACAAAAACTTACTGATTTACTTTTTCTCCTTCGCTCTGTTATTGGGAACAGCTTACAATACCTACCTGAGTTATGATACCAAAAACAGTTCCGATTCCAAAACTTATATGTCCATTGCCAATGGAGAATTCAAAGATCAAAGCTTGGTTCGCCGCTACAGGATCATTGTTCCCTTTATAGCCAAAGCGGTGGCCCTGCCTTTTGAACAAGTTTACACCAAACTTTGGCCACACAGAGGAAGCACGGAATGGCCATTGCGCATGGGATTTCTTCTAGTCAACGTAAGCCTTATGGCGCTTGTCGGATTAGTGATTTTTCATTGCTGCAAAGCCTATGAGATTTCAGACACCGGAAGCCTATTGGCCGTGATTGCGGTATTAGTCGGCGGACGTTGGGGAAATTTATTCGCAGCACTTCCTCTTACGGACAGTTTATATTTATTGGTACTCAGTGTTGTAGTGTATGCCTTAAAAACAAACAATCACCTCCTACTGGCTTTGTGCATCATCATCGGACCGATAGCTAAGGAGTCCTTTCTTTTTGTAGCACCTTTAATTTTCTTCCTGTCCTCTTTATCCAAGATCAAACAACTTGCTCTGTTCGCGCTATCCGGATTGCTTGTATTCTCGATCCGTTATGCGATCGATCAACAAGCCGGTACCGATATGGCTGCCAGCGTTGCCACGGACTCAGAACATTTTTATAACATCGGGATTACCATGAAACGTCTGGCATCTGTCAGAGGATTGGGAGAACTGTGTACGGTATTCGGATTGTTTACACTGATTCTACTTGCTGGTCTTACAAAGGGTAAGAAAGCCATTACCAGCTGGACAAGTCATACCGACGCCATTATCTGGTGGTTCATTCCGGTGATGGTGTTGCACGCTCTCCTTTCTACGGAAGCCGCGCGCATGCTTTACTTAGGCGCTGCAGCCTGGGCAGTGATGATTGGTTTGATTTGGGACAGGCATCCGTTGTTTCTAAAATTAAGAAGAGAGGCATAAGTGTTTTATTTTTGCGTTAGGGATCGAGAGGAAAGCCCGAAGCGCGTAGGTCCCGATAGCTATCGGGATGCGGTGGGCGGACTTGGAGCGATCCCGAGACTTCGGGACGACCGCCATGTGAAGATGGTTTAGAACGTTAGCTGGAATGGCGGTAACGCCCGATTCATTTTTTACCTCAAAACAATAAGTTCTACCATTCAGTAAAAACATAATCCTCTCTCTCCCTGCTAAAAAATATTCATTCCGGTCGCGAACAACAAGCAATGCACTGCAAAGAAGACAAGAAAAAAGCTAAGCGACAAAGCGAAATAACGAATCAAAGACCGGCTTCCTTTTTTAAAAATGGCCAGGATCAGGTGCACGATAAAAGTCAGTAAGGCAATCACAAAATTGGCCGATACCAATACGCAAAGAAAAGCCAACATAAAAGCAGCAGGCTGCAACACTATGCCTGCAATCAGCCCGTATAAGGCGCCCATCAAGGTTCCTACGCCTACGAACCATAAAGCATATTGAAATCCTTTTCTCAGGTTCTGGATAAAATAAACCCAGGCGGAAAGTTTTGTTTTTGCCTTCATCCTTCTACTTCTTTTTCTTTCCTGCCAATTTATCCCGTTGCTTCTTCGCTCTTGGATACCAAATAATAAAACCTGTCACAAACAGCGCAGCTGGAATAAGCGATCCTAACAAAGCCAGGATTTGTGTGGGTAAACCGCCAAAGCTGCCGTAGTGAAGCGGTGTAAGCCAGCTCAAATAAGCTTTTCCTGCATTAGGAAAATCTCTGCGGCTGTTCAAGTACACCTTTCCGTTATACTGATCGATGACCAGCATCTCGCGTTCTCCTGCATGAGAAATGCCTTTACTTAAAATATCCAAACGATAAGAACCCACAGAATCGGCAGGCAATGCGACGCCTCTTACTTTTCCTTCCGGCATGGTACGTGCAGCAATAGTCAATACATCTTCCAGAGAAAGAGGAGAAACGCCTGTGCTGTAGGCTGATTTCGCACCCAACAGTTGACCAATATTCTGCGGCGATTTGAAATTGAGCAGGAACAATAAAGGAATCACGACTTGTGAAAAAGTAATGCAGAAACCGGTGACAGAAAGCACCACGATCACCGGTGAAGAATACAAACCCAACACTCGGTGCCAATCGTAATTTTTCCGTTTGAAATTGGCGCTGAAATCTATCCGAAGATTGGCTTTCAGTTTTGACCATTTCTTAGGCAGCCAAAGACGCAGACCGCTAATTGTTAGGATCAGCAAGATCAAAGCGGAGGTGCCTACAATGTATCGTCCGGCTGCGGGAATGAGTAAGGTGCGATGAAAATCAGTGACGAAGCCGATGAGGGAACTTTCATACAAACGTCTGCCTGAAATTTTTCCTGTATAAGGATTGATAAAAATCTCTTCTCTCTTTACTCCATCAAAAACACGGTAGGGACTGGTCAATTCATCCTCCTCCATGTAAATGTATTGTAACTTTAATTCCGGATGATTCTTTTTTACAGCCGGAACAATTTCCGCAAAAGACAGTCTGTGCTGCTGCTCCAACACGTGGAACAACGCAGGATTCAGCGCACGGTCAATCTCTTCCCGAAAGACCAAGATACTGCCTGATAAACCAACAATCGCAATGATAAAACCTGCAAAGCCTCCAAGAATCAAATGCCATTGACCAAACCATTTTTTTTGGTGTTTGGTCGATGCTTGCCATTTTTCTTTAATGGTTGGAATGACTTTCATGTGCGAATACAATACTTGTGTCTAAACAGGTTTGCAAAACTAAATAAAAGCAGAGAAATTAGATAAGGAGCAATGCATTATACCCTAAAGACGGTATGAATCACAGTGAAGAGTGTGAGCACGAGTATAGAGTTTTAATGGCCAACGCACACGTCATACTCTGCACAATTGACCTTCAAAGGGATAGCACTTCTTGTTGGCGTCCCGCCAACAAGTGTTAGTATAAAAACGTGTTACTAAAGGCCAGTTGTTGGCGAGACGCCAACAACGAGTAAACCATTCTCATGCTCACTGCTTAACCTTCTCTACTCACAAAAAAACCTCCTTGTTTTGACAAGAAGGTTTTATATTATATCTCAGTTCAGTTTTCCGATCTCAGTTCACTGATTACCTCATGTTATGGAACGTACTCACCACATCATCGTCTTCATCAAACTTGGCGATGAGTTTTTCCAAATCTGCTTCCTGTTCTTCTGTCAATTGTTTGGTATCAACCGGAATGCGTTCAAAGTCCGCACTGATCAATTCCCATTTCTTTTCCTCGATAAATTTCTGAATACCTCCGAAAGCTTCGAAGGGACCGTAGATCACAATCTCGTCTTCGTCCACTCCCATCTCATCTGAGCCTACATCTATCAACTCCAGTTCCAACTCATCGGTATCGATATCGGCTTGCTTACGCACGCGGAAAATACATTTGTGTTCAAATAAGAACGCGTTAGAACCTGTTGTGCCCAATGTGCCTCCAGAACGTGTAAAGTAAGAACGTACACTGGCTACGGTACGTGTAGGATTGTCGGTAACACATTCAATCACAAAAGCTATACCATGAGGTCCGTAGCCTTCATATACCATTTCTTTAAGATCACCATCGTCTTTGGATGAAGCCTTCTTAATCGCCCTGTCGACATTTTCTTTGGGCATGTTGGCATCCTTGGAGTTTTGGATGATGGCTCTCAAACGAGAGTTGTTATCCGGATCAGGTCCGCCGGACTTTACAGCCATAGCGATCTGCTTCCCAATCTTGGTAAACGTTTTGGCCATTGCGCCCCAACGTTTTAGTTTTCGTCCTTTTCTAAATTCAAATGCGCGTCCCATAGTAATTAATTCGTGTGATCAAGGGCATGATCCCAATTGTAAGTATCTAGTTCTTCTAATGTAACTTTTAGCAAATGGATGCTTTGCAAAATATCATCCTTATGCACCGTCTCAATCACTTGGTGAATATGTCTGGTTGGAATAGACACGGCACCTGCAATAGAACCGTTTTTACCAAAACGTTGCAAAGGCGCGGTATCAGTACCACCTGCCGTCAACAATTCCGGTTGCCATTTAATTTGATGCTTATCGGCAGTCTTCTTCATGTAATTGACCATGCGGTAATCTGCGATGGTGGAAGAATCCAAAATCTTAATGGCTGTACCTTTACCCAACTCAGTGACTTTCTCATAATCACGGGCGCCGGGTACATCGTAAGCGATCGTGGTATCTAAAGCAATCGCGAAATCAGGATTGATCGTATGAGCAGCCACTTGCGCACCTCTTAGTCCTACTTCTTCCTGTACAGTGAACGTAGCATATAAGTCATACGGTACTTCACCGATGCATTTCAATGTTTCCAATAAAACAAACACAGAAATACGATTATCCAAAGATTTACCGTTCACACAATCTCCCATCCATTCGAGCGTACGCTCACGTGTGATGGGTGTTCCGACCGTTATGTATTTATCGACTTCTTCTTTAGGCAAACCAAGGTCAATGAAGAAGTCTTCCATCTTCGCAGGTTTGTTCTTCTCGTCAGGAGACATCACGTGAACCGGTTTAGACCCCATCACCCCCATCAAATCTTTTTTACCGTGCACAATGACACGTTGTGAAGTCAAGGTTTTAGCATCAAAACCTCCTAGCGCATTGAAACGAAGAAAGCCTTGTGAATCCACATGCGTCACAATGAATCCGATTTCGTCCATGTGAGCGGCAACGAGGATTCTTTTGCTGGAATCTTTTCCTTTCTTAAGAACGATAAGATTACCGATGGGATCAATGGAATAAGAAACTCCCAATGTCTTGAGTTCCTGCACCAGAAAATCCCGGATGGGTTTTTCATAGCCGGAGACACCGGGAGTTTCGCTTATTTTTTTCAGCAAGGAAAAATTAACTGCTGTGGGTACGTTGCTCATGTATAGCGTTTGCTTATTCTACTACTCCCAATTTAAGGCTGTTTGCACGAATCGTATTTGCCATCGGCATACCCGCTGTTGTGACGTACACATCTCCCTTTTGAAGTTTACCGGCTTTTACCAATTGATCTTTCACTTCTTCAATGGTATCATCTGTTGAGGTGAATTTATCGAAGTAAAATCCTTTCACCCCCCAAAGCAAATTCAATTGAGTCAGTTTAGAGCGATCAGATGTTACGAAGAATATGTCTGCTTTAGGTCTATGAGCGGCAATACGGAAAGCAGAATAACCGGTTTGACTCAAGCCTATGATAGCTTTAGATTTTGTGCTGTGCGCAAGGTCACAAGCCGTATGAATGACGTTGTCAGTATAAGTAGATTCGTCTTCATTAGGAACCTTATTATAGATCTGATCGGCATCTTTCTCGATCGACATACAAATACGTGCCATGCTTTGTACCGTCAATACAGGATAGTTACCTGAAGCTGTTTCAGCACTCAACATTACCGCATCAGCACCGTCTATGATCGCGTTTGCCACGTCATTGGCTTCTGCTCTTGTAGGACGAGGGTTAGAGATCATACTTTCCATCATTTGAGTCGCTACAATTACCGGCTTGCAAGCCAGGTTTGATTTGCTAACGATCATTTTCTGGATCATCGGTACATCTTCCATTTGAAGTTCTACTCCAAGATCACCTCTTGCTACCATCAAACCATCAGATTCAGCAATAATGGCATCGATGTCAGCCACAGCTTCCGGCTTTTCGATCTTAGCGATCACTCCTATTTCTTTGCCTGATTTAGCAATGATGGCTTTAATATCGATCATGTCAGAGGCGCGTCTCACAAAAGACAAAGCGATCCAATCCACACCCATTTCAATACCGAAAGCCAAATCTTCTTTGTCTTTCTCTGTCAATGAAGGCTCAGATACATCTGTATTCGGAAGGTTGATCCCTTTACGAGATTTCAACATACCACCATAGATAACCATCGCTTCTACTTCTTTGCCTGTTGATTGCAACACGCGCAATTCAAGGTTACCGTCATCAATAAGGATGGTATCACCCGGCTTTACATCTGAAGTCAAGGCCTGGTAAGAAGTACTGATCTTATTTTTGTTACCAATCATCTTTTCGCTGGTGATGATGATCTTTTCACCGGCGATGATTTCTACTCCATTATTTTCAATTTCGTTTGTTCTGATCTTAGGTCCTTGTAAATCCTGAAGGATACTGATGTTTGTACCGTGTTCAGCATTCAGTTCACGTATATATTGTACGACCTGGCGGTGCCCTTCGTGGCTACCGTGTGAAAAATTCAATCTGAAGACATTAGCTCCTGCCTGTACCAATTCCCAAAGCTTCTCCTTGTTATTACATGCGGGCCCAACTGTTGCAACAATTTTAGTTTTCTTATTTACCATGTTATTCAAAAATTAAATTCTCTTTTGATTGTAAGCTATTGATATCTATTTGTTGTATTAATTGTACAATGGGAACAGCAGCCACCTTTTGTGTCCACTCTTTTAACTCGTATAACTCTGCCGGGTCCTTCACCATCAGCAAATAATCGTACTGTTGCAGTTCTGGCAACAGGAACGGTTTGGCAAAGTTAGCATATTCACTGCATTTGTTCCTAATAAGGTGGATAGAAGAATGAGTAGTTTTGAAACTGTAATTCGATACAGACAATGATTTACCTTTTAAAAAATCGATCGATATATCTTCATCTTTCTGTAAGTCAATGCATAGGACTTTATTGAACCACCAGGCAAGCTTATATTCCTTGGCGGAAGAAATAATAGCGAACAGGTCGAAATCGAAATCTAACTCTATGATAAACCCCTCATTTTTCATGTTAAAGCCCCTTTAGAGAGGCTAAATATAAAATTAAATCACTCTAAATTAAAAGAATGTGCATAACTGTTAAAAGATATAATCGATTTTCATTGACATAAAGCCCTTAAATAATTTTCTTTGCAATCGGTTATACTAAAACATTTAGAACAATGTCTGAAATTTCACAAAAAGTAAAGAGTATCATCGTCGACAAATTGGGCGTTGAAGAATCAGAAGTAACTCCTGAGGCAAGTTTCACTAACGACCTGGGTGCTGACTCTCTTGACACAGTTGAATTGATCATGGAATTCGAAAAAGAATTTAACATTTCTATTCCTGATGAACAAGCTGAAAACATCACTACAGTAGGTCAAGCGATCGCTTACCTGGAACAACACGTTAAATAAATCCAGTTTTAGAGGATACTCTCCCTTTTATGTCTTTAAAAAGAGTTGTGGTTACGGGGCTGGGAGCACTTACGCCTATTGGCAATACTGTCGAGCAGTATTGGACATCGTTAGAAAATGGAGTAAGTGGTGCAGCCCCGATTACAAAATTCGATCCCGCTAAATTCAAAACTAAGTTTGCTTGTGAGCTGAAAGGTTTCAATGTGGAGGACTTCATCGAAAAGAAGGAAGCCCGCAAAATGGATCCTTTTACTCAATATGCCGTGGTATGCGCTGATCAAGCGGTTGCAGATGCCGGTATATCAAAGGACAACATAGATGTGGACAGGGTCGGCGTAATTTGGGGAGCCGGAATTGGTGGTTTAAGAACCTTTCATGATGAATTGATGGGCTTTGCAGCAGGCGATGGTACGCCTCGTTTCAATCCTTTCTTTATTCCGAAAATGATCATAGATATTAGCGCAGGCTATATCTCTATGCGTCACGGGTTCAGAGGACCTAATTTTTCAACGGTTTCAGCATGTGCGTCTTCTTCGAATGCCATTGTTGATTCCTTTAACTACATCAGACTTGGTATTGCAGACATCATCGTAACAGGTGGTTCTGAAGCTGCGATCGTAGAATCTGGTATGGGTGGATTCAATGCCTTGAAGGCTTTATCGGAAAGAAATGATTCTCCCGAAACAGCTTCCAGACCTTTTGACAAAGACAGAGATGGCTTTGTAATGGGAGAAGGTGCGGGATCTCTTGTATTAGAAGAATACGAGCATGCCAAAGCACGCGGTGCTAAAATCTACGCTGAAGTTATTGGTGGCGGACTTTCTGCAGATGCTTATCACTTGACAGCCCCTCATCCTGAAGGATTGGGAGCAAAAAATGTGATGTTGAATGCGCTAAGAGACGCTAAGATCAAACCGGAAGAAGTTGATTACATCAACGTACACGGTACCTCTACACCATTAGGCGACATCGGAGAGATCAAAGCCATCCAGCATGTTTTCGGTGAGCATGCCTACAAGCTCAATATCAGTTCTACCAAATCGATGACCGGTCACCTTTTAGGTGCTGCAGGTGCTATTGAAGCGATTGCTTCGATCATGGCGCTGCAAAAAGGCATCATCCCTCCTACCATCAATCACTTTACAGACGACGAAGCTTTTGATCCCCGCTTGAATTTGACATTCAACAAGGCTCAGCAGAGAGATGTAAAGATTGCCATCAGTAACACATTTGGCTTCGGAGGTCACAACTGTTCTGTCATCTTACGAAAAGTAGACTAAACATTGAGCATTTTTAAGCAAATCATCGGCTTTTCGCGATTGTATCTTTCACCCGCGAAGAAACGGAGTTTGCGTAGAAGTATTCACAACCTCACAGGTGTTGTACCTTATAACCTTGCGCCTTACCGCATGGCTCTTATCCATTCGTCCGCTGCGGTCACTAATGTTACCGGAGAAAAGGATACGTATGAAAGATTGGAGTTTTTAGGCGATGCCGTGTTGGGTTCTGTTACGGCCAATTTCCTTTTCAAAAAGTACCCCTTCAAAGACGAAGGCTTTCTCACTGAAATCCGATCACGTATTGTTAACCGTGAATCTTTGAATCAAATCGGTCGTAAGATCGGGCTGGATCAATTGATCAGCTTCAATGGCAAGTCTACCTCCTTTTCACACAAGTCAATCTATGGCGATGCTTTAGAAGCCATGGTGGGAGCTGTATTCCTGGACAAAGGATACGACGAATGCCAACGTTTTGTATTGAAGCGCATTCTCTACCCGCATTTCAACCTGGAAGAACTGATCCAAAATACACGCAACTTTAAAAGTTTATTGCTCGAGTGGTGTCAAAAGTTCAACCGCAAATTGGTCTTTGATATTGCCAGTGAAAGCGGTGATAAGTTTCACAAAGAGTTTACAGCTCATGTGCTGATCAACGATGAAATTGTTGGAGTAGGAAAAGGCTTTAGCAAAAAGAAAGCGGAGCAGGCTGCGGCTGAAAATGCCTGTACAGCGCTGAAGATTGGAAATAATTAAAGTTAGATAGAATTGATTTTTGAATTGGTTTTATTTTTTCTTATTCAGAATAGTCAGTTAAAAAATATATTGAAATTGGGCGTGCCCCTTCGGGTCGGGCTATCCACTGCAAGTCCTCGCTCGGGTCATTCCTACATCTTATCAATCATTTAGCGGCTCGCTGTGGGCTTTCCGCTCCGATAGCTATCGGAGGCTATCCCTCACGCAACTCGTAGCTCTTTTAAAACTACTCCAACACACTTATTTTCTTTTGTAATGACTTCTGACCCAGCCTAGCGTTCACAATATATACAGCGTGTGCACGGGAAAGTTTTAGTCTAAGATGATTGAAATCTGATCCTATATGTTCTTCCATGACGGACTTTGCAACCAACGTCCCATTCATCGCATACACTTCATAATAAAGTTGCTCTTCATCACTTCCAGAAAAATAAATCGAGAAGCCATCTGCTTCAGGAAGAATTACTAAAGGCGTATCGTTAAGATTGATGGTTTTTATTTTGCTGAAGGCGGAGGTACCGTCATGATCTACCTGCATCAGACGATAGTAAACGATGTCTGATCCGGCAAGCTCATCGTCTGTAGCTGAATAATACTTTTTCTCTTTGGTGGTTGAACTTCCCTGCACAACAGCGATGGTTTGAAAATTAATGCCGTCGTAACTGCGTTGTACGTTGAAATGGTCGTTATTTTTCTCACTGGCAGTGAACCATGAAATGTATACACTGTACTCCGTCGTTTTTAACACATCAAACGCAACCAATTCTACAGGCAAAGGAACAGCCGAACAGGTCGAAAACTCTGAGGTACTGCCTAAAGGTGTGGTTTGTGTAGCGGTTACTGTAGCGGCATCCGCAACGCTCAAACCCAGGTTGTGCGTGACGGTCCATACACCTCCGCTTACGGTTGTAGTGCCTATGTATATTTCTCCTTCACAATTACATTTCACGCCGCCATCGGCTGTGGTATTTCGGTAAACATGAATCACCTGACCGTTTGTGCCTGTGCCGTTCACACTATTGGCGCCGGATGACGTTATTCCGGGAGTGAGCACGCCCTCATTGGCTGCAGCACCCGCCAGGTCTATACCCGGACCACTGTTACAAAAAATGCTGTTGAAGGTGATTGTATTTCGCTGGCTGTCGTTTGTCACTACTACACCGGCAGAAGCATTGTTGTAGGCGATGATGTTGGCATGAGCAAGACTTCCTCCAATCATCGCATCACTTGTACCGGAAATATGTATACCCATTTGAGCTCCTCCTCTGTCTAATGTTCCGGAAATATCTGTGCCTACGTAATTATTGATCACGGTGATTCTTTGAGAATTGACCAATTGCATGCCGATGAGAAAGCTATTGGCAACTAGATTTCTTTCTAATACCGTAGGCCCTCCAATGATGCCGTCATCACAGGTCAAACACTCTATACCGTGTCCATAATTTTGAAGCGGTGTCACTCCGTCTGCACCCAATCCTATAATATTACCTTTGATAATAGGTCTTGGACTTGTAGACCAGATGGAAATACCATCTGCACCACCACCTGGATTACCGCTTGCAGAACAGATATTACCGGAACCGGCCACACTGCCACCTACTCTGACATCTGCCGTACCGGTGACAGTAATGGCGGCATCGTAATTTCCATAATCCAATAAACCGGTAGCTGCATCCACACCCAGCCAGTTGCCCTCAATGACTGAATTGTTTGCCACTCTAAGCACTATACCAAAAGCTCCATTACAAGAAGAATAATTTCGCTCAGCTAAAGTAACACCACCGACCTGAGCAGGACCAATACCCGTGTTTTGCAAGTCAATTCAGGATTGGCCATTGCCAAGTTTCGTCACCCCATCTGCTCCCATACCGATCATGTTTCCCTTTACAATCGGAGACCGGCATCCATTCGTATAAATACCGTTTTGCAGGTTCGCAGAAATAACGTTTCTTTCCGCAAAGGTGGTTCCTCCAACACGTATGTTGTGGCTGTTGTTGTAGGCTTCTATTCCGTTTCGGGTATTCGGAAGACCTACGTTTCCCGTCACATCGGTACCCATATAATTATTGATAATAGTCGCATCGGCACTGATTTGTATACGAATGGCATTTTGCGTAGCACCAGAGATAATATTGCGATCGATCTGTCCGCCTGTACCTCCGATGGTATTGTTATTCGATGTATTGAGATGAATACAATCCTGAAGCCTGGAAGCCGCGATGGCCGTTCCTGCGATATTTGTACCCAGGTAATTTCCTTTTACCACATGATTATTACTGTTTCTCAAATACACGCCGTAAGTTCCTCCACTGATCACCAATCCCTGAATGGTACTTCCGTCTGAACCTACTCCGAAATCAAAGCCGTTGCATCCTGT
>JAQZBV010000006.1 GCA_029237685.1 Cytophagaceae bacterium | reverse complement strand
GCTTGCGACGCATGTTATAAAATTCCAATACCAGCGCCGGATTTTTTCGAAAACCTTCAGGCGTAGCCACTTCCATGACGTCGTATCCTTCCCACAATCCACCGGAATCACGGAAAGTTTTGATGCCGCTTTCGGCAGAAATACCCGCGCCGGATAATACAACGACGTTCTTTTTCATAAGGAGAAGTTGTTAGTTATATAGTTATTAGTTCTCAAATAAAAGCCTTAAAGTCCCCGCAGGGTCCCTTTCAGGAGACCCTGCGGGACTTTCTCCGTTATTCCTATCATATAAAAAGCCTTCGAAGAAATCTTCAAAGGCTTTCCTTATAATTAAAAGATAAAATCTTTTTTTAACTAACAACTAACAACTAACAACTAACAACTAACAACTAATTATTTTTTCTTCTTCGCTACCGCTTTCTTCTTGGCCACTGCCTTTTTAGCGGCGGGAGCCTTCGCTGTAGCTTCTTTGGCTACTGATTTTTTAGCAGCGACTTTCTTTGTAGCTGATTTTTTTGCAGAAGCTTTTTTCGCTGCCTTCTTTGCAGGAGCTTTCTTCGCAGGTTCTTTCGCTGCCGGTGCTTTACGTCCCCAGCGCGAAGGTTTAGCTGTAACTCCTTCTGACCAAACTAAAATTTCTTCTAACGTTACAGAAGCCGGTTCGCGGTCTTTAGGGATTTTAATGTTTAGTTTTCCAAACTGAATATAAGGCCCCCAACGACCGTTCAAGACTTTTGCTTCCGGGTTTTCCGGAAATTCTTTGATCAGTTTTTCCGCATCGGCTTGGCGTTTCCCTTCGATGATTTCTATGGCACGCTGGTCGTCGATGGTATAAGGATCGTCCTCTTTTTTCAAGGAATAGAATTTGCTGTCGTGTCGAACATAAGGTCCGAAGCGGCCGATAGCGACTACCATGGGTTTTTCCTCAAACAAACCTACTTCGCGCGGCAGTTTGAATAGATCCAATGCTTCTTCCAGTGTGATGTTTTCGATCAACTGACCTTTACGTAAACTGGCGAAACGAGGCTTGATGCCTTTTTCTTCATCAGCTTCACCTATTTGTACTAAGGCACCGTAGCGGCCCAGACGAGCGATGATGGTTTCACCGGTAACAGGATCTTTACCCAGTTCTTTGCCTGTATTGATGGTGGAGCGTTCGATGGCATTAGTCAATTCTACACGTTCGTGAAACGGCGTGTAGAAGTCTTTTAGCATCGTTTGCCATTTTGTTTTGCCCTCAGCGATTAAGTCAAACTCTTTTTCTACACCCGCTGTGAAAGAATAATCCGTCACAGTAGGGAAGTGTTCCACTAAGAAATCGTTGACCACCATCGCCAAATCCGTCGGGAACAATTTCATTTTTTCCTGACCGGTATTTTCGATGACGGTATTTTGCGTAATTTTATTTCCTTTTAAGATCAACTCGTTCAACTTGCGCTCACGACCGTCTCTGTTTTCTTTTTCAACGTAACCTCTTTTTTGAATGGTAGAAATCGTTGGTGCATATGTAGAAGGACGACCGATGCCGAGTTCTTCCAGTTTTTTTACCAGACTCGCTTCCGTATAACGCGCGGCGGGTCTTGAATAACGCTCGATGGCGCGGATCTGATCCAGGCCTAACTTCTGACCTTTATCGATCGGAGGCAACATGCCTTTTACATCTTCTGTTGCTTCGTCTTCTTCGTCATCGTCCGTAGATTCCAGGTATACTTTTAAGAATCCTTCAAACTTGATCACTTCACCGGTAGCCACAAAGTTTTCTTGGGACTGAGAGATACCGATCGTAACGACTGTTTTTTCCAATTGCGCATCTGCCATTTGAGAAGCGATGGCTCTTTTCCAAATCAATTCGTACAAGCGTTGTTCATTGCGCTCTCCACCTACGGTTTGTACCGTGAAGTCTGTCGGACGGATGGCTTCGTGGGCCTCTTGTGCCGATTCTGATTTGGTTTTGAAAACACGTGGATGAGAATATTCGGCACCGTAACTTTCTGTGATGGCAGTCTTGGCGGCATCGATGGCAAATTGAGAAAGATTCACGGAATCCGTTCTCATGTAGGATATTTTACCGGCTTCGTACAAACGTTGCGCAAGCGTCATCGTTTGTGCGACCGAGAAACTCAGTTTACGGCTGGCTTCCTGTTGCAGGGTAGAAGTGGTGAAAGGAGCGGCAGGCGATTTTTTACCTGGTTTCTTCTCCAAATCTTTGACAGAGAACTCAGACTTCAAGCAATCTTCGAGGAAGGCCTGTGCTTCTTGTTCGGTGTTGAAACGCTTGCCTAATTCAGCTTGTAACGTTTTTCCTTTGTCTAATAGGAACGTACCGGTTACTTTATATAAAGCTTTGGCCTGGTGACCTTCTACTTCACGCTCGCGTTCTACCACCAGTCTTACCGCAACCGATTGTACACGACCGGCAGAGAGACCCGTTTTTATTTTTTTCCAAAGAATAGGAGACATCTCAAAACCCACCAGACGATCCAGGATGCGTCGGGCTTGCTGCGCGTTGACAAGATCCACATCGATGGTGCGGGGGCTCTGTATCGCGCTTAAAATAGCGTTCTTCGTGATCTCGCGAAACACGATGCGTCTTGTTTTGGAATCGTTCAGGTCCAGTGACTCTTTCAGGTGCCATGAAATGGCTTCCCCCTCGCGGTCATCATCGGTTGCTAGCCACACCACATCTGCGGCCGCTGCTAGTTTTTTGAGGTCCTTGACAACATCCTTTTTGTCTTCGGAAATCTCATAGGTGGGTTTGAAATTATTCTTTATATCGATGGCTTTATCTCCTTTGGGCAGGTCTCTTACATGACCGAAGGAGGATTTAACCGTAAAATCTTTTCCCAGGTACCCTTCAATGGTTTTGGCCTTTGCAGGGGACTCGACAATGACTAAGTTTTTAGACATTTATATATATTAAGGTGTAGTATGAACAATTCAATCCGACAAAGATGAATATAAAAGACATAGAAATGCAAGTATTTCTGGTTATCCACACATAATTAACCGGTTATCCACATCTAATTCACAATTTTTTATTCTATAATGTCAGAGAAAATACTGTTATTGACATCGCAAAAGACTTTTTGAGCTAGATCGATGAAACAATTAGTATTAATCAGGCATGCCAAATCCGAAGAAAGTAACGCGGCTACTAAGGATTTTGATCGTTCGTTGAATCCACGTGGTTTTTCGGATGCTCCCAAAATGGGATTGAGGTTAAAAGAACTGGGAGAGACGCCTCAGTTTGTCATCAGTAGTCCTGCGGAACGCGCAAGATTGACGGCTCAATTTGTATTGGAACAAGTCGGTTTTGACGGCGATAGCATCCACTGGGAAGAAGAAGTATACGAAGCTTCCGCCCGCGTGCTCATGAACGTTGTCAACGGCATTTCAGAAGAATACGATACCGTATGGATGTTTGGTCACAACCCAGGTTTCACTTACCTGGCGGAATACCTAAGCGGCGAAGCCATCGGCAATATTCCAACTTCTGGCGTTTTTGCCATGACGTTTGAAGTGTCCAAATGGGCAGAAGTATCGCAGCATACGGCGACAAAGAAGTTTTATATTTATCCGAAGGATGAGTCAGTTGAAGAATAGAATAGAATAGTTGTTAGTTATTAGTTGTTAGTTGTTAGTTATCATAAAAAAAGCCTTTGAGAGATACTCAAAGGCTTTTTCTATATAAATAAAAAGATTTATCTTTTTAACTAACAACTAACAACTAACAACTAACAACTAACAACTAATTAGTTTACCCCCCGTGCGACTTCACATACTTCTTCTTCTTACTTCTCGTTTTTGATTTCGATTTATTCAAACGCTTCGCTGCTTTCTTATCGGCTTGCTTGCGGGTGATGGCATTCTTTTTTTCTTTTTCTTTATGTGCCTTGGCCATCTTTTTTTCATAGGCCAGTTGCTCAGGACTTTTCTGTTTTTCGTTGGTCGCTGCATTGTCTGCATCCAGGTCTTCCTGTGATTGTCCCTTGCGTTTTTCCTTTTTGCGCTTGGCCGATTTAGGAGCCGCTACGCCTTGATCTTCGGTTTCCTGTGCAAAGGCATCCGGTTGATTCACAAATAGAAAAGCCAAAAGGAAAAGGGCAAATACGAATAACTTTCTCATGGAGGTCATTTTTGTCTTACCAGCAATTTACACAATGCTTTCGCAAATACCAATGTAGATAACTAAATCAAAAAGAGGATGGCTTTATTTTTAATTAAGTGGATTTTTGTACCATGATCGTTCGCCTGCTGTCTTTATGCTTCCTCTTTTTAGGAAAAAGCCTTTCATTTGCTCAGGCAGAAAATACTTCTGTCTTGTATGAAATCAGCGGCGGTGGATTGACTCATACCTCTTATGTCTTTGGCACGATTCATTTGAGGGATAAACGGGTTTTCGAACAGGTACACGATAAGAAAGATTCTTTATGGCATTGCTTCAAACGCTGTGACATCATTGCCGGTGAACTGAAGTTTGATAAAAAAGAAATCAAAGAAGCGGCCATGGATAAAGTCATGCTGCCTGATGGCGTCAGTTTGCAATCTCTGTTAAGCCCTGGCGACTATGAAAAGGTAAAAGCCTACGCAAAGGAAACCTTAGGATGGAAAGCCATTTTGATCGATCGCATCAAACCGCTCTTCACCGTTTCTTTGTTTACAGAAGCAATGGAAAATGCAGATTATAAGTATCCACTGGATGTTTACCTGCAGGAGCAAGGTGAAAAAAAGAAAAAGGAAATCGCAGGTATTGAAACCATTGATGAGCAAATGCAGGCTCTCTCTGCGATGTCCTTAGCAGAGCAGGCAAAGGAACTGGTTGAGTTTGTCAATCATCCGGTAGACAGTAAAGCGGAAATGGAAAAGATGATAACGCTCTACAGAGAACGTAGGCTGCTTGATTTATATGAGTTAATTACCACTTCAGGAATGAGCGACAGTGTGGAAGCGGCTTTGCTTACGGATCGCAATAAACTTATGGCTTACCGTATCGAAAGCATGATGCTCCGCAAACCAGTGTTTGCCGCTATAGGATCAGCGCACTTACCCGGAGATAAAGGGGTGCTGGAGTTATTGAGGAAGAAAGGGTATAAAGTTCGGGCAGTTGGAAAATAGTTGTTAGTTGTTAGTTTGACAACGATTTACTGATAATTGATTCTATGCTCTTCTGTAGAAATGAAATATTAATCCATAAGCTTGTTAATGGTTAACTAACAACTAACAACTAGCAACTAACAACTATTAAAACCATGGAACTAAAACACGTCACCTTAATCGCCAAAGAAATTTCTGCACCGGAAAATTTCGTGAAAGCTACTATTGAATTGTTAGAAGAAGGCGGTACTGTTCCCTTTATTGCTCGTTACCGTAAAGAGCAAACCGGTAGTTTGGATGAAGTGCAGATCATCACCATACGTGACCGTCATGAGCAGTTGGTGGAACTGGACAAACGCCGTGCAGCGATTTTGAAATCCATTGCGGAGCAAAATAAGCTGACGCCTGAGTTAGAAAAAAAGATCCACGCGGCTTTAACAATGACCGTGTTGGAGGATTTGTATTTGCCTTACAAGCAAAAACGCAAAACCAAAGGTGTCATGGCCAAAGAAAAAGGACTGGAACCTTTGTCTGTGCTGATGTTGGCGCAAGGAAAAGAAAATCCTTTAGAAGCCGCCGCCGCTTTCATCAATGCGGAATTAGGTGTTAAAGATGAAACAGAAGCTTTGAATGGAGCGCGTGATATCGTAGAAGAAATCATCAACGAAGATGCGGAACTGCGTGCTTCTTTGCGTAAGATTTTTGAACAGACAGCTATGGTGGTCAGTGCCGTTGCCAAAGGTAAAGAAGAAGAAGGCGAAAAATACCGCGACTATTTCGAATGGTCTGAAAAATTATCGGCAGTTCCTTCACATCGTTTATTGGCCATGCGAAGAGGCGAGAAAGAAATGATCTTATCACTGGATGTCGTACCGGATGAAGAAGAAGCGATCAGTACTATAGAAAAGAAATACATTACTTCATCCGGCCCTTGGAAAGAGCTCATGCAGCAAGCCAGTAAAGGGGCTTTCAAGCGTTTGTTAAAACCGTCTTTGGAAACGGAATTCCGTTTGTCATCCAAAAGCAAAGCAGATGAAGAAGCCATTCGTGTATTCGTAGACAACGTTAGACAATTGTTATTGTCTTCTCCCTTGGGACAAAAAAATATCTTAGCCCTGGATCCCGGATTCCGCAGTGGTTGTAAGATGGTCGCCTTGAATCGTCAGGGGAAATTGATTGATAATACCAACATCTATCCGCACGAACCTCAACGCCAGACGGCGCAAAGCGGGGCGGCCATCATGGCTTGGTGCGAAAAATATGAAATCGAAGCCATCGCAATTGGTCAAAGTAGATCCTAAAGCCATTGGAGTAGGACAGTACCAACACGATGTCGATCAGTCAGCGTTGAAGAAGTCATTGGATGAAACCGTATCGAGTTGTGTAAACGCCGTGGGTGTGGAAGTCAACATGGCCAGCAAGCAATTGTTGATGTACGTGTCCGGTATCGGACCCACCATCGCAGCCAATATTGTCGAGTACCGCAATGCCAACGGTCCGTTCAAATCCAGAGCGGCCTTAAAGAAAGTGCCCCGCATGGGTGAGAAAGTATACGAACAAGCAGCCGGTTTCCTGCGCATCCGTGAGAGCGAACAGCCCTTAGACTACAGCGGTGTGCATCCGGAAAGTTACCACATCGTAGAACAGATGGCGAAAGACCTCGGCGTGACAGTGAAAGACCTGATTGCTGACGCCAATCACCGCAAGCAAATCAAACCGGAAAAATACATCACGGACAAATTCGGTTTGCCTACGTTGAAAGACATCATGAAAGAATTGGAGAAACCGGGTCGAGATCCGCGCCAACCGTTCGAACAATTTGCCTTCGCCGAAGGGATCAACAAACCGGAAGATTTACGTTCGGGTATGAAATTACCGGGTATCGTGACCAACGTCACCAAGTTTGGTGTTTTCGTAGACATC
Organism: Cytophagaceae bacterium; assembly: GCA_029237685.1. GTDB lineage: Bacteria > Bacteroidota > Bacteroidia > Cytophagales > Cytophagaceae > JACMQM01. Next base: position 45,305 of record JAQZBV010000006.1, on the reverse strand, counting down.
GGCGTACATCAGGACGGCCTGATTCACATCAGTCACTTGGCCGACCGATTCATCAGCGATCCTTCTGAAGTGGTGAAGGTTCAACAGAAAGTCCAGGTTACCGTCCTGGAAGTAGACCTGGCCCGCAAGAGAATTTCGCTTTCTATGAAAGGAGACAGCGCCGCGCCAAGACCCAAATCATCCAAGGAGAAAGACGGTACGTCTCAAACGGTTGCTCCGGAATCGGATATGGCCACCATGTTGGCCCAACTCAAAGGAAAATTTGCCAAATAAGCACTCTTTTTCCCCACATCTAGAGCTTGAAAACAGACGCCCAATAACGTTTGTTTTTCGAGCTCTTTTTTTTTATTAGTATTTGATCTGTATACTTATTATATTGATTTATATAATCAGTTTATTTATAATAAGTTAACTTATTGAGTTATCCACATTTTGTTTTTTTTAATATATAGTCTATGAAAAAAAACGGCAAAACAACGGTTTATAAAAATGCTGAACAGCCGATCAGTTCAGGTCTGTGGCAAGTTTATTCGGAATGGAACAGAGGAGTAAAAAGAGCATTGGATAACATTGACATCACGCCTTCTCAATCTATGATTCTATCCAGTTTACTTTTTTTAAGCAAGCAACAAGAGAGCGTAACTCAAATTGATCTTTCCTTACATAGCAAAATTGATCCCATGACGACCTCGACAATCATCCGGATATTGGAAAGGAAAGAATTGCTGAAGAGAAAGGAACATGCCACCGATACAAGAGCAAAAATGGTGGTATTGACGAGCTATGGGACTAAAATGACAAAACAGGCCGCGAAAACCATAGAGAAGTTTGACACACAGTTTTTCGAAGCCTTGGGAAACAGGTCAAAGTCTTTCCATTCCAACCTGGCTGCATTGCTTAAGAACAGAAGCTAAAGGTCTGATTCAGTGATGAGATATGCAGTATTCTCGGTTTTTGAAACAAGTAACTCCCGATAACAATCGGGATAAAGACTATAAAAAAACTTTCTTATCTTTACCGCATGGATGCGAATGCAATAAAAATTGATTTTGATAAAGGTGAAGGACTTGTGCCGGCCATTATTCAAGATGTATACACCAACAAAGTTTTGATGTTGGGTTATATGAACAAAGAAGCTTACGATAAAACGATAGCGGAAGGAAAAGTAACGTTCTACAGCCGCTCTAAAAAGAGACTCTGGACAAAAGGCGAAACCTCTAATCATTTCCTGATCCTTAAAGATATTAAAGTAGACTGTGACAACGATACGTTACTGATCAAGGTCGTTCCTCAGGGAGCTACCTGCCATACCGGCGCAGATACCTGCTGGTTTGAAAAAAACGACAGCCGTACGTTCTTCATCGATCATTTGCGCAGCGTCATCAAGGATCGAAAAGAAAAAAGTTCAGATAAATCCTACACCTCTTCTTTATTCCTGAAAGGCATTAACAAGATCGCTCAGAAAGTAGGAGAGGAAGCGGTAGAATTAGTCATTGAAGCCAAAGACGATAACAAAGAGTTGTTCAAAGGCGAAGCAGCTGATTTATTGTTCCATTATTTGATTTTATTGGAAGCTAAAAATATATCGCTCGATGAGATCATCGGGGTGCTGCAGGAAAGACATAAATAAAAGTGGTCTTTGTCTGTTGTCAGTGATCAGTAAAAAAAAGCCCATACGAATATTTCGTATGGGCTTTTTTGTTTTATCGTAAAGGGATTTTTTCAGAAAGTCCCCTTCAGGGGATTTAGGGGTAAGACGGATTGAATAAAGAAGAAACAAAGCGAAGAAACAGTGTTCACACTTCGCTTTCAAATTAGGTGGATTTACCTAACAATCACCCGTTGGACAAGGATGATTTTTTTTCTGCTGCTCTTGTTTTTCGATCTGTTTTTCGGTGGCCGTCTTATGAGATGTACAGCTGTGCAAGCTGATCAAGACGACTCCAGCTAAGAAATAGATAGTTAGTTTTTTCATTTTTTTTTCCCTGTATGTCCACAATCCAATCCCGGACAATCGCTTTTCTTCTGGTGCTTTTTCTGCTTTCTGATTTGCTGGTATGTTTGAGATTTTTTCGAGCAGGTAGCAGACATCAGACTGATCAATAATACGCAGAGTACGGCTTGCTTGAATTTCATGGCAGTATGCTTTTGAGGACCGATGGCTATCGGATTACCACTTAATACTTCCCACTTCCCACTGGTAACTGATTAGCAGTCAATTTGCGGACAAGGATGCTTTCTTCTGTGTTTTTCCTGTTTTTTGATGCGCTTATCGGTCGAAGACTTGCTGCTTTTGCAAGAACTGAAAGCTATGCTGAACAGCAGGACGAAAACAAGTGTGTAGGTTAGTTTCATAAAGAATTCTTTGTTGTTTAAGATAAAAAAAGGAGAGGTCAAAACCAATCATCTTCTTAAAAACCGTTGTAACAACGATATGTTTTTTGATTTATTCTCTTTGAAGAATAAACAATTCTACACATATTGAAGTATAGTTTGTCTTATACATGAAAAAATTGCTGATTAAATTATTGTTCAACTTACTGGTTGTTTTGTTGGCCGGTCGATTGCTTTCCTTTGTAAAAGTGGATACCTGGCAAACAGCCTTGATTGTGGTGATTGTTCTGTCCTTGTTGAACGTATCCCTGAAACCTATTCTGACTATCTTGACCATTCCAATCACCATCTTTACGCTGGGCTTGTTTTTATTGGTCATCAATGCGCTGATGATCTTATTGACCGATTACCTCGTGGAAGGATTTAATGTAGGCGGTTTCTGGTCGGCCTTGGTTTTCGGATTGATCCTTTCACTGGCCAATATGATGATGGATTCGGTGCTTGAGAAAGAGCAATCAAGGTAGAAATCTGAGATCTGAAATCAGAAATCTGAATATAAAAAAGAGTCCCGCTATTTTAGCGGGACTCTTTTTTATACTTCATTTATCTGATCTCAGATTTCAGATCTCAGATTTCTATAACAGTTCGTTTGCCAAATTCGCCAACTCAGATCTTTCGCCTTTCGCTAGTGTAATATGTGCATACAGCGAATTGTGTTTCAAGCGGTCGATCAGGTAAGACAAACCATTACTTTGTGAATCCAGGTAAGGGGTGTCAATTTGGAAGACGTCACCGGTGAAGATGATCTTCGTATTTTCTCCCGCTCTGGAAATGATGGTTTTGATTTCGTGTGGTGTCAGGTTTTGCGCTTCGTCGATGATGAAACAGATGTTGGATAAACTTCTTCCACGGATATAAGCCAAAGGGGTAATGACCAACTTCTCTTTGTTTACCATATCGGTAATGCGTTGGTAATCCTGATCGGTTTCGTGGAATTGGTTTTGAATAAATTTCAAGTTGTCAAACAACGGTTCCATGTATGGATTCAGTTTAGACTTGATGTCACCGGGCAGGTAACCGATGTCTTTGTTGCTCAAAGGTACGATTGGTCTGGCGAGGTAAATCTGCTTGAATTCTTTGCGTTGCTCTAATGTTCCGGCTAGGGCCAATAAGGTTTTACCTGTACCGGCTACACCTTGGATAGAAACAAGTTTTACATTAGGATTCATGATGGCATGAATCGCAAATGTTTGTTCCGCGTTACGCGGTTTGATGCCGTAGATGGTTCTTTTTTCTACGTGTTCAATTCGGTCTTCTACCGGATTGTAATAGGCCAGCGCGGAATTTTTCATTCCCTTAATGATGTAGTAGTGATTGTTGGTCAACAACTCTTTTGGCACAATCGTCTTATCGCAGTATCCTTTTTCGTACAAATCGTTGACCACTTCTGTGGAGGCTTCGATCACATGGCTGCCCGTGTACAGGCTGTCCACATCTTTGATTTTACCGGTATTGTAATCGTCCGCCGGAAGGTTTAAGGCTTTGGCTTTCAAACGCAGGTTGATGTCTTTGGTAATCAACACTACCTTGGCGTCCGGGTATTCATCCTGCATGTTCAAGGCAGAATTTAATATTTTGTGGTCGTTTTTACGGTCATCAAATGCTTTCTCGGCATCGGTCTTCCCTTTTTCCCTAGAGGTATTCATGGTGACAATGAAACGCCCGGAAGCATAGCCGTTCAAGGGAATCCACTCGTGTAATAAGTTTTCTCCGGACAGTTCATCCAGGAAACGAATGAATTCACGGCACTCGAAGTTTTTGACTTCATTTCCTTTTTTGAAATTATCAAGTTCTTCTAAAACGGTAATCGGAATGGCGACATCGTGTTCCTGAAATTGTGTGACCGCATTGTGATCGAATAAAATAACTGAAGTGTCCAGTACAAAAATTTTCTTTTCTCCTTTATCTGCTTTGGTCGTTGTCGTTTTCGCCATGGTTGAGTATTAAGCTGTAATCCTTAAAATTTGGACTTAATATAGGAGATTAATACGATTCGCAAAATGAAATGTTTATAACTACCAGTATTTTTTATCAACGCTTAGAAGTCTCAGCAACAAGGGCCTGGAAGTTTTGAAGGCATGAGGGAAAGAATTATCTTTATCAAAAATCTGCTGGAGGTTGCATGATGGCTGGGTGAGGGATAGCAGCGGAAAGCCCGAAGCGCGTGGGAAATGAGGGAAGGCGGACTTGTAGCGGATAGCCCGACCCCGCCAGCTAAGTTTCGTTTTCAAGAGAACATATTGGCGGGGGCACCCCCAACTATTCTCATGCAGTTTAAACATTATCATAACAATAACCATTTACTCCTAATCATTATCCTCATTTAAAACCAACCCTCTATGCCATCTTTTGATATTGTCAGCAAAGTAGACGCCCAGACGCTGGATAATGCCGTCAACACCGCCAAGAAAGAAATCGCTACGCGTTACGACCTGAAGGACGCGAAGACCGAGGTAGAATTGGATAAGAAAACCTCTGTCATTACATTGACCGCGAACCATTCGATGAGCTTGAATACGCTGACCGATATTTTGCTTTCCCGCATGGTGAAACAAGGAATTGATGGGCGTTCGCTGGACTTAACGAAGGAGGAATATCCTTCAGGTCCAATTGTGAAAAAAGAGTTGCCGGTACGTACGGGTGTCGATAAAGAAATGTCAAAGAAAATAGTGAAGCTGATTAAAGACAGCAACATCAAAGTGCAGGCCTCCATCATGGACGACATCATCCGTGTGACAGGCAAAAAGACAGACGACTTGCAGGAAGTCATTGCCATGCTGCGAGGTTCCAAGCTGGAAATTCCGTTGCAGTTTGTGAATATGAAATCATAAATACAGAGAACTGAAGGCAGAGAACTGAAAACTGAGAATTAGATTTTCATCAGTTTTCAGTTTTCAGTTCTCTGTTTTCAGATTTCTTACTATATTGTCAGCATCATGTCCGGTAAGGCGCGTTTAGAAGACATACAATTATTTATTCAGGAGGACATCGATTCTTTTGAGAAGCTATTCCGGGAGTCTATGCGCTCCAAGGTCATGCTGCTCGATAAGATCATGACTTACATCGTCAAGCGAAAGGGCAAGCAAATACGTCCGATGTTTGTTTTTTTATCGGCCCGCCTGCACGGTCAAGTCAACGAATCTACTTACTCAGGAGCAGCGCTCATCGAATTGCTGCATACCGCTACGCTGGTACACGATGATGTGGTTGACGATTCCAATTACCGCAGGGGTTTTTTCTCTATCAATGCCTTATGGAAAAATAAGATTGCCATTTTGGTAGGTGATTACTTATTGTCAAGAGGTTTACTGTTGGCCATCGATCGCGGCGAATTCAATTTACTTCAGATTGTATCCAATGCGGTACGTGAAATGAGTGAAGGGGAATTGTTGCAAATAGAAAAAGCGAGAAAACTAGACATTACGGAAGCGGTATACTACGACATCATTCGTCAGAAAACGGCTTCACTGATTGCCTCTTGTTGTGCCGTTGGCGCTGCTTCGGTAGGAGCGAGCAAAGAAACGGTAGAACAAATGAGAATGTTCGGTGAATACATAGGTATGGCTTTTCAGATCAAAGACGATTTGTTTGATTATGAAACGACACAAGTGATAGGTAAGCCTGTAGGCATTGACATCAAAGAAAAGAAAATGACCTTGCCTTTGATTTATGCTTTGTCTAATGCCGATCGAAAAGAAAAGGGACGCATCATCAGCATCATTAAAAACGAGAGTCATAAGCCAGCCAAAGTAAAAGAAGTCATCGCTTTTGTCGCGTCATCCGGAGGCATAGACTATGCGCACCGCATCATGACGGATTACCAGCAAAAAGCCTATACGATGTTGGATTTGTTTCCGGATTCTGAAATCAAGGAACCGCTGAAGAAACTCGTCGAGTTTACGATCAACAGGACCAAATAGCAACAACGTTAGGGGTAATAAAACAGATGCTTCTGCTTTTTTATCTGACTAGAAAAGATAAGCCACTTTGAAATTCATTATCCAAGTGAAATTCGATTTTATATACGCCTTTTGTTTTAAGCTCAATTCCTAAATTCAAAGCCATATTGATAGCGGTATAGGTTAGTTGTTCAGAAGGGAGCGGGACATTAAGGTTCCCATTTATATTTGCTATAGAACTCTTCGTAGGATCTGTTATTTTTAATTCCATGGTGTGATTACCTGCTTGGTTGCCGGAAAAACGTAGTCTAATAGCAATTCCAAGTTGCTGAATGACCGGTAGTGATTGTGTGGTTATATTATCAAACGTACCAACAACAGTTAGTTTACCTCCATTATCTGTTGCATAGTCGCAAAGGGTGAATATTTCGATTTCCATGTGTTTGTTTTTTATAGGATAGATTTTTTATTTTTATTGGGGCAGGTCCTTCGAACGCACTTCCAATCCATACGGTAATAGGTTTTCAGACCGTTGTTGGTCACGATAGCATCTATTCAACAACAAGAAACAACTTATAACTAATACTTAACACTTATTACTTATTTTTTTCTAACTTATTGCAACGAAAACATTCCGCTGCCTTTATGAAATTACATACCGTTCAGGTCTCCCCTTCAAAGAATAAATTAGCTAAAGAAGATCAACTGGCCTGGAAGCTGGCGCGTGTCGCAACAGACGCTACGCCGTCTTCCGAAGCCGTTATCGATATGGTCATCAACCGGATCATTGACAATGCTTCTGTGGCGATCGCTTCTTTGGAAAGAACACCGGTAGCCAATGCCAGAGCACAAGCTGTCGCGCATGCGAGAGCGGATCGTGGAGCCTCGATCTTTGGTATGCCTAACAATCATTTGTACCACGCGGAGTGGGCGGCCTGGGCCAATTGTACGGCGGTAAGAGAACTGGATTTTCACGACACGTTTTTGGCGGCAGATTATTCACATCCCGGCGACAGCATACCTGCGGTATTAGCTGTCGCTCAACAGCTAGGGAAAAATGGGAAAGACTTGATCAAAGGCATTGTTGCTTCCTATGAAGTACATGTTAATTTGGTAAAAGGCATTTGCCTGCACGAACATAAAATTGATCATGTGGCGCACTTATGTCCTGCACAAGCGGCAGGTGTGGCGGCTCTGCTGGGTTTAGATACCGATACGGTTTACCAGGCGATTCAACAAGCCTTGCATGTATCCATCAGCACCCGTCAATCCCGTAAAGGAGAAATTTCCAGTTGGAAAGCTTACGTACCGGCACACGGTGCAAAGCTGGCCATAGAAGCGGTAGATCGAGCCATGCGCGGAGAGAAAAGTCCTTCACCGATTTACGAAGGAGAAGATTCCGTCATTGCCTGGATTCTCGATGGGCCAAAAGCCAATTATACAGTGCCTTTACCCGAACCAGGTGAAGAGAAAAGAGCGATATTGGAAACATATACCAAAGAACATTCCGCAGAGTACCAATCACAAGCGTTGATCGATTTGGCTTTTCGCATGCGAACGAAGATTCAGGATTTTTCGTTGATTGATAAAGTACTCATTGAAACGAGTCACCATACACATTATGTCATCGGTACAGGTTCAGGCGATCCTCAGAAATTTGATCCGCACGCTACACGAGAAACATTGGATCATTCGATCATGTATATTGTTGCTGTGGCATTAGAAGATGGCTTCTGGCACCATGAAAAAAGTTATGCGCCGGAACGTGCTTCAAGACCTGCAACGATCACTTTATGGAATAAGATTACAACGATAGAACAACCCAAGTGGACGGCTTTGTATCATGATGTAAATCCGGATAAAAAAGCGTTCGGCGGTAAAATAATTATAACAATGAAAGACGGTTCTGTTGTCGAAGACGAATTGGAAAGAGCCAATGCTCATCCGGCAGGCGCGAGACCCTTCAAGCGCGAGCAATACATCAAGAAGTTTGACGAATTGACGGCAGGCATCGTTTCTTCGGAAGAACGTAACCGCTTTCTTTCCCTGGTACAGCGTTTACCGGAGTTGACAGCAGAGGAAATTAAAGAATTGAACGTACAGGTTGACTTTACTTCCCTAAGCAATACGCAACCTGACGATAAAGGAATCTTTTAATTAGTTATCGCATGATCATACATCCTAAAGATCCGAAGCATAAACGAGCAGACTTTCGTGAAGCCTTGCGCAGCGGAAAGTTGTTGCAGTTTCCCGGTGCCTATAATCCTTTGTCTGCCTTGCTCATCGAGCAAACAGGTTTTGATGGCGTCTATTGCTCCGGGGCCGTCATTGCCAATTCCATGGGTCTGCCTGATATCGGTTTGACTACCTTAACAGAAGTCAGTCACTTTGCCGGGGACATTGCCGGTGCAGTGAGTTTGCCGGTGATCGTAGACATAGATACCGGTTTTGGAGAAACGTTGAATGTCGTACGCACCATTCAGGAATTAGAATACTTAGGCGTGTCAGGATGCCACATGGAAGATCAGGTTAATCCCAAACGTTGCGGACATTTGGATAACAAGGACATTGTGACTACGGACGCGATGGTTCAAAAGATCAGTGCGGCGGCGAAGGGTAAACAAGATGCGAACTTCCTGTTGATTGCCCGCACCGATGCCCGTGCTTCAGAAGGCTTAGAGAAAGCCATCGAAAGAGCCAAAGCGTATGTCGATGCCGGAGCGGAAATGATTTTTCCGGAAGCGATGCAGAATGAAAAAGAATTTGAAACGTTTCGCAAAGCGATCGATGTGCCTTTGTTGGCGAACATGACAGAGTTCGGTAAATCAAAATTACTATCCAAGAAAGAATTAGAAGGTCTAGGATACAACATCGTCATTTATCCCGTCACCTTGCAGCGATTGGCCATGAAGGCCGTCGAAGAGGGGTTGAAGGAAATAAAGGAAGCCGGAACACAGGAAGGTTTGGTAGGAAAGATGCAAACGAGGCAACGCTTGTATGAAGTGTTGAAGTATTCTGATTACAACACCTTCGATCAGTCGATTTATAATTTTAAGTTGTAAAAGAATCGTTTGCTGGCCAGTAGTAATCAGTGTGTGTTTCATACGATCCGTGTCAGGTCTGAAGACCTGACACCAAAGAACAAATTAAATCTCCCCGCTATGAGTGAAAAGATAAAAGCTCCCAAAGGTCTAGCAGGTGTAATCGTTGACGAAACGAAAGTTTCCAAAGTGATGCCTGAAATCAATTCGCTGGTGTACCGTGGTTATCCCGTGCAGGAACTGGCTGAGTTGTGCAGCTTTGAAGAAGTCGCTTACTTGTTGGTGCATGAAGACCTTCCCACGCAAAGTCAGTTGCATGATTTTGCTGCCAAAGAAAAAAAATACAGAGGACTATCCGATCACTTGCAGCAAGTGATTGCTTTGTTCCCTGCTGACGCACATCCGATGGATAAAGTGCGCACAGGGATCAGTTATTTTGGAATGGAAGATAAATTGATTTGGGATCCCGATAGCGATCGGGATCCGCAGACGAATCGTGACAAGTTCATGCTGCTATTGGCAAAAATTCCTACGATCATAGCGTATGCTTATCGACAAGAGAAAGGGCAAAAGCCTATTCCTCCGAGCGACACCTTGAGTTTTTCTGAAAATTTCTTTTACATGTGTTTCGGAGAAGTGCCAGCGCCGGAAGTGGTGAAAGCCTTTGATGTATCCATGATCCTGTATGCGGAACATAGTTTTAATGCTTCTACTTTTACAACGCGCGTCATCACCTCCACCTTATCTGATTTGTACAGTGCCGTTGTCGGCGGAGTGGGTGCCTTGAAAGGACCGTTGCACGGCGGAGCGAATGAGCAGGTGATGCATACGATGCTGGAGATCGAAGATCCCGGCAAAGCCAGGCAATGGATGCTGGATGCGCTGCGAGAGAAAAGAAAAATTATGGGATTCGGTCATCGCGTTTATACCAATGGAGATTCTCGTGTACCAACCATGAAGAAATATATGCAGCAGATGGCGAGCAGTAAAAAAGGGGAGAAGTGGGTAGATATGTATGAGATTCTGGAGCAAACGATGGTAGAACAAAAGGGAATTTATCCCAACCTGGATTTCCCAACCGGACCGGCTTACTACATGATGGGATTCGATATCCAATGGTTTACTCCTTTGTTTGTGATGAGCCGCATTACAGGATGGAGTGCACACATCATCGAGCAGGCCGCAGATAATCGTTTGATCAGACCGCTCAGTGAGTATACGGGTGTGGCGCAAAGAAGTCCATTGCCGGTCGGCAGTAGAAAGTAATAAGTAATAAGTGGTAAGTACAAATGCAAGCCTTCTATTTCTTAATTCGGAAATCTACGGACTTAGAAGGTATGGGCGGTCTTTTTTCAAAATAGTTGGCTGTGATCAGATCAAAGGAATTCAATGATCTGATCAAGATAATTACCCTTTGCTTTATTTATTGGATTCATTCTTAATTGGTTACTTTTTTTAAAAAAACTGACCACTGACCACTGACTACTGACCACTTTTTCATTATATTAGTTCAGTGAAATACTTCGTCTACTTCTTCGCCTGTTACATTTTCGCCATCACCCTGGCGCCGTGTCAGGATGCCTATACCTGCGAAGATCAGTTGGCGCATGAAGCATCGCATTCCCATGAAGACGATGAGATGGATACCTGTTCTCCTTTTTGTATTTGCAGCTGCTGCAATACCGCCAGTGTACTGCAAACCTTTTTCATCTCTTTTGATTTTCCTAAAGTGATTCACCAGCAGAAGAACCACTCACCTTACCTGGCTTCCATGCCGCTTCCGGTGTATCACAGCATCTGGCAACCTCCCAAACTCTAGTTGTTTTTGAAGTATCAGACTTCTTTAGAAGTCTTGTAAATGTTAATGTTGTTTCGACTAGCATCCTTCTTTTAGAAGCGTTGTATGAGTTAACTAACAACTAACAACTAATAACTAACAACTAATTTATGCTTGATCATATCATTCGTTTTTCCATACGGAACAAACTGATCATAGGTTTGTTTACGTTGGCACTTGTTGCAGTAGGCATTTACTCTGCTACTCAGCTGCCCATTGATGCCGTACCTGACATCACCAACAATCAGGTACAAATCATTACTCAATCGCCTTCTTTGGCTGCGCAGGAAATAGAACGGTTGATTACATTTCCAGTAGAAATGGCGGTAGCCAATATACCGGAGACCAAAGAAGTGCGTTCGATTTCGAGGTTTGGGTTATCTGTTGTTACCGTCGTGTTCAAAGACGGGATTGACATCTATTGGGCACGGCAGCAGGTGGGAGAGCATCTGGTAGAATTGAATCAAACCATTCCGCCTTCTATCGGTGTTCCCGCCATGGGGCCTGTGACATCCGGTTTGGGAGAGATCTATCAGTACACGCTGGCTGTGAAGCCTGGCTATGAGAAAAAGTACAGCATCATGGAATTGCGTTCCATTCAGGATTGGGTGATACGCCGTCAATTGCTGGGTACAGAAGGTGTGGCAGATGTCAGTAGTTTTGGCGGACTGGTCAAGCAATATGAGATTGCGTTGAACACCGATAAGCTGAGAAGTTATAACCTCAGTATACAGGATGTATTTACGGCTTTGGAACTCAACAATCAAAATACGGGTGGCGCATACATTGATAAGAAGCCCAATGCTTATTTTATCCGGTCAGAAGGATTGATTAACAGTTTATCCGATATCGAGAAAATACAAGTGACGGTAACGGATAATGGAATGCCGGTTCTGATCCGAGACATGGCTTCCGTGGGTTATGGGCATGCCAATCGCTATGGAGCCATGACACGCAATGGGAAAGGAGAAGTAGTAGGTGCAGTAGTGATGATGCTCAAAGGAGAAAACTCCAGTAAAGTCATTCAGCATGTAAAAGCCCGCATTGCTCAAATAGAAAAAACCTTACCGGAAGGTATTAAGGTAGAACCCTTCCTTGATCGTACAGACTTAGTCAACAGAGCGATTGAAACGGTAACGAAAAACCTGATTGAAGGCGCGTTGATTGTCATTTTCGTACTCGTTTTATTCTTAGGAAATCTGCGCGGCGGATTGATTGTGGCTTCTATGATTCCCTTGTGCTTATTGTTTGCGTTAACCTTGATGAATTGGTTTGGCGTATCTGGCAACCTGATGAGTCTTGGAGCCATTGATTTCGGTTTGATTGTTGATGGCGCGGTGATCATCGTAGAGGCAACCATGCATCACCTGGGACTTTCCAAACTGAAACGCCTGACGCAGGAAGAGATGGATGAAGAAGTCTATCAGGCAGCTTCGAAGATCAGGAGTTCAGCCGCTTTCGGAGAAATTATCATCTTGATCGTTTACCTGCCTATTCTCGTATTGAGTGGTATTGAAGGTAAAATGTTTCGTCCGATGGCAGAGACTGTAGGCTTTGCTATTTTGGGAGCCTTTATCTTATCGCTGACTTATGTACCAATGGCTTCCGCTTTATTCTTAAGTAAGGATGTACAGCACAAGCGAAATTTCTCCGATAAGATGATGGATTTCTTTCATCGCTTGTATGCACCTATCCTACAAAAAAGCCTGAATCATAAAATGAAGATCGTGGGTGTTTCAATTGTTCTCTTATTGGTTTCGCTCTTTGTCTTTATGCAAATGGGAGGGGAATTTATACCGTCTTTGGAAGAAGGCGATTTCGCGGTAGAGACCAGGGTGCTTACTGGTAGTTCGCTTTCGCAGACGATTGAAGCTTCTTCTAAAGCGGAGAAAATATTACTGGAAAGATTCCCGGAGGTCAAGCAAGTGGTTTGTAAAATTGGTTCCAGTGAAATTCCAACCGATCCTATGCCGATTGAAGCCGGAGATTTAATGATCATCTTGAAAGACAAAGACGAATGGACCTCTGCTGACAGCAGAGAAGAGTTGGTAGAAAAGATGTCTGTAGCCTTGAGTGATATTCCTGGTGTTTCTTTTGGTTTTCAGCAACCGATACAAATGCGCTTCAATGAATTGATGACAGGGGCCAGACAAGATGTAGCCGTTAAAGTTTTCGGAGAAGACCTGCAGCAACTGACTCTTCTGTCCAGAAAGATAGCCGCCATTATTCCGGAAGTAAAAGGTTCACAAGATCTTTACCTCGAAGAAGTAATTGGTTTGCCTCAAATCGCGATAAAAATTGATCGTGATAAATTGTACCGTTTTAACGTTTCTGTGGAAGATATTAATCGTACGATTCTAGCCGCCTTTGCTGGAGAAAGTGCGGGCTTGGTTTATGAAGGACACAAACGATTTGATTTAGTAGTGCGTTTGGAAAAAGACAGCCGTCAGGAGATAGATAACATTCGCAATGTGTTTATTGTTAACCGAGACGGTATGCAGATTCCTTTGCATCAAGTGGCGGATGTTAATCTCACACCAGGCCCCAACCAGATTCAACGGGAAGATACCAAACGAAGGTTGACGATTGGATTCAATGTGCGTGGACGTGATGTAGAAAGTATTGTCACGGAATTGAAACAACGCATCGATAAGGAGATTGTTTTTCCTACGGGTTATTATGTCACGTATGGCGGACAGTTTGAAAACCTCATCGACGCTAAAGCAAGACTCATCGTAGCTGTACCCATTGCTTTATTTCTGATTCTGATCTTGTTGTTTTTTACCTTTGATTCCATGAAACAATCCTTATTGATTTTCTCTGCGATTCCTTTTTCCGCTATCGGTGGGATATGGGCCTTGTACCTACGGGGCATGCCTTTTAGCATTTCCGCAGGTATAGGTTTTATTGCCTTATTTGGAGTATCGGTACTCAATGGGATTGTGTTGATTGGAGAATTCAATCGGTTAAAGAAACAAGGACTTACAGATCTCAAAGAAATCATCTTGCAGGGAACATCCATTCGTCTCCGGCCGGTACTGATGACGGCGATGGTCGCTTCATTGGGATTTTTACCGATGGCTTTGTCTCAGGGTTCTGGTGCTGAGGTACAGAAACCTCTTGCTACAGTTGTTATTGGCGGCTTATTTTCCGCTACTGTATTGACTTTAATCGTACTCCCGATTTTATATACCTGGTTTGAAAATGGAATGAAGATGAAACAGACGCCTAAACTAACAATGCTTATTGTAGCATTACTTTCCGGTAGCGTGGTGGCACGCGCTCAAGCACAGACGAAACCTTTGACGATGGAGTATTGCATGGAACAAGCTCTGGCAAACAATGGCAGTGTGAAATCAGCGGAATATGTCATTGAACAAAATAGGCAGTTGCGCAAGACTTCTTTTGACTTGAACAAAACAAATGTGACAGGGATGTACGGACAGTACAACAGTTACCGCAACGACTTGAATGTGACCGTCACTCAGGATATTTCATTTCCTACGGTATATACTAGTCTTTCAGACCTTGCGAAGGCCAATTTGTCCAGTAGTGAGATCCAAAAGGATGTGGTGCAAAATGAATTGATTTATAAAGTGAAGCAAACCTGGTATCAGTTGCTCTTCTTGGCGCACAATGAAACGTTTCTGGAAGATCAGGACAGTATTTTCACTCGCTACGCCAAGGCCGCTGCTGCCCGATACAGGACAGGAGAAATAAATATCCTGGAAAAAATCACGATCGAATCTCAGTTGGCGGAGTTGAAAAATAAACTCTTTCAGAATCAGGCAGACATCGACATTACCTTGAATCAGATGGCTACGTTACTGAATAGCAAAGAGCCTTTGATCTTTAAGGATTCTATCCTGACAAAACGTGTCTTGAATCTATCTTCTCAGGACAGCACTTCTTTTACTGCTAATCCGGCTTTACTCTTTATGAGACAAAAGATTGCTGTGAATGAAAGTCAGAAAGATCTCGAACGTTCGCGGTTAATGCCCGATTTTAATTTAGGCTATTTCAACCAATCCTTAAAGGGGTATCAAGACAATGACGAAGGCGTGGCTCAATACTCTACTGCTTCCAATCGCTTTCAGGGCGTTATGGTTGGCGTGTCTATTCCTATCTGGGCGAGAGCACAGTCCGCACGAGTGAAGGCCGCAGACTATAGCCTCAAAGCGGCACAAGCGGATTATGAATTGATGCAGCGAAACCTCAATGGTCAATATAATCAGTTGTTGCAAGAATACTTAAAGTATAACAACAGCTTGGCATATTATGAGAAAAATGTGTTGCCTCAAGCCGATTTGATTTTAAGTAATGCCTACAAAACCTATGTAGCGGGGGAGATTAATTATGTGGAGTACATGACAGCCATTAATACGGCATTGACAATGCGCTCAGATTACCTCAACCTGTTGAATCAATACAACCAATCGGTGATTAACATTGAATTTATTATTGGCAATAATTAAAAGATTATGGTACAGATAAAATATAAACTAATTCTGATTAACACGGTTTTGTGGTGTTTAATTCTGCTGTCTTGCGGAAAAGAAACGGAAGAACATGCCGCTGAAAAACATGAACATGAAGACAACGAAATCGTATTGACGGAAGCTCAGTATAAGAATGCAGGCGTAGCATTAGGTAAGCTCAAGGAGCGCAGCATGAGTGGTGTCATCAAGGTAAACGGGGTGTTCGATGTGCCTCCCCAAAATTTGGTAACGATTTCACTGCCTTATGCCGGTATTATCAAGCAAACTATTTTACTGCAAGGCATGGAAGTAAAGAAGGGACAAGTGATTGCTGTCCTGGAGCATCCTGATTTTATTCAGCTTCAACAAGATTACCTTGACAATAAAAGTAAACTGGATTACCTGCAATTGGAAGTGAATAGACAACAGGAGTTACAAAAGGAAAATGTGAACTCTGCCAAAGTATTTCAGAAGGCACAAGCGGAGTACGAATCGTTGAAGGCTATTGTCAGTGGATTGAAGGAGAAGTTGAGTATGATCAATATCAATACGGAGCAATTATTCAAAAACGGCATCTCTAAACAGGTAAAAGTGACAGCTCCCATTAATGGATTTATTACCAAGGTGAATGTAAACATTGGCAAGTTGATAAACCCTAACGAGGTGATTTGTGAAATTGTGGATATCGGCCACTTGCACGTTGAACTGACTGTATTTGAAAAAGACGTAGCGAATTTGAAAGTTGGACAAAAGGTGAGGTTTTTCGTAAACAACGAAACTATGGAAAGAAAAGCTTTTGTATACCTGATTGGTAAAGAGATTGGCCCTGACCGTACCGTTCGAGTGCATTGCCATCTTGATAAAGAAGATAAAAGTATGCTCCCCGGCATGTACCTCACGGCATATGTAGAAACGAACCAAAAGCAGTCAAAGGTTTTGCCATCGTCGGCTCTTGTAGGTAGTGGCAATAAGAATTATGTGTTTATTTCTAAAGGAAAGGAAAAAGAAAGTTATGCCTTCGAAAAGGTAGAAGTGTCTATAGGTATTGTAGAGGATAATTTTACTGAAGTCATTTTGCCTCCCACGGTTGACCAACAGTCTGATTTTGTGCTGGTAGGAGCGTATGATTTGTGGTCTGCTCTTCAGGTAGATACAGAGGAAGGGCATAGTCATTAAGATCGGAGAGGCGTGGTGTTAATTCCCAATAATAGAATTAATTTTATACCCTTAAGCATCGAAATGATGAAGAGTAAACTTATATTTGTTTGCACACTAGCTAAGCAGTAATGAGTATTAAGTGTTTAATGATCGATGACGATACGGATGATCATGAAATTTTCGAACTGGCATTGCAACAAATAGATACTTCCATTGCGTGTGATTTTGTGCACGACGGAGTATCCGCTTTATCTAAATTAACTTCCGGTGAGATTTCCAAACCAGACTATATCTTTCTGGACTTGAACATGCCTCGCATGAGTGGCAGGCAGGTATTGCAGGAACTGAAGAAGTTTGACAACCTCAAGGATATTCCTGTAGTGGTTTGTTCTACTTCTTCAGAGTCTGTTTTTGCTAACGAAGCCAAAGAGCTTGGAGCCATTGCTTACATTGTAAAGCCTTCCAGTTTGCGAGAGCTGGTGAAGAATTTGAAAGAGTTTTTTTCTGACAGGAATTAAGCCTTTTGGTTTATTTTTTCCAATTGCTTTATGCTTGTATAGCACCAGTATAAAGGTATAAACCCTAGTATTCCAAAAGAACAATCGATGAGTCTCCAGTAAAGCGGAATTTCTCTGATTGCTCCGGCTATAAAAGCCAAAGGAAAAACCATGGCGCAAGCGATCATCCCAAACTCAATCACCCATATATTTCTTACCGGATCTCTAAGCGGGCCTATAAACGCTGTTGCAATTACAATATGAGAAAACGCAAGCCAGTCTGTTCCATAACTTAATTGAGGGAACTGGGCATTGGTAGTTTTGACTGCGAAATAGATTTGTGTTAACCAGAGTTGCATCACGTTTGGTAAAGCCGCCGCATGATACATCGCATATTCCAATTGCGTTTCAATCGGAAAGGCTGTGATGCCGCTGAGTACAAGTCCTGCCATGAAGAAAATGATGAGGGCTTTTATGCGAAATTCGAGTTTGTTTTTAAGTTGTGCGTTCATAGTTGTAGGGGTTAAATTTCTTTGAGTTCAATGTCATTTACATAGATATCCACTCTCTCCCAATCCGATGCCTCCATTTCATGTTTTTGAATTTCTTTTGTCCAATCGAAGAATGGAAGAATTTTTATCCGATCAATTGTTCTTCTTGAATAACCAAAAGCGCCAATGTCTACCATTTGATATTCAATCGTTCTATTTTTTAATTTCTTGTTTTGATAAAGAATAGTCTGCGTGCACCATTCTCCTCCCCAAGTAAAAAAGTAGCCTGTGTAACAAAAGACTCCTATTGAAACAATCAATAGAAGTAAGTATATGTTTTTTATTTGTATAAAAAATTTCCTAATAGATAACAAGAGTGATAATAAGACGATAAATTGAATGATAAAGTATACGCCTGAATGATTGATTTCAAAATCAGTTAAGTGATCTAAAACTATTAGGCCTGTAGACAGGAAGAAGATGAGGGGCAGAATGAAGTGTTTCATGTTCATATTTTCATTTAGTCAAAATACACAAACCAAATTTTAGCAAATAACACTATACCAATAGCCACTGACACCAATGCAGAAAGCAACACCATACCCGCCGCAATATCTTTGATGACCTTTACTTTTTCAGAATACTGCGGATGCACCAAGTCCATGGTTTTTTCTATGCAGGTATTTATCAGTTCCATGCAGAGTACAAAGCCTACGGTCAGGAATAGGATGCACCATTCCGTTTTACTAAGCTTGGCTTCAATGCCCAGCAGGAGAATTGAGATGCCGCATACCACCTGGATTTTGAAATTGCGTTCCGTTTTTACGGCGTGTCTTAGTCCGTTGATGGAACAGTTGACACTTTTAGCGAATGATTGTCTCATGAGCAGGATAAGAAGAGTGACGAATAATTTTAAACACTCCATACACGGAGGCAAGAACGATGGAAAAGGTAATGGTCATGCTAATGGCTACAGGATTATCCAGATTTTCTAGCGAGAGAGTAATTACTTTTTCAGTACGGAAAATAATATCCCAGGAATTTAAACGCAGCACTCTACCAAGGAAAACGCCGTAACCGCATAAGACAATCGTGGATAGAACAATCGTCCAGGAGAACCAAGAGTAGCATAGTTTATCCAGTCCCTTGTGTATCCAGTGCAAGGAAACGATACCGGCAAACATGCCTGCGAGTGTAAAGAAGAAAAGCAGGGAGGCATCGTACCATACCGGAACTTGTTCTCTGGAATGCAAATGCACAAAATCCGTTAAGATATAAGGTGCGTTAGGAAATAGGAACAGCCAGGTAAAGAAGGAAATGATTAGTGTCCAGTTGAAACCATTCGATGTCGACTTCCTGAATTGATAGGCCGGAATCAAGGGAATGATGCCGAGAAATAAATTCCATAAGAGAAAAGCGTAAAACGATTTTCCGGTGTGTCCTACCCGAAGAGCGAGTAGGACAAAACCTGTTGCCGTCAGCAGCCCGGTTACAAGCATTGATTTTCGTGTGAAGAGGGATGTGCTCATGTTAGAACGTGATCAGGTTATATTTCTTTTGTAGGTCTTCAAATTGATAAAGCATGCGGTGGTCTTCCGCTGTAAGGGATAGAAACTGTCGGGATTGCAGATCGTCCATGGTATAATATTTCAGATTTTTAAGTTGTTCCAGCAGCAAGGCTTTTTGTTCTTCACTGTTGTCCTTTTCCAGCGTAATGGAAATGTATTCCAGCTGCGCTTGGGAAGAAAGGGAATAGATGTAGGCTATATCAGGATTTTTTGTGTATTGAAGATTATAACGGGTAATCACAATGTCCCAAGGCACGCAAACAAAGATCATCAGCACACCATACACCATCCAGGTATTGGCTTTGATCAATAACCAGTTGTTGAGTGAAGCATTGGTTTTGTAGGCGGTGATGAGCAAAGCAAAAATAGTGGTCAGTAGGTAAGTATACACACCGATGCGTTTGTAGGTTAAGCCCAGTTCGTGTACATAGACATTATTTTTAACCAAACAGATGATACACAATACGACATTCAAGGCGATCCAAACATTTACGGCCCATTTGATGCGCTCAAAATGGGAATGATAAATAACCGGTAAAGAAAAGTAATACAAGATCACACCAATGGCCATGAACATAGAAGCAATCAGAATATAAATACTTGCATGGAGATTGCCGGATAGAGAGGCCATGGTGAGACCATAGATCAATTCATACCCATCCAGAATGATCAGGTAAGTCAAGAGCACAATGAGCCCGCCAAACACCATTAGAGCTTCCTTCATCAAACGATTGATTTTTAATTGATCATCGCTTGGTTTGGGTTCGGATACAAAGCCGATTACTTTTTCGCACAAATTTTCTATCGACGATAACCAGCCCACAATTCTTCCACGGATGATCGGCAGTACAATGAGAAAGGATAAAATGAAACACAAAATAAAAGTGGCATCAGTCTTTATGAACAGGCTGCTCAATTGCTCCCACAACCTAGTACTAGCGCTGGCATAGACGATAAGGAATAAGGTCAGGATTAAAACTGGAACAACAAACATTCGGATCGAAATACTTTTTTTCTCCGTCGCGAATGTAGGAGTAATGCGTTCGTAGAGCAGCGCCACCGGAGCAATAAAGAAGTTCAGGAAGGCATGCAAGGGAAGAAAAGCCAGCAGCGAATCTTTCATTTGTAAACCCGAAGAGAAGATAACGGAGAGCACAAATAACGCGGCGGCACCGCTGTTATTGGTAAAGTAGTAGGCGAGTGCGGAAACGATCGTAATAAAGGAAGCCCATAGCCAGCTGCGATTGTGGCGCAATTCCGGTTTGTATAAGGCCTGCGCCCCTACAATCAGAAGTGCAAATGCCGGTACATTCAATCCCCAGGATTGTCTGTAGAAGAGCAGCGTACAGCACAAGGCGGTAGCGAAGAGTAAGAGTGTTTCTTTTGTTTTCATATTGTTTTATTTAAAAGTACTTTGTATTTCAAAGTTAAAGCTCAAAAAAAATCACCCTTGATTGCGGAGAAATTTTTCGAGGGACTGTAAATGTTGTTTGAAAGCTTTTTTGCCTGCAGCCGTTACGCGGTAGGAGGTATTGGGTTTTTTTCCGATGAAAGATTTACGCACTTCTATATAAGCGGCTTTTTCAAGCGCAGACAAATGACTGGCCAGATTTCCATCGGTCATGTCCAGTTGTTCTTTGAAGCGGTTGAAATCGGCCCAGTCCGTCACCATCAGGATAGACATGATGGCCAGCCTGGCTCTGTTTTCAAACGCTTTGTCCCAATGTTGAATGATATCGCTCACTTCTCGTATTTAAAATACATCACAGATCCGTACACTATATGCAATACCCCAAAACCGATACTCCAGAATAATAAACCATAACCGATAAACCACAGCGCCACCATTCCTAAGATCAATTCAGAGATCGCGAGGTAGCGTATATCATCCAATGTATACTTGCTTGCATTGAGCAGGGCCAATCCATAGAAGGTAAGCGTGACCGGTGCGATGAATCCAATGAAGCCCATGTATAAGAGTACCGCACAGAAATAACCTCCAACAGCCAAGGGGATGCAGAGGTTGATCAAGAGCCTTCTGGACGTGGAATCCCAGATCTTTTGTCCCTGACTTTTCGCTTTTCTTACGGTGAAGAAAATCCCCCCGGACACGGCGACGATTAAAACGGCCAAAGCATCCAGCAGGAAGAAACGGTATTGGGCATCCTGGTTCCAGTAGTCCGCTGATTCCGCGTTAAAGATCACTTCCTGGAAATACCAATAGGCCACTGCTGCTCCAGCCAGGGCCGATACACCGGCTATAATACCGGATATACCACTCAGTGAAATAAACCGGGTAGATCGATCCATGATCGATCGGATTTCTTTCAGATCTTCTAGGGCTTGTTGATTCATCTCAAATTACTTTGTAGTTCAAAGTAGATGAGAAAAAATAGAAATGTCAATAGGGAGGAGGATTTTTTTTGAAAAAGCGCCAAAATGGCCAAATAAGTAATGGAAACTGAAAATAGGGTAGGCTTCTTTTGCTGTAAGGTTAATAAAAGCATTTGACTTAGATTGATTAGGGCGTTACCGCCAATCCGTCAGGATGCTCTTCCTATCTTCAATTTGGCGGTCGGGCTCTCGCTCCATTCCGCCTGCCGCACCCCTATAGCCATCGGGGCTCACGCGCTTCGGGCTTTCTGCTCGATCCCTAACGCAGAGCGTAGATTAAAATCATGAAAGAACAATTCATTGTATTTTCAATGATACTTATTTTGGGAAAATAATCGGTTAAGAATTCTGAGTTAACGGTAAGCATACTCAGGAACAGTGTTGAATTCTTTAATAGAAAAGATAATGTGTGAGGCAGCCCCAAATTCAACTTCGTAGATCTTGCCTTCTCTAATATATTGATAAACATCACTCGTTTTCAGTTCAGACTTTTCAGCATACAAGGCCGATGCTGGAATGTAGAAGAGTGTTTTTTTAGTGAACTTGATCGTTCTGGAATATTTCCTTTTGCCATCTGCGGTGTAACTTCCAACAAAATAATTTTTTTCGGAGTCTTGCGTCATTAGCATCGTTGTTATTGAGCAGATGTTTCTTTTTATGTCTTTTTTGATGGGTAATATGGTGAACAATGTGCCTGCTTTTATAAAGATCCACATGAAAGGGACATAAATAAATAGAAGTAAGAAGGTGCGAATAAGTGTATATCCAGCAGAATAAAAGGATTCAGGTGGATTCTCGCGGAAGAGACCGAAAATGATAATTACATAAAAAATAGAATACATGGCAAGAAGGATACGGATTTCATTGCGTCGTACCTTTTTTAATGTCCATGTTAAGATCTGTTTCTCCGTTTCTTTTAAAGGGCGTGTCTGTAACATATGTCATGGATCTATTTTGCTAAAACTTTCTCTTCCAAAAATTTTAACACATATTCCTGAATCTCTTTCTTTTGTTCTTCCGTTGCTGTATCATCACACATCTCAATGTGTTTGGTATTGGGCAAGGTGATGATGCTCATACCATGTTTGATTTGTTTTTGTACCGAAGGAATGACTCCTTCATCAGCAGGCAGGTCGTTGGCACGCAGGGAATAAATTTTCAAGGTGTCGATAGCGGGTATGGGCATCCTCCGGTTGTCCAGAGAAATAGCTTTTCTTGTTTTTCTCGGGTACTCCGTAGCAAACAGCATACTGATGTCGCCGCCGTTGGAATGACCGATCACATTCACACGTTTGTCGTCGAGGTTGGGTAAACGTGTTTTTAATTCGGGCACTACAAACAAAATATTTTGAACGCCGTTTTCCCAATTTGGCATTCTTTTTTCACGCAGATTACCTGTCGTGGGCAAAGGATCATCGCTAGGCAACTCATGCTGTATACTCACTACAAAGTAACCGTGTCGCGCTAAAAAAGTATTCAGGTAAGCATAACTTAAATAAGGTGTTCCTTGGTTTTCATTATAGCCATGATTGAATACTACCATGGGTTGTTTGATCGTTAAAGTATCCGGATAATATAAGGCAACAGGAATGGATCGGTTTCTAGAATAATCGAACAGTTCCAAACGTTCTGTTGTTATAGAAACGGAATCCTTGGAAGTCGTATACAAGGAATCCCTTGTCGGTTGACTGCTGACCTCAGAAGACAGTGTCATCCATGCACATAGAAATAGAAGAAAGATCGAAGGACCGGTAAATAGTTTCATGTTGTACCGTGTTTTTATGTAACATGTTTCCACACGATAACTGCATGTTATCACGCCTGCATGCAATATAGCCATTAGCAAGTAGCTATGAATGTATAAACATCCATTAATAAAATTAGTTTTGATAATTTTTTCCACAACAATAGTTACTACAAGTTTATATTCAGAATATACGTTTAAAATAGACAGCTATGAAAACACACCACAAAGAAGAATTGTCTCTGTTGATCTGTCAGCAATGGGAGCTCGTGGCTTGCCTCGAAGACCCCAACTTAGCTACTAAGCATAGACAAAATTTGCACTTGAAATTAGCAAAGAACGTTTACCAAATCGCCCACATTGTAGACGTTTACCAAAATCCTCTCCTTAGTTTTAGTTATAGGGGAAAAATTTACCAACGCTATTCAGATGTCATCAAAGATCCACATTTTGAATTGCTGCAGTCCGAACTATTATTGAAGGAAGTATTTGCACTACTTCATACCACGACTGCTCATGTGATTGAGGTGGGGGAGTTAAATAAGCCTGACAGCGCTTTCGTGCATGCGGGGCTTGTAGACTTCCGTAAGAATGGCTGATGCAAGATTCCTTTCTGAGCTCCGCAGAAATGATTATTTTTTTAAGATCCAGTACAAAGTACCTCCAATGGCCAGTGGAGGAATGGCATAAAGTAAAGCATCCAATAGCATACCTTCTTCTACACAAGTTACAGAAGCTTTGTAGCAGAAATAATAGATCAAAGGATAAAGTGTTGTTACCACCATAAAGATTCTAAAGAGCGTGCCTTTAAGGGTGATCTTTTGAACTCTCGGTGCGGCAAAACTCATGACATTGGCCAGCAGTATCATGGGGTAATAGATGATGGGAAGACCGATGATGGCCCAAAGGATTTGTGTAAACAATAGTGAAGTATCCACTGCTGGTAGTTTGTAGTTGTTAGTTGTAAGTTATAGTTATTCATACAAAAGGACAAATAAGTTATGAAAACTAACAACTAACAACTAACAACTAACAACTAACAACTAACAACTAACAACTAATTTTATTCTGACGCCGTTATGCCGGTAGCGATCGCAATTCTGTTCCAGGAATTGATGACGACAGCGGTCATGATGACTTCCGCGATTTGTTGTTCGCTCAGCACATCAGTAGCTTTTTGATAGGTGGCTTCTGATATGTGTTGGTGGATGAGGGTCACTTCTTCGGTCAAGGCAAGTATGGCTTGATCTGCTGTGCTGAAATAGGCTGTTTCTCTCCAGGCAGAGACCGTGTAAATCCGTTGTTCGGTTTCTCCCAGCTTGCGTGCATCGATCGTGTGCATGTTCAGACAAAAGGCGCAGCCATTGATCTGTGAGGCTCTGATTTTGATCAACTCCGCTTGCAAGGGCGTTAAATGCTTGGGTTTCCCAACAGCGGAAAAGACATACATGGCTTTGTAAGCTTCCGGTAGGACCTGATCTATTTTGATTCTGTTTTCCATGGTGTGTTTATTTTTAGGTTGAAACAAACCTATGGAAAGTAGCCTTGGAAAAACTTAATGTAGATTAAGAAACGTAAGTTATCTTTTCTTCGCCCGCAGTTTGCTTAAAAATTCAGGCGTAAATCCTAAATAAGAGGCGAGCATGTATTGCGGAATCCGCTGTACAAATTCAGGAAAGGATGCGGCAAACTGAACATAACGTTCTTCTCCCGATAATTCTGAAATGTATTTTATCCTGACTTGCGCCGCTCCATTGGCGCGCTGTGCAATGATGCGGAAGTAACGCTCCAGTTTCGACACTTTTCCCAGCAGCTCTTCCTGCACTTGTTTTTCTAAGACCAGCAATTCTCCGGTCTCCAAAGATTGAAGGCTGAAAGGGGAAGGGATTTGTTTTTCCAAACTCATGTAATCCGCGATCCACCAGTTTTCGATGGCAAATTGTACGATGTTTTCTACACCTTTCTCATTCACAAAATACAAGCGGTAACAACCTTTCGATACAAAATAATTCGCCGGGCAAATTTGGCCTTCTTTAAACAGGTACTCTTTTTTCTCTGTTTGTTTAGCAGTGAAGTAAGGCGTCAATAGTTGTATTTCTTCTTCTGTTAACGAAACGAAGCGTTGGATATGTTGAAGCAAGGAATACATACAAGATAGGTAAAGTCTATAATAGAGGAACAGATCAAAACTCAATATAATAAATTGGATCGCCAATTTTACCACGAAAGGTTATATGGCATCTCCTTTGTATTTCAGGAAGTATCTAAAAAAGAAAGATTGTATGAAAAAACTATTTACACTATTCACTTTGCTATTAGTGATCTCTTTTACCGCTCAGGCACAACGTACTTCAATAGGTATCACCGGTGGATTCGGACACAGCTGGTATTCTTATGTCGGCGATAAGGCATTTAATCCGGCTTTCAACGGTGGACTGACATTCACATACAGCTCTACCCAACATTGGGCCGTGGGTATTGATGCGAAGTTCAGCAGAGAAGGTCTTAAGGTAGAAAGAGACGGTAATACGTTCACCTCCAGTCTAGACTATATCCGTATACCGGTTAGAGTGTCTTATTTCCTGAATGATTATACCCACAACATTCGTCCTAAATTTACACTTGCTCCTACGTTGGGTATTGCGATCGGCGCGAATGAAACTTTCGAGAATGAAGACGGTGACAAATTCTCTCAAGACGTGACGGATGAGGTCAATGCGATTGATTTGGGTGCCAGTGCAGCATTCGGTGTCAACTTCAGGTTGTCTCCAAAAGTATGGCTGACCACAGACCTTGTGTATTACAATGGATTCATGAATGTGTACAAAGATACTGAGGATGGGGAATTTACTGCTAACCGCAATGTGTCTTTCAACATTGGTCTCACTTATGGAATAGGTAAAGAATAGTTTTTATCTTTTGCATAATTCAAAAAAGGAGATCCTTTCATGTGTATGAAAAGATCTCCTTTTTTTTGTTCTTTAGGAAATATACGTTTTACTGATTGATAAGTCTGAGTTGCGAATAAACTTAGTAAAATGAAAATGTATTTATAAAATGCTTTCATCGTCCAATAGGTTTAATCTTTCGCTTTCTTTTATTTTATCTTTCGAGAAATATTCTTTTGTACCCTTAGTCAATCCCAATACCAGAATAACCAGACTGATTAGAGGTAAACTACGGCCTGCTGCAATAAAGATGAAATCCAGTGTAAAACAAATCCAAAAGCCTAGCGCTTTCTTTCTTCTTAGAAAATCGTATTCGAAGATAATAGCCAACGCAGGAATCAGGTTTGTTCCTATGAGAAAGGCCATTGTATAACTAAAGGATTCATCAGTTACGCCACTTTGTTTGATAACGCCTTCGACAAAGCCCTGAAGGAATTCGTTTTGTGGTTTATAATACAAGACTAGCCCAACGATTAGAATCAGGCAAGCCATCATGATCAATCTGAATTTCAGTAAATACTGAATCCATTTGACAGAAGAAGGAAGAGTTGACATTATTAATTAAGTAGAAGACTAAACACAAACCCAACTGCCATCCGGATTTCTCTTGGCGCCGGTATAAGCACCGCCCACTGACCAGGTACCGTCTACGTTGCGGTGTGCTTCGGTATGTTCTCCTCCGCAGTACCATTTGCCGTTGCTGCCCTGATGTGCGCCTTTATAGGCCCCACCACAGGCCCATGAACCGTCAGGATTAGGATGTGCTCCATCGTGTGCGCCGCCTACCACCCAAAATCCATTGGGATTGCGGTGTGCCCCTGTATAAGCGCCTCCGCATACCCATGTACCATCGGTATTGATGTGCGCGCCATTGTGTCCTTTGTAAACGAGTGGTCTGTTGAGGTAGGTCATAGGAAAAAAGTTTAAGGGGTTCAATGGAAGATAATAAATTGCGTTGAGCTAAGGAAATAAATAGTTGATTTTCGGAATAGCGACTTTGCCTTCTTTAATCTTATAGGTAATAGTAGGCGTCAGGGTTAATATTTGAGATCCATGAGAGGTTCTTACCAGGTTCAAAGTAGAATCTTCACTCATACTTCCGCTCCATCTTCCGGAATAAGATTCTCCGTTTATTTTTTCTTTGAATGAGGAATCGGCATATAACTTTAACGTACCTTTTTTTCCTTCCGATGCGATGCGGAATGTTTGAATAGGAGCTGCGCAGGAAAGTGTTAATAGGAGCGAGAAGAAAGCAATTAAAATTTTGTTCATATTCTGTTTGCGTTAGGGATTGAGCCATTGTCTGAGTTCTTCCCCGCCATTTTTTAGTCTGATTAGGCATCATGAATGACAGGCGGGAAAACGAGTGGCGAAAGCCCGGCCCTCCCGATAGCTATCGGGAGGGAACGCCCAAATCATGGAATGTATCAAAAACGAAAACTATATTTTAATCTAACTAAATTCTTTTAAAAAACTTTAACTCCTCTTCATTAAAGAATCTGAAAGTACAGAAAAAAGCCTTTGTTATCCCGAACATTCATTCAGTCTAACAAAGGCTTCGTGCACCCGAAGAGATTCGAACTCCCAACCAACAGAACCGGAATCTGTCATTCTATCCAATTGAACTACGGGTGCAATAATGACAAAGCTAGGTAAAAAATCCTGCACCGCAAGGTTTGAAACTGAGAACTGAGAACTGAAAACTGAGAACTGAGAACTGAAAACTGAGAACTGAAAACTGAGAACTGAAACAGATAATCGGTTTTCGGTTTTCAGTTCTCAGTTTTCTTATTAATCCATAAAAAGTACCCAAAAATGACTCATTATAGCTGATTTAATCCCAAAAATATCCCCATATTTGTAGCCTATTAATACCTCGTACACTAAAAATTACTTATAAACAATGGCAAATTACTTCAATACACTTTCGCTGAGAGAGAAATTAGATCAACTGGGCGTATGTGAATTCATGGACAGCAGCGAATTCGCTGATGGTGTGAAAGCGCTTAAAGGCAAGAAAATCGTGATCGTTGGTTGCGGTGCGCAAGGCTTGAACCAAGGCTTGAACATGAGAGATTCAGGTTTGGATATTTCTTACGCGTTGAGAAAAGAAGCCATCGCTGAAAAAAGACAATCCTGGAAGAATGCTTCCGACAATAAATTCACAGTAGGTTCTTACGAAGAATTGATTCCTTCTGCTGACCTTGTGATCAACCTGACTCCGGATAAGCAGCATACATCCGTAGTAACAGCGGTGATGCCGTTGATGAAAAAAGGTTCTACGCTTTCTTACTCTCACGGATTCAACATCGTGGAAGAAGGCATGCAAATCCGTAAGGACATTACAGTAGTAATGGTGGCTCCTAAATCTCCGGGATCTGAAGTAAGAGAAGAATACAAAAGAGGTTTTGGTGTGCCTACCTTGATTGCTGTGCACCCTGAAAACGATCCGGAAGGAAAAGGATGGGACATCGCGAAAGCTTACTGTGTAGGCACAGGCGGAGACAGAGCAGGAGTGTTAAAATCATCTTTCGTTGCGGAAGTAAAATCAGATTTGATGGGAGAGCAAACCATCCTTTGTGGTTTGTTGCAAACCGGTTCTATCTTGTGCTTCGACAAAATGGTAGAAAAAGGCATCGATAAAGGATACGCTTCTAAATTGATCCAATACGGATGGGAAGTGATCACGGAATCGTTGAAACAAGGTGGTATCACGGCTATGATGGATCGTTTGAGCAATCCAGCGAAAATCAAAGCGTTTACAATCTCTGAAGAATTGAAAAAAATCATGCGTCCTTTGTTCCGCAAGCACCAAGACGACATCATCAGCGGTGAGTTCTCTCGCATCATGATGGAAGACTGGGCTAACGGTGACAAGAACTTGTTGACTTGGAGAGCAGCGACAGGCGAAACAGCCTTCGAAAAAACGCCTGCAGGTGACGTGAAAATAGCGGAACAAGAATATTACGACAACGGTTTGTTGATGGTAGCCATGGTAAGAGCCGGTGTGGAACTAGCGTTCGAAACGATGACTGAATCAGGTATCGTTGAAGAATCTGCTTACTACGAATCTTTGCATGAAACGCCATTGATCGCGAACACGATCGCTCGTAAGAAATTGTTCGAAATGAACCGTGTGATTTCTGATACAGCAGAATACGGTTGCTACTTGTTTGATCATGCTTGCAAACCTCTATTGGCGGATTTCATGAAGAAAGTAGATACGGACATTATCGGTAAAAACTTCAATGCCGGCAAAGACAACGGTGTCGATAACGTGACCTTGATCAAAGTAAATGAAGTATTGCGTTACCACCCGATCGAAATCGTAGGAGAGGAGTTGCGTGCAGCGATGACTTCTATGAAGCAGATCAGTACGGTAGCTTAAAAAATAGTTGTCAGTTGTCAGTGATCAGTGATCAGAAAAAAGTCCCGCTTTTGCGGGACTTTTTTTATGCTTAATGGATAAGGTTATAGCCTCATAATCAGTTTGTTTTTATAATCGATAACGTTTTTCTGATCACTGACCACTGACCACTGACAACTTTCCCCATTTTTTTTCGTTACTTTATACGTTTCCATGAAACTCTTATCCATTTACATATCGCTGCTCTTTTTTATGGCTTTCTTAGCTGCACCATCTGTTGCGGTACTGAGCAATCTTAAAGTCAAAGAGGCGAAAGTCGCGAAACTCTTTGATATGGAGGAAGAGGATGCCCGCGACA
Source organism: Cytophagaceae bacterium (assembly GCA_029237685.1). GTDB lineage: Bacteria > Bacteroidota > Bacteroidia > Cytophagales > Cytophagaceae > JACMQM01. Next base: position 15,131 of record JAQZBV010000006.1, on the reverse strand, counting down.
GCGATTCGGAAAATGAAAAAACAGAAAAGGAACAAAATCCATCGGAGAAATTTTTTAAGAGCATTTTAGCATCTGTCATACTTCCTGAATTGGGGGCCGCTACATTGATTCACTATACGCGGTTTCAATGCCCTGTTTCGGATACCATCAAAGAATTGATTACCCCACCTCCTCGAGCTTAAGGCGTTGTTTTTAGTTGAGAATAATCCCGTTTTTTAATTCATCATATTTTCTATGTTATCCATTAAAAAGAAATTCAGCTTATTGACCGAGCTGAAGGCAGGTATAGTTGTGTTCATCATTGCGCTTCCTATTTGTTTAGGAATCACGGTGGCGCAAGGTGTACCCGCTTACTCGGGAATTCTTGCCGCCATGATTGGTGGGATCGTAGTGTCTTTGGTGAGCGGTTCTAAGCTTGCGGTGACCGGCCCTGCGGCAGGTATCAGTTATACCGTTGTAGCGGGTATCGCTACCTTAGGTAAATTCGAATATTTTCTTGCTGCCTTGGTTTTAGCCGGTATCGTGCAAATGGTATTCGCAGGGTTGAAAGTCGGCAGCATTGCGCATTACTTTCCTTCTTCTGTGATCAAAGGAATGCTTTCCGCAACGGGATTTATTCTTATTCTGAAACAATTACCTCACATCATCGGCGACGATAAAGATGCGGAAGGTGATTTCTTCTTCTTTCAATCAGACGGTGAAAATACATTCAGTGAGATCTACCACATGTTTGATTACATGGATACAGGATCTATGATCATTGGTTTGGTTTCGGTGGCGTTGATGTTTGGCTTGTTGAATAAAAGAACACAGCGTTTGCGCAAATTGATTTACATACCAATTTCTTTATTGGTCATTATTGTCGGAGTCTTGCTTAACCTTGCCATCTCCCAGTATTTTCCTCAATGGAGCATCAATACGTCGCATACCTTGACTGTACCGGAGTTTACAGGCTTTAATAGTTTGTTTCATTTCCCTGATTTCAGTCTTATCCTAAGTCAGGATTTATGGATATTGGTTTTCATGATCGCTGTCATGACCACGATGGAAAGTTTATTGAGCTTGGAAGCCATCGATAAACTTGATCCGAACAAAAACATTTCACCACCTAATAGAGAGTTGTTTGCTCAAGGTCTTGGCAATACCTTATGCGGTTTAGTAGGAGGAATTCCCCTGACAGCGGTAATCCTGAGAAGTTCTAGTAAGATCAATGCAGGAGGCAGAACCAAGATTTCTACTATCGTGCATGCGCTTTTACTCGTGGGGACATTGCTCTTCATCCCAGGTTTGTTGAATCTGATCCCATTGTCAGCTTTAGCAGCGATTTTACTCTATGTAGGGTATAAGCTGATCTCCATCGCTGTGGTGCGTACGATGTACAAGTCAGGCTGGTCTCAGTTTTTGCCTTATGTTGTTACCATCGTTATCATGACCACTTCCGGTATTTTCACAGGTATCATTTCGGGATTGTTGGTAGCGATTTTCTTTATTTTGAAGAATAACTTAAAAATGCCCTACAAGATCTCTTCTGCACCCATAGAAGGGAAAACATACACGTTGATCACGTTGGCAGAAGACGTAACCTTTCTGAATAGGAAAAAATTTCAGCAAGCCTTGAACACCTTGCCTGTCGGGTCAAAGGTAATTATAGACGGAAGTTTTAACAAAAATATTGATCCTGATATTCTGGAGATGATTCACGATTTTATTCAGAAAAAAGAGGAGAAAAACATTGACGTAGAATTAATCAGTTTAAACCATTAAAAATTAATTATCATGGAAAGTCATTTAGATTTATTAAGCGGAAACAAAAGATGGGCATTGGGTAAAGTACAGGATGATCCTGAATTCTTTACAAGACTTCAATCTATACAAAGACCACATTATTTGTGGATTGGTTGCTCGGATAGCCGAGTACCAGCCAACGAGGTCACCAACACAGCGCCTGGTGACATCTTCGTACACCGTAACATTGCCAACATGGTGGTGCATACTGACATGAACTTATTGAGTGTTTTGGACTACGCAGTATCTGTATTGAAAGTAAAACACGTGATAGTCTGTGGTCATTACGGTTGCGGAGGTGTGAAAGCCGCAATGGAAAGCCAGTCTTTTGGTTTTGTAGACAGCTGGTTAAGAAATATCAAGGAAGTGTATGTAAAATACTTCAAAGAATTAGAAGCCATAGAGGACAAAGACCAAAGAGCGGATCGATTGGTAGAATTGAATGTGATTGAACAAGCGCGTAACCTAGCTAAAACCAAGATTGTACAACGTGCTTGGAAGAATAACGAACTGAAAGTTCACGCCTGGGTCTACGGATTGAATAACGGGATCATTAAAGACCTGGATGTGGTATATGATGAAATTTCCGATATCGACAATATATACCGCTATAACAATTTGGTGGCAAGTGATTCTATTTAATAAAAAATCCCGCTCCTTAAAGAGCGGGATTTTTTTTGCCTTTGTTATTCTGTAAACTCGATCACTTGTGCGCTAACTGTCACTGTGATTTTATTGTATAACATACAAATGCCTCCTTTGTGCACATCGACAGTGGTATTGATCAATGCTTTGGAACTACCTGTCATATTTGCCTTTGCCACCATATCAGCGGTAGCCATATTGATGAGGTCTTTATTTTTCATACCGCCCACATTAAAATAATAAGTAGCAGAGGCAGTACCAGTCACTCTTTCTAATACTTTAAAATTTTTCTTAGAGAGTTCTACATGCGTGACATTGCTGTTCTTATTGGTGAACAATGCCATGTTAATACCACAACTGGTTAAAGAAACAGCCAGTATACATAGAGCGAAAATGATTTTCAGGTTTTTCATAGCAACAGAGTTAAAGTGTTATAGAATGGATTTGCGTTACTTATACACTATAACATAAGCATGCCATAAATGTTCAGATGGCGAAAGAATAGCTTCAAACTTCAATTTTCATTCCCTCCCTGGACTATGATTTAGAAAGGATTGAATACTATGATTAGGCTCGCCTTGATTAATTGAAAGTTTACTTAATTAGGCTGAATCATAGTATTCATTCAATCCTTTCCAATCATAGTACTCATTCAATTATTTCAAATCATAGTCCGTCGATTGGGTTTATAAACCCGTTTGAATTGTAAACTGGTGTTGCCAAAATTGATAAGCAGTCCCATTTGCAAACCATAAGCTTCCAGATAATTAATTGCTTGGGCCAAGTGAACATCTTCTAATTGGATTACTGCTTTTAACTCTAACATAATCTTTTCTTCTACAAAAAAGTCAACTCGTCTTAAACCTACTTTTTCTCCCTTGTAAAGAATCAGCATTTCATGTTCCCGACTGTAATGAAGACCTTGTTTAGCCATTTCTATAGCCATACAACGTTGGTAGATTTTCTCCTGAAATCCATTCCCAAGAGTTCGATGTACTTCCATCGCACAGCCAATGATCTTGCCTGTCAATGCACTTTCTGCATACTTTTCATTAATCATAAGTCAATCATTAAAAAAATAAAATAATAAAAATATAAAAGTGGAAATTTGAGCAGTCTGAGTGCCGAAGGCATTAAGACTGCTCAAAGTCTAAAATCATAAGAGCGAAGCGAATCAAAAAATCATAGTCCTCATTCAATCATAAAAAATCATAGTACTTACAGTAATTGATCAACCGCCGCCATGACCTTATCGTAATCTGGTTCTTGAGCGATTTCCGGTACCAATTCGGTATAGCGAATAACGTTCTGAGCGTCTACAACAAACACTGCACGTGCTGAAAGGCCTTTCATCGGACCTTCCGTAATTTCAGTATTGTATTTTTGGGAAAATTCACCATAACGGAAATCGGAAACACTGACTACGTTTTTAATGCCTTCCGTTTCACAAAAGCGGCGCATGGCAAAAGGTAAGTCCTTTGAAACTACGACACCTGTTACGTGGTTTTTATCCGCTAGTTTTTGATTAAACTGTCGCGTCTCTAAAGCGCATACACCGGTATCCAAGCTGGGTACAGCGATGATTACTTTTACTTTACTGTTTTCTGCGTAGAGAGAAGAATCGGATAAATCTGTTTTTACAAATTTGAAATCAGGAGCCGTACTGCCTACTGAAGGAAGGTCTCCTTTGATGCTTGTTGCATTTCCTTTTAGGGTAACTTGAGCCATGTCTATTGGTTTTAGTGTTGTATTTCCTGTACTCTTTTTTTGAACTCCGTAGGGTGGGAGATGTTGACGAATGTTTCTTTGGTGCCTCCGGTACCGGTAAACTCCAATGCGCCATATCCGAAGAGGCGTCCGATCACGCTTTGTCTGACATTCACCGTTTCTATTTTACTGATGTTCATCTCTACAATTTTTCTGGAAATCAAACCTGTTTTGATGATGATGCGTTTGTTTGTTACGGCAAACTCGTCTGTGGCTCGCTCTATCATCGGGATAATGAACAAAGAAAAGATCGATCTCAAGCTTAAGAAGATGATCCAGTGGTAAGTGGTTTTATACACTACCTTTTCGTCTGTGATAAGATTTTTTTCTACGTAACCCATGTGTGTTGTTTTGAGGTTAACTAAAATAGGGATTTTATTTCTTCTTTTAGCCCTAAAAAAAAGAAATCCCTGAATCTAATACAATCAGATTCAGGGATGATCCATCATTTTGAAAGAAAGTTAATTCATCGACCAGATGGTAGCGGTGAGTATGGTGGCAAAGGCTACCCAAGCGATGTAAGGGATAAATAAATAAGCGGCTAAAGGACGGATCGGCTTCACGATAAAGTAATAGGCGATGATGAATCCCAGCATGACGATCATTTCTATCAGTGCTAATCCAATCAGATGTAATTTGAAGAACAGTAAACTCCACAAAGCATTCAATCCTAATTGAATCACAAATACCACGATCGCAAGGGTTTTATTAGGATGATGAGCTCTCAATACGTAGAACAGAGATACGGCCATCATGGTGTATAAGATGAACCATACAGGGGCGAACACCATATTCGGTGGATTGAAAGACGGCTTATTGATGCTTTGATACCATCCATCTAAGCCATCCATGGTAAAGGTAGATCCTAGCCAGGAAGCGGCTGCACATAAACCCAGGCATCCTACGATGAGTAAGAACAGGTTCTTTATAGATAATTTACTAGGGGTTGCGGTTGTCGTTGCCATAGTTGTAAATTTTGATCTGATAAATAATGGATCAAATCATACGCCATACCGCAAAAAAGTCTTCAGTGTTTGATACAGAAGACTTTTTTGACTACTGATAACTTTTTATAAAACATTCAACTGAGTAAAAAAATCAACACTATGAGTATTGGAAATCCCTGGTTTTTTAAAGCCATTTTTTACGTTTAAACCAGATGTAAATGCATCCTGCGACCCCAATCATGAAAAGCAACACAGCTGGGTACCCCCATTTTTCATTCAGCTCAGGCATGTATTGAAAATTCATTCCATAGACACCAACGATAAAGGTCAATGGCATAAAGAAAACGGATAGGATCGTGAGAATTTTTACAACTTCATTGGTCTTTTGTGCAGATAAAGAAATGTAAATATTGAGCAAGTTGGTGATGTCATCTTGTATCTGATCGTAGATGGTAATGAGCTTCACATGCAAATCTTTCAAGTCTTGCAGGTAAGGATTGGTATCGTTGGTATGGTGCACCTGATTAATGATTTCAGTAGTCAATACCAATACTTTTTTGCTGACACTTGCTTTGTGTTTGATGTAATAAAGCTTTTGCTGCAAGTTGGGAATGTTATCGTGCAGGAATATCTTTTGTTCATAATCGTCCATGATATCAGAAAGCAGCATGCCTGGCTGTTCAAAAGAATGCAATGAGAACCATAGGATTTGAGTGACAAGCTCCTGCGTAGTTAGTTTGCATTCGTACAAACAGTATTTGTCTTTGATGTCTTTGAGAAACGGTTGTACCTGACGGTGGATGGTGATGAGAAATTTGTCTGAATAGAAAACAGCCACTTTACTCGTAAGGTCCTGTATGGTATGGGGATTAATGTCTTTTTTTGGAGAAAAGGTACGAACGATGATAAAATTGTAGTTGTCTCCTCTTTCAAACTTAGGCAAGTGACCAGCTTCCAGGCAATCGCGCACGGTATAGCGGTGCAAATCATATTTGTGTGCGAGTGAAAACAGTTCATCCTCCGATGGTTCGTACACATCTACCCAATCAAATGGTGCAGCTTCGTCACGACTAAGAAAGGTTTGAATCATAGAATGGTATAAATGACTTTTTATGGTTAAAAACAATATACAAAAGATAAACCAATAAAAGAGAGAACTTAAAACTGAAAACTGAGAACTGATTTATATACTTTTAGATTAAAACTACCCTGTTCTGTTTTCAGTTCTCCGTTTTCAATTCTCAAAAATAGGTATCGATTCAGATCTCAGATTTCTCCAAAAAATCATTACATTTAGAAAAACACTTACATATGCCTCACATCGCCATCATTTCCGCCAGTGTACGTACAGGAAGAGTTTCACATCGTGTAGCACTGTACTTGCAAAATTATATAGCAGAGCAAACCTTATTTTCTACGGAGTTATTGGATTTGAATCAATACCAGTTTCCGGTTTTTGAAGAAAGACTTCAATACCAAACGAATCCAACCGCACAGGTATTGGACTTTGCTGATAAAATCGTCAAAGCGGATGGGGTGATCATTGTTACTCCTGAATACAACGGTGGCTATCCTGCGAGTTTAAAGAACGTGATCGATCTTTTGTATAAAGAGTGGCATCACAAACCTCTAGCCATAGCAGCTTGTTCTGATGGCCCTTTTGGAGGGACACAGGTGATTACGTCTTTGGCCTTCACGTTCTGGAAAATTGGCGCCTGGTTAGTGCCCGGAAAGTTTCATTCTTCAAAAATAAAGGAAGCATACGATGAAAGCGGAAAACCATCTAATAAGGAAGCTTCAGACAAAGCTGCTGCAGGATTTTTAAAAGAGCTCATTTGGGCAATTGATTTGAGCAGTAAGAAATAAGACTTTCAAAGGAAGCAGTAACGGTTTATTTACTGCTTCCTTATTTTTCCAATGAATATAAAAAGTAAAGAAAATCCAAGAAATACAGTTGTTACTCCCAGGCTGTTTATCACTACTTGTTGATAGCCCAGCTTGCTTACGTCCATGAAAGGATAGGGATAAAACCCAGAAAAGGATCCTCTGATTAAAATATAAAGGCAATAGAAGAATGGATAGATCAACCATGGAAAAAACGAATTCCACGGTAATGGTTTTTTAGATAAAAAGGCGAACCAATAAATTAGAAACAGCGTGGGAACAATAGCGTGCAATAGTTCATCCACGACGCGCTGCATGCCCTGTGGTTGCCATTGAAAGCGAAGAATGGTATTATAGATGAGCCCTACTACAACAATGTATACTGTCGTAGCTGTTCCTACTGACAAGCGAGAAAAGAAGCGCCCCCACGATGAGGAAGGCTGAATGGTTAGCACAGTACTATATAGCGCTACCAGTAAATTGGTTAAGATCGTAAAAAAACTAAAAAAACGAATGCTTGTTTCAAGAATGGGGCTTACCCGTGCTTCGATCATTAGTACAAATTGCACGATAATAGCCAGCCACGCCACTATAGCGATAAGTCCAAGTGTTAGTTTGGAAGAAGAGTTATTCATCTTAATTTACAGCTACGGCTTCCTTGGTATGACGTTGAATGCGAAGGTAATTGCTTTGCAATTTCATGTAACGGCAATATTCTGTTTCTAACGGATAACTTCCGTCATTTTTATCGGTAGCAATAGTATTGTTATAAATGATTTTCCCTTCGTTATCAATGATCCATAATTCAATCTCTGTATAAGGTCCGCTAATCATGTTACCGGGAATCACGCGAATATTGGTTAAGCCTGTTACAGGAAAAACAATCGCTGAGTCGGGCAGTTGAATGATATCCGGTTGAATGATGACTTTGATCAGATTGAAGCGCAGTTGAATGGCCGTGTAAGGTGTTGTTTGTCCGAAAGACAATTGATATACTAAAAGTAAAGCGGGCAGGAGGTATACTATTCTCATAAAAATCGATACTTGAAGGTTTTACTCAGGAATCTAGTACTATTCAATGTACTTATAAATTCAAAGAAATGATAGACTGCTAGAGAAATGAAGTTATAAGGCATAAAAAAGGCCTCTGATACATCGTATCAGAGGCCTTATATGTTCTCTGTGATTACTTCGCGATAGCTTTAGCTACTAAATCAGCAGCATCTTTCAATACGATCGCAGATTGTACTTTCAAACCTGATTCGTTGATGATGCGAGCGCCTTCTTCAGCGTTGGTTCCTTGCAAACGAACGATGATTGGAATCTTAATGTCTCCGATTTTTTTGTAAGCTTCTACCACACCGTTTGCGATACGGTCGCAACGAACGATACCACCGAATACGTTGATCAAAATCGCTTTCACGTTTGGATCTTTCAGGATAATACGGAAACCCGCTTCTACTGTCGTAGCGTTAGCTCCACCACCCACGTCCAGGAAGTTGGCAGGATCTCCACCAGACAACTTGATCACGTCCATAGTGGCCATTGCCAAACCGGCTCCGTTTACCATGCAACCTACGTTACCATCCAATTTTACATAGTTCAGGTTGCTTTCACCTGCTTCTACTTCCAAAGGATCTTCTTCCGCTAAGTCACGGTAAGCGTACAAGTCAGGGTGACGGTACAAGGCATTATCGTCAATCGATACTTTGGCATCTACGGCTAAAATTTGTCCGTCTGATGTACGAAGCAATGGATTGATCTCAAATTGAGAAGCATCCGATTCGCGGTATGCTTTGTATAATTTAGGAAGGAAGCTTACAAAATCTTTGAAAGCAGCTCCTGAAAGACCTAATTGGAAAGCCACTTTACGAGCTTGAAAGCCTTGCAATCCTACTGCTGGATCGATCCACTCACGGAAAATTTTATCCGGTGTAGTCTCTGCTACGTGCTCGATGTCCATACCACCTTCTGTACTGGCGATGATCACATCACATGATTTCGCACGGTCTAGAAGAATAGACAGGTACAATTCTTTTGGCTCCATTTCTCCCGGTGCGTACACATCGGCAGCTACCAATACTTTGCTTACCAGTTTACCTTCAGGACCGGTTTGAATGGTCACCAGGGTATTGCCAAGCATCAATTTGGTTTTTTCTTTTACTTCATCCAGGGTTTTGGCAATCATTACCCCACGATTTTCAGTACCTACAAATTTCCCTTTTCCGCGACCACCGGCGTGAATTTGCGCCTTGATCACAAAAATCTTGGTTCCGGTTTGCTCCTGCAATTTTTTTGCAGCGTCAACCGCAGCTTCAGGGGAGTCTGCCACGATGCCTTCGCCGATTTTTACACCGTACTTTTTAAAAATTTCTTTGGCCTGAAATTCATGTATATTCATAAATATTCTTTTTTTTTGCTCTAATCTATACTATTTAAGCTTTATTTACAAATTGGATTTTAGGTCACCCGCAAGCCCATCCCATGGAAATTACACCAACTCAGGAAATCGTTTTAAAAGCCTCAGGCCTTGTCAAGTCTTACGGCACGGTCAGTGTTCTTAAAGGCATTGACATTGAGGTGACTAAGGGGGAAATCGTTTCTATCGTCGGAGCTTCCGGAGCAGGGAAGAGCACTTTACTTCATATTCTGGGCACCTTAGATAATCCGGATGGGGGAAAAGTTTTTTTTCAGAACCATGATTTAACATCTATTTCGGAGAAGGACTTAGCCGAAATCCGAAACAAACACATGGGCTTCGTCTTTCAGTTTCATAACCTGCTGCCGGAATTCACTGCCCTGGAAAATGTCTATTTACCGGGTATGATCGGAGGCAAAGCCATCGGTGCCTTGGAAAAAAGAGCCAAAGAATTATTGGACTATTTAGGTGTCAGCCACCGTGCCGGCAACAAGCCCGGTACTTTATCAGGAGGAGAACAACAACGCGTAGCCGTGGCCCGCGCTTTGATCAATCAACCGGAAATTATATTTGCCGATGAACCGAGTGGTAACCTCGATTCTCAAAATGCAGAAGAACTGCACCGCTTATTTTTTCAACTGAGTAAGGACTTGAAGCAAACATTTGTGATCGTCACGCACAACGATAAACTCGCTTCAGGATCGGATCGTAAGATAGAATTGAAAGATGGTTTGGTGCTTAAAGTGACTAGTCCATCGGCTATCGTTAACTAAATCCCATAATACTTACGGTTAGACTATTCCTTTTCTTTATGGTATAAGGGAAAGCTTATCGTTAGCTCTTTTATTTTTACTGTTAATTTAAACTTATGAAAAAATACATTTTATTCCTCTTTTTTTGTCTGGTATTGATCCGCGTTGCTAGTGTTCAGGCACAAAAACTCAACACTTCTAAACTGGATAGTTTGTTCAACGCTTTAGAAGAAAAAAATAAAGCGATGGGAAGTTTGACAATTTCTAAAAATGGGCAAATTCTTTATGAACGTTCTATTGGATATGAGGTTTTGACAGACCCGTTGAAAGTGAAAGCCTCTTCCGATACAAAGTATAGAGTGGGTTCAATTTCAAAAATGTTTACTGCTGTTATGATTTTTCAGTTGATCGATGAGAAAAAACTGAGTTTGGAATCAACGTTGGCTACCTATTATCCACTTGTTCCGAATGCGAGTAAAATTACAATAGGTCACATGCTCAATCATCACAGTGGTTTGCACAACATTACAGAAAGATCGAATTACATGGAATGGGTACAACAACCCAAATCGCACGAAGAAATGTTGTTACAAATTACGAATGCCGGTATTGATTTTGAACCTGGTGTAAAATCGGCTTACAGCAATACGAATTATATTTTGTTGGGCTATATCGTAGAAAAGATTACAAAAAAAACGTATGCTGAAAATATAAAAGAAAGAATCAGCACACCGGCCAATCTTTCAGCCACCTATGTTGGAAGTAAAATAGATCCATCAAAACACGAAAGCTATTCCTACGAATGGTCTGGTGCTTGGTCAGCGGCAGAAGAAGCAGATATGAGTTCTTCCGCCGGCGCGGGATGTATGGTTTCTACGGCAACCGGTCTTGCGAAATTTGCAGAAACGTTATTCGCTTCTAAACTAATTTCTTCAAGTAGCTTGGAAAAAATGACAACCATAAACGACGGTTATGGTTTTGGAATGAATCAAATTCCTTTTTATAATAAAAAAGGTTTCGGTCATACCGGTGGGATTGATGGATTTGTAGCAGTTCTGGTGCATTATCCCGAAGATAGTTTGACGATTGCGTACTGCAGCAATGGCCATGTATATCCAAGAAATGATATATTGATTGGCGTATTGAATATTTATTATAACAAGATGTACACAATCCCTTCTTTTACAACTGTTATTGTGAAAGAGGAAATATTGAATACTTATGTAGGACTGTATGCGTGTAAGGAATTGCCTATTAAGTTGACCATCTCAAAAGACAAACAACAGCTTTCTGCTCAGGCTACAGGGCAAGGAAGTTTTTCGATTGAAGCTGTGACAGAAGTGCAGTTTAAAAGTGATATGGCGCAAGCCACATTCGATTTTAATGCGGCAAAAAAAGAATTGATATTGAAACAGGGCGCTGGAATTTATGTTTTTACGAAGGTAGATTAAGAAAGTAGAAATTAAGGAAATGGAAACCACCAGCGAAATACTCCATCGTGTATGGGGCTATGATGCCTTTCGCTCCGGTCAGGAAACAGTGATCAACGCTGCGATGGCCGGTAAGGATAGCCTTGTGCTTATGCCCACTGGTGGTGGTAAATCTATTTGTTACCAGGTGCCTGGTATCGCTATGGATGGTTTGTGCTTAGTGATCTCTCCTTTGATCGCTTTGATGAAGGATCAAATCGATCGCTTGCAGCAAAAACATATTCCTTCGGCTTGCCTGTTTTCCGGCATGGATCGTAGGGTACAGGAAACGATTATGGATAGTGCCGTGAACGGCTTGTATAAATTTTTATATGTTTCTCCTGAACGATTAAAATCCGAACGCTTTCTTGATCGCCTGAAATATTTAAAAATATCATTGGTCGCAGTAGACGAAGCGCATTGCATTTCACAATGGGGACATGATTTTCGTCCGGCTTACGGTGAAATAGGTGAGTTGAAATATTTATTGCCGGACGTGCCTTTCATGGCCTTAACGGCAACCGCTACCTTACAGGTTCAACAAGACATCATTGACTGCCTGCACCTGAAAGCACCACAGGTTCAAGTCAACAGTTATGTTCGTGATAACCTTTCCTACAGTGTTTTTAAACTGGAAGGCAAAAAAGAAAAATTAGTATCCATCATCAAAGGTGCTGCAGGTACCGGTTTAGTATATGTACGCAGTCGCCGCAAAACGGTGGAGCTCGCTCAATTTTTAAAAACACAAGGAATAAAAGCCGGAGCCTATCATGCCGGTATGGATGCGTCGCAACGTACCCAGATGCAAAACGATTGGATGAAAGGTTATGTGCAGGTCATGGTCGCTACCAATGCGTTCGGCATGGGCATCGACAAAGGCGATGTGCGTTTTGTGGTGCATGTAGATTTGCCGGATGATCTCGAATCTTATTACCAGGAAGCAGGTCGCGCGGGCCGTGATGGAAAAAAGGCTTATGCGGTTTTATTGTATGAAAATTCAGACGTATTGAATTTAACTGAACGCATAGAATCTTCTATTCCCGAAGCGGATCTGATTCGTAAAGTTTACCATTTTCTAGGGAATTATTTTCAGTTGGCAGTAGGGAGTGGAAAGGACGAAAACTTTCCATTGAACCTGGATGCTTTTGCTACGTATTGTAAGTTGAATGCTTTTGATATTGCCAAAACCTTTCGTTGGCTGGAGCGCATGGAATACCTGCAGTTCAACGGCGCGCTGTTCGAAACATCCCGCGTGCAAGTGCGTGTATCTTATCATGACTTATACGAATTTCAATTGAAGAATGAGTTGTGTGATCCCATCATCAAATGGCTCCTGAGGCAGTTTGGGGGAGAGTTGTACAACAACATGATTTTTATTCACGAAGATAAAATCGCCACGGCCATCCATACCGGTAAATCGGAAGTGATCCGTTTGCTGCAATACATGCACAAAGCCGGAGTCATTTATTATGCCCAGGCTTTGGATCAACCTTCTGTTACCTATTTGCAACCGCGGCAAGAAACAGAGACATTGTTTGTGGATGAGCTGTTTTTAGAACAACGTAAAAAGCTATTGTTGCAAAAAGTACAAACGGTGGTTCATTACGTTTCGAGCCAATCCCGTTGCCGGTCGGCTCAACTGGTAGAATATTTCGGAGAACACAATGCAGCCGTTTGCGGCATTTGCGATCATTGCCTGGAGCATAAGAAAAAGGGAGTGCGTATTACCGATCAGGATGTGTTGGATTGTTTGCTGGTAGAGCCTTTGTCTATCGATAGTTTGTTGGTCAAACTTCCTCAATCCGGCGAACAAGAACTGTTAGAAATCCTGCGCTTATTAGAAGACAAAGGGTTGGTTGCGCGGGAAGGATTGAATTGGAAATTAAAATAAACGAATAAGCGATATGGAAAACACGTACCGCATCGTGGTCCTCGATGCTGAAACATTGGGTCAGGTAGAAGCCCTGAACAATCTCCGCACATTAGGTCAAGTAATGGTGTATGAACACACCGACGCTCATCAAGTAGCCTCGCGTATTTCGCAGGCCCATATTGTGGTAACCAATAAGGTGGTCTTAACTTCTACCGATCTGGCAATGGCTCCCGATCTTCAGTTGATTTGTGTGGCGGCAACAGGCATCAACAACATAGATGTAGAAGCGGCGACAAAGCGAAACATTCAGGTGAAGAATGTCAGGGGCTATTCTACTTTTGGTGTAGCGCAACAAACCATAGCGGTTATTTTATCCTTGGTTCACCGCCTGCCTTTTTTAGATGCCTATGTAAAGAACGGTTCTTATTCTAAAGGAGGTTCATTCACCTTCATACACGAAGACATCAGAGAACTCAAAGGGAAAAAATTTGGCATTATCGGCTTAGGAGAAATAGGCAGACAGGTTGCCGCCATTGCGCAGGCATTAGGATGCGAGGTGATCTATTATTCTACTTCAGGCAAGAATAACGATCCGAATTACAAAAGGGTAGAATGGGCTGAATTGCTGAGCAGTGCAGATGTTTTGTCTATACACGCACCTCTTAATGAACAGACAAAAGGATTGATCGATTACATTGCGATGAGCCGTATGAAATCCAGGGCTATTATACACAATGCAGGCAGAGGGGGAATTGTCGTAGAAGAAGATTTGTGCCGTGCATTGAAAGAAGATAAAATCGGACTAGCAGCCTTAGATGTATACATACAAGAACCCTTGCAAGCAGAAAGTCCTTTGTTAGATCCACTTTTAAAGGATCGTTTATTATTGACACCTCATACCGCCTGGGCCGCCAAGGAATCCAGAGAACGATTGGTTTGGGGGATTATTGAAAACATAAAAGAGCTAGGAGCTAGGAGCTAGGAGCTAGGAGGTACGAGCTCCGTATTCCTCCCTTGCTCCTCGCTCGTACCTCCTAGCTATAAAACACCTCCATCCCAATCTCCTTGCAGGGATCAGGACAGAGGTATTAGTCGTATTGAATTGGAAAAGGAAAAAATAAAAAATCGGAAGAGCGTTATATATATCGTTTTTTGTCGCTTTTGTTATGATACAAATATAAGAGGGTTTCGTTAAGCCTGGTTTAAGGAAGAATGAAGGAACGATTAAAGAAAGGATGATAGTGTTAAGATTGAAGATGTATGGATGGTTACAAGACCGTCTAACTCCTAAATCCCTGAAGGGGACTTTAGAGAGCGCAGAAACAGAGCGGAGAGCGAAGTATGATAACTGTTTCTCCGCTTTGTTTCTCTTCTCTTATTGGGTGTCAGGTCTTTCGACCTGACACTGTCGGACAATATTAATTGGTTTGCATTAATTCTATCCGGCTTGCCCCTAAATCCCCTGAAGGGGACTTCTCTGTTTACTAAAATAAAAAGCTCATCGCCTACTAGAAAGCAATTAGCTTTTTGTTTTCATCCGAAGTAAAGTCCCTTTCAGGGGATTTAGGGGTTAAGAGCTTACCAAACAAA
>JAQZBV010000102.1 GCA_029237685.1 Cytophagaceae bacterium | reverse complement strand
GGTGAGTATAAAAAAGGTACCTGCCTGCATTTCTTTAATGATCTGCTTACCTTTCACTTCACATTCTTCAATCTGCTTGCGAACAGTCACCGGCACTTCATTCATGCCTTTAGGCTGCATCACTTTTAAGGCAGGTATACCTTTATATTTCTTTTGTTCTAATAATTGCATCTGAACCAACCACTTTTCCATGTTTGTTCTTTCAGGCAATTCTACAGGATGTTTTTTAGGCAAACTCATGATGTAACGCAACACGGCGTTAATGACCTGAGTAAAATCAGGCTGGAGATCAAACGGTTTTTGAATGAAGCTTTTCTTTAACCAGGGTAAAAATCGCTGATCAGAAGAAGGATCGATCGCTACTAACTTATCTAGGATAATAGTTGGCAGTAGATTAACGGCTGAAGCGGATGTTGTAAAAGACCATGTCGTTTTCATAAGCGGTATCGTTTTGATGATACAAACTTATTTCGACCCACCGCACTCTATCTGCGGTGCTAAAAATTAACTATAAAAATCTGACATTTTTTCTAAAACGTCTTTCAGCTCTTTAACAACAGACTGTGGTTCAATGACTTTAACCTGATCACCCAAACTTAAAATTCGCATAAAAAATTCTTTATTAGGGATCAATTGCACCTCTACTTTATGATCTGCTTGTATTTGTTGACTGCTGTGAAGCGGTAATATATTAAGGTATGGAATCAAAGATTCTTTGACCTCAATGACAATACGCTGAGGTTTTTTATCATTTGGATGTGTGATACCGATTACCTCTTTGAAATATTGTTCGTGGTTAAAATCGGAACGACGTTTGAATGTTTGGGTAGAAGACTCAATACTTTTTATGCGATCCAATGCAAACGTTCGGATCTCCCCTGCACTTTCCAGCCAACCGGATACATACCATACCCCCTGATACTCTTTCAACACGTGCGGGTCTAATAGATAATGAGAAGCTGTATGCTGAAAAAATTTAGCGTAGGTGATGTCTATTTTTTTATGTTCAATGATAGCATTCAAAATGGTTTGCAGGTGCGCGCCTCCCAATACATAAGGTTTTTCTTCGAAGTGAACAAAATCAAAAGCCTCCGGCTTGTTAGAAACGCGGTGACGGATCGACAAGGATTCCGAAAGTTTCTCCACTACCGGCTTGAAACCGGCAAACAAATCGATGTGCTTGTATTGTTCCAAAACCTGTGCAGCCAATTCAATAGCCATCAAATCCTCTTCGCCTAAAGGAATTTTATCGATGGAATAATTCGGATCCTCGTAATAATATCCTTTGTGGTAGGAATGGAATTTTATAGGTGCGAAATAACCGAGTGATTCGTTATTTCTCATTTCAGAAAAATCCTTCTCCAATGTTCGGACTGAAATCTCATTCACGCCTACCGCTTCCGCACATTGCTCACGTATGTACTCCGCCGATGGAAACGCATGACCTTTGCTCCTCAGACACCTGTCGATCACTCGGTAACGGATAGCAGCATCTAGATTTTTTGGCATGGGAAAAATAGTTGTTAGTTGTTAGTTGTTAGTTGTTAGTTATCAATTTAAACTTCTTTGTTCAATATAACTATACTTATAAAAATGAAAAAAGACTAAAAAAACAATGGTTAGTTGCAAGCGTGGTTTAACCCAACTAACAACTAACCACTGACAACTATTAAACTATTTTATAATAAAATGCTCTTCCCCAATCTTTGCACCATCCATAAAGATCTCTATGATGTGGAGGCCTTTGTGGTATTTCTTCGGGTTCTTATACAAGAACTCCACGTGTTGCAATTTACCATCATAGGTAAAAGATTGTTTGAAAGTATAAGGTGTTTCTTTTCCACCTGTCATAAAGAATCCCCCCCCTGCAATCGGATCAAAAATATCAACACCGCGAGAATCAATCAAGCGCATCATGACAGTTTTAAAGCCGGTTTCTTCAGGAGCGCCTTCTTTAGCAGACACGTCGAAATTTAAATGGATGATTTTAAAGCTTGATTTATGCGGCTCGTGATGATCTAAGTTAGTGGAGTCATTGAGGTCAGAGATGTCTTTCATCAACTCGATATCAAAGTTCTCTGCTCTAGCCTTGTCGCTTAAAACTTCTTTGTTCTTTTGTTGAGCAGAAGCCTTTCCACCAATCACTAAAAAAAACGAGAGCATAATCAAATGCAAATACTTCATGGTATGGTTATTTACGATTTACTTATTTACAATATTTAACACAGGTACCTTTCGTATCAATCACAAAAGCTTTACCGTCTAACATCACTTCAGCCCAACCTCCGGAGAAGTCATACGCATAGTCGAACTGAAAAGATATACTATTTTTTCCATCCTTATCGATATAACCGTATTTCCCTTGGTGAAATACCACTGCATATCCCTCTGAAAACGTGCGGTTCACGGCATAATTCAAAGTTGTGAATTGTTGGTCTGATAAATTTACCTTTCCCCAATAGCCCTTCTTAACAACCATGCATTGTCCGTTCTCCGGTTCTTCGATCCATTGGTATTCTAGCGGAACGAGAACAGTACCTTTATTGTCAATTAGGCCGTAAGAGCCTCCATTTCGCACTTTTGCTTTGCCTGCTGTCAGGTCTCCTACCCAATCATAAGTCAGCAAAACAACTACCTTGCCATCTTTATCCGCCAGCCCCCATTTGTTGTTTTTTTGAATGCGTGCCACCCCATCCTGAAAAGCAGAAATCCAATCATAAACAGGTGCAATGATGGGTTTCCCTTTTTCATCGATCACTCCATATTGTTGATTTTGCACGACAACAGCTCTCTGTTGGTAAAAATTCGAAGCCTTATCAAAGGAAGATGGAATGATCCACTTGCCTTGTGCATTGATGTATCCGAATTTACCGGCACTTTTTACCGCCGCCAATCCTTCTGAAAACTCAAAGGCTTGTTCATAAATAGCCGGTATCACAAGTTTACCGGCTGTGTTTACAAATCCATATTTCCCCTTCACTGCTACCACTGCCATGCCCTCTTTGAAGCTCCCTGCTTTATCGTATTGCAAAGGAACTTTCAGCGTGCCGAGTTTATCGATGAATCCCCATTTACCGGCCAGCAGGACTGCAGAGTATCCCTCTGAAAAGGAATAAGCGGAATCATACTTTAATTTAATTTTGATGCCTCCTTTAGAGTCGATGAAATAAGAAAGCTTTTCTTTTTGCACCAAGGCACGATCGTCTGAAAAAGGAAACGCTTTATCGTAAACGGGTGCAATGGCTATGGCTCCGGTGGCTGGAACTTTATAACCGTACTTATCTCCCCATTTGTACAATACCGGCGCTTGCGCCATAGTAGCTGTTTGCAGCGCAAGTAAAACCAGGATACTAAAGATTTTTTTCATAGCTGGTATTGGGATTAGCGTAAAAATAGCTTGTATAAAATAATGATAGCGCCAATCAAAAACATGGTGATGGAAATTTTATTGGACCAGTGCATCATTTTGATGCTGGTATTGGTAGGTCTATTCGGATCTTTTTTTCTAAAAAAATAACCGAATACTTCTCCTACTTTAAAATAATCTTCCGTTTTCATGCTGTATTTTATTTAAATAGTAAATCCATTTCCATCGGGTTGATCCAATTTCCGTCTTCACGGATCAATTCAATCAACTCGTCTACCGCCTGTTCGGCCGGTACTGCTTTTTTGATGACTTCTTGTCCGCGGTACAAAGCGATTTTCCCTTTGCCTACTCCCACATAACCATAATCCGCATCCGCCATTTCTCCGGGACCATTGACAATGCAACCCATGATGCCGATCTTAATGCCTTTGAGGTGATCGGTGCGCTTACGAATCATGGCTGTCGTCTCTTGCAAATCAAATAAGGTTCTTCCGCAAGAAGGACAAGAAATGTATTCGGTCTTCGACATCCTGGTACGAGCGGCTTGCAAGATACCAAAGGACAAGGCATTCAAAACTTTAAGTGCTGCCAGTTCTTCTGTTTGGGGCAATTCCGGCGACAGGCTTCTCCCTAGCAAAATACCGTCTCCCAAACCATCAATGAGCAAGCCTCCAACATCCGTTGCGGCATACAAATGCAAACTTTCACTATCGATCACACCGTAATCTCGTCTTACGATACAAGGATTTTTAACTCCTTCGGCGATGAAGATAGAGAATATTCTCCTAATCGCCGGCATCGCATGTTCATTTCGGGTGCGCAATACCGCGATGAAATTGGACTGCGCCTTGAAGAGCTGAATCAATTCCGGAGAAAGATCCTCAGACCAGACTTCGACAAAAGTACTGCCTTCAGGTTTAGCCGTTGTTGAAAGAGTAAGAACTTCTGCGGAGGTGAGATAAGGAAACTTGTTGGTCTGATCTTGCAGGTTCAACCAGGCGCTATAATCTACGATCTCCTTCAATCCCATCGGAAGCATAAAGCTGATGGGAGAAGAACCGGTATAGACAAAATCGGCTCCCTGATCGTTCATGGTCCATTTATCAGGCTCCGGTAAATAGAAGTGACCTATGGATTTAAGTTCCTTATAATCAGAAACATTAGCCCTTGATAAATCAATGATTACACGAGGAACATTGCTGCCGCCGACTGTATGTACTTCCTGCGTTTCTCTGCGTTTATAGGCATATGGATTGATCGGATACTGCTCCAACTTAGGAATAGCAACATGGGAAGAGCGTTCTTCATAGCGCTCTGCTAATTTTGCGGCTACCGGTATTTCGTATTCCGGTTCTTCCGTTAACGACACCCGAATAGTATCTCCCAGCCCGTCTTCCAATAAAGCGCCGATGCCTACCGCCGATTTAATACGACCGTCTTCCGCTTCGCCGGCTTCCGTTACACCCAGGTGCAAGGGATAAGGCTGCAAGCCTTCTTCTTCCAATTTCTCTACCAATAAGCGATAGGCTTGCACCATCACTTGGGTATTGCTGGCTTTCATGGAAATGACAATGTCGTAATAGTTGAATTCCTCGCAGATACGAATGAATTCCAAGGCTGATTCCACCATACCTAAAGGAGTATCTCCATAACGGCTTAGAATACGATCGGAAAGAGAACCGTGGTTGGTACCGATGCGCATGGCCGTTCCATACTCCTGACAAATCTTTACCAAGGGCACAAACTTCTCACGTATGCGATCCAGTTCCATTTGGTAAGAAGCGTCAGTGTATTCTATGGTCTCAAAGCGCTTCTTATCAGCATAGTTACCCGGATTTACACGTACCTTTTCTACAATGCGTGCGGCCACTTCTGCAGCGTTGGGAGTAAAATGGATATCAGCGACCAAAGGAACATGACAGCCCCTCTTACGAAGCTCATCCTTAATATTTTGCAGATTTTCAGCTTCTTTTACGCTTGGTGCCGTGATTCGGATGTATTCACAACCGGCCGCAGCCATACGCAGACATTGTTCTACCGTTGCCTGTGTATCCATGGTATCGGTTGTCGTCATCGACTGCAAACGGATCGGATGTTCTCCTCCCATAGGTATAGTACCAATGTTCACTACCCGGGTTTTTCTTCTCCGATAGGCCGTTAGACTTTCCGTATATTTTATATCTGCTCCCATAATTATCAAACAATAGCTCACCTGCCAGCTGAAAATTCAACATGAATATAATCGTCATGCCGAACCGATTTACATCCCTGAAACCTGATTTTAGTTCCTGATTAAAACCAAGTCTTTCTTCAGATGAACTTCGATAAAGACCTTTTTTACCTTCTTTTCTCTTACCAACAAACTTAGCAATTCTCTGGTGCGAAGTTCGTCAAAAATCAAATCATCTCGTTTACCCAGGGTCAAAAATTTGGGATAATCGTACTGAAAATATCCCTTGGAGAGACACAAACTGGTAGTATTTTCTTCGCCCTTTTGAGGGTTTTCAAGGACCCCATAACCGGATCTCCCGGGTTTCAAATTGGTCATTTCACCTGTTCTTTTCTTATAGAAAAAAAAGAGATCAATCATCTTTCTGTCGTTATGACTCAAGTGAGGGAACAACGGAAATCCATTTCCAAAAGGGAAATTGGCATCCAATAGTACAATTTGGTGCCCGGGAAATCGGCTTGCAAAAGAGTGACCTTTTCCATCAAAATCATCCTCATTTCCGCTTTCCCATAATGTCGGTTCAAAAACAGTAAACAGCGTTTTTTGCTTCTAATGACTGATCATTTACTGGCAAAGCCACTCCGCCGCTGAATGGTGCTAAAACAGGAATAATGCAAATTGTAAAAAGACTATAAAGGATGATAAAGCATCCGGCAAACCTCCATTTGGGAAAAGAGGAGACAGGCAAAAAGGAAACAGCCCATAAAGTCAAAAGCCAAATCAAGCCTCCGATTTGGGTTAACACACTAAACAAAAATGACAGCCATCGCATGTCCGATGAGCTTCCATTTTCTATGACGTGTTCCCAAAACTTGGTGATATAGTTTCATGTATGACTCTCTTGGACGTTCACTTCAAATTTAACTTTAACAAGAACCATTTTTACACTTATTAATGACACTTAACTCCTGTTTATTAAATTTAGACTACTCTAAATTTAAAATATTATTTTACTTAAAATCAATAGTTTATAAAAATACATAAAAGCAACCCTCTAACATTTACAAATCACCTAACTGTGGCCTCAAAAGGAGCTCTTCCACCACTGTGTTTTTGGACAATTGATGGGCAGACCAAATGCTTTCCGCTACATCCTCCGGCTTCATAAATCGTTCTGCAGGGAGGTCTACCCCTTCCCAACTGGAAGTTAAAGTAGCTCCGGGAAGGACACTCACTACCCTCACGCCATGAGGTTTTAGTTCCTCCCTTAGGACCTTGTTCATGCCATAAAGGGCAAACTTACTGATGCAGTACGAGCCTCCATTGGTATAGGGAACGAAGCTGGCGGTAGAACATATAGTGAAGATGTCTCCTTTCTTTTGTCCAATAAATACTGGAAGTAAAGAACGGGTCAAATGGTAGGCACTGTATACATTGGTGGTGATCATTTGCTCTAAAACCCCATCGGCTTCGTTCTGAATCTGACCGGGAATAAACGATCCGGTATTGTTCACCAAGACGTCAATCTCCCCTCCCAGGCCAACAATGAATTGTCCAAAATCAAGTGCTTCTTGTTTTATGGCTAAATCCGCTTTGAATGTCAAAATTTTAGCCTGAGGGAGGCGAGTTTCTAACTCCTTTTTAAGCTCAGCTAGTCGCTCTTTTGATCTCGAACAAGTCACCACTTCGTATCCTTTTTGTGCGAACAATTCGACGATTGCTTTACCGATTCCTTTGGTTCCCCCACTCACAATTATTCGTTTTGCCATGTCTTCTTATCTTTAGTTTTTACAGAAATATAATGTATTTTCGCATCGGTTTGAATCCGATAGCTATCGGATGTTTTTACCCGAACAGATCAAAGGTATTCTATGAAAGAGCTGGGAAAATACCTATTGTTAATGGGTAAATTGTTGGTGAACCGCGAAAAGTTTTCAACTTATGCGCGGCTCATTATTGACGAAGCGATCGTTATCGGGACGGATTCTTTACTAATTGTAGGCATCGTATCCACTTTTATTGGAGCGGTAACGGCGGTACAAACGGCTCATAACTTATACAGTCCGATCATTCCCTTGGAAACGATCGGGTCTATTGTTAGAGACATGACTCTTTTAGAGTTGGCTCCTACCTTCACCGGAGTGGTTTTGGCAGGTAAAATCGGGTCTAACATTGCCGGTCATTTGGGTTCGATGAGAATCACCGAACAGATTGATGCCCTGGAAGTCATGGGAATCAATTCTGCCTCTTACCTGATCCTTCCTAAAATCGTCGCTTCTCTTATCGTATTCCCCATGTTGGTTACCCTATCCGCTTTCCTGGGAATTTTCGGCGGGTTTGTAGCCGGTGTTTTGACCCATTCTCTTACAGCTGAGCAGTACATTTCAGGGATTAGAGACAACTTCCATGGATTTGATATCTTCTTTGCTCTTATAAAGGCATTCGTTTTCGCCTTCCTGATTTCTTCCATCTCTGCTTTCAGAGGATATTATACGCGCGGCGGTGCGTTGGAAATTGGTAAAGCTTCCACCATGGCAGTTACCCATAGTTGTATCGCTATTTTGATCGCTGATTATTTATTGGCTCAACTCATACTAGGATGATCGAATTCAGCCATCTCAATAAAACATTTGGAGACAAACAAGTACTGAAAGATGTCAGTGGGGTCTTTGAGCGTGGTAAAACGAACCTGATCATTGGGACCAGCGGTACCGGGAAAAGTGTGCTATTGAAATGCCTGGTTGGCATTTTCGAACCGGATACGGGAGAGATCCTATACGACCAACGTAAATTTAACGGAGAATCTAACGACCGCAAACAAGAAATCCGTCGGGACATTGGAATGCTGTTTCAAGGCGGAGCTTTGTTCGATTCTAAAACAGTAGAGGAAAATGTGATGTTTCCCCTAACGATCCTGGCTCCTACCATGAGCAAAAGTGAAAGACTCGACCGGGTTGATTATTGCCTGAAACGTGTGGGGCTGGAAAAAGCTAAAAAACTGATGCCTTCAGAAATCAGCGGAGGGATGGCAAAACGTGTGGGCATAGCCCGTGCCATCGTCATGCAATCGAAATACCTTTTTTGCGATGAACCTAATTCCGGTTTGGACCCATTGACCTCACATGTCATAGACGAACTCATTAAAGACATTACGCACGAATACAACATCACGACAGTAGTCGTCACCCATGACATGAACTCCGTACTGGAAATCGGTGAAAATATCATGTACATGTTCGAAGGTGAAAACGTATGGCAAGGCGCTAAAGAAAATATATTGCAAACGACAGTGAAACCACTTCAGGATTTTTTGTTTGCCAATAAGCTCATCAGAGATATGGAGAGGTAATTAAAATAAGGGACGAGCTAGGAGCTAGGAGGTACGATTAGGATAAATGACGAGCCGGGAGCTACAAGCCAAAAGAATTTAGAATACCACTTTTTATATTTTTTTACTTTTTAAAATTACTTTTATGTTTTTCTACAAAACTTTATTAGTCTATCAAAAGGCATTTGCCCTAAACAAACAAATTTATAAATTATTGAAGAGGTCTTCTGCTATCCCACCCTACGTCAAAAATCAATTGGGGAGATCTACAATGAGTGTAATGCTCAACATAGCTGAAGGCTATGCTAAACCAGGTGCAAAAGACAAACGGAATTTTCTTTTCATTGCAAGAGCATCTGCTTTCGAAACAGAAGCTATCATAGAATTTTTAGCCTCTGAACATGATATCGAATCAAATGAGGCTCAAGCCTATTCTGAACAACTGAATGAAATCTCAAAAATATTGTTTGCGATGATTAAAAAACTAGAATAATCTACGTTCGTACCTCCTAGCTCCTCGCTCGTCCCTTAAAAAAGCGCGGAGAGTTGCATCCTCCCAATATGTATCATCTTCGAAGTATCCGATTTTCTCCCCTCGTAAGAAAACGAAAACTGTAACCCATTTACCAATTTTTCCTGCCAGGTTACGTTCCAGGTGTAGTTATTGCCGGGTAGCAAGGCTTCCAACATTTCATATCCTATCGGAGATCCTAAGGCTGTGCCTTTAAAATCGGCATTGATGCGGATGTACTTTACAGTAGTAGTGATGTTGCGTTGTGACAATTTATTGACTTTCAGTTCCAGTCCCCCGTCATACAATTCAACTTTCTCTCCATTTCCCGCTTCAAATACATTTCGTTTAAATGTCCCTCCTCCTAAAAAAGAAATACGCAAGGTGTTTTTCGGTTGAAAGGAAATCTCCGGTTTAAGCTGCATGTAATGGATCTCGTAATTCCTTGTCAATAAGAAATCGGAAAAAGTAGATTTGATCCCATCTGTACCGGTCAGTCTGATGGAAGAATAAGAAGATATATTATAACGCGCCGCAACGTTCCACTCCCTTTGATCCTTCTTCTCAAAACCCTGGTTAAGGAAGACTTTTGAATTGTTGAGCAGCACCGATCCTTCTATACCATACACAGGATTGGACCTGTTGTAGAAAAAAGTACTGCGAATGATTTGTTGAAGCGATAATAAATCGGCTTCGTCGATGCTTTGAGCAAAGGGTAAAAACCTACTTGCGAAGTCTTCCGAAGTCAGCTTCTTATTTACAGTCCAGAGCGAAAGGTTGGATAATTTGGAAGAAAACTTCTTGACCCAATTCTTACTGTCTCTCCATGTTCTGGGTGCACTAATATCTAAACGGTGATTGTAGGTATTGGAATAAGCCTTGATGTATTGATCAGTGGGTAAGTATATTTTAATGTATTCTGTCGGAGCATTGAGTTTTTTTTCCACAAATTCATTCAGGTCCTGTATGCCGTCAGCGTTATCATCGTTCCATACGTAATTACCCAAACCACTGGCCACCGCCTGAAATACGTATTGCTTCCTCACTTCTCTTCCCGTACTGGTTGTGATCGTAATCTCAGATCGAACATGCCGCTTGAACATGGACATGTTCCAATCCAACCGTCCGGTGATATTCTCTTCATTGGCTGCGGGAGTGGGACCTACACTGTTGTTCAGGTTACGGTAAGTAACCAGCGTATTGACCTCGTGATTTTTCTTGATTGTCCCACCTACACCCGCTTGTATGGTTTGAGCGATAGAGTTGGTGGCGAACTCCGATTGGTATACTTCATTATCCGTGCGGTAAGCATAATCTGCAAAGAACTTTACTTTCAATGTATCGTTGGATTTGAAGTAACCACGGACTTCTTCAAAATTCATCAAAGAAGAAGAGATACGCCCCAGTGAATCGCGTACGGCATTGTACTCTTTGGAATACTCCAAACCTGGCACGACATAACGCGTTTTATAAAATTGATTAACAAGCACTCTATGCCAATCCGATTTTTGTATCTCTCTATTGTTCTTGGATAAAAATCCATTGGATACCAATTGATAATTCCCAAGACTCTTGTTCAACGCTAGCTCCTGTTGATAACCGTTTACATCCGTTCCTTTTTCGCGCTTGGTTATTTTATATATGATTTTGTTCTGTTCATTTTTGTATAACCCTGTACTGGCGTCGATGATATAGTTGTCGGCTTTTACGTTGGCATTCTCATTCCAGTTCCTTTCAAAATCAGGATTCCGAAAACGATCTATAGGAGAAAAGCGATCCTGATTGTATTCTAAATTGGTACTTAACACCCAATTATAATCATGGATCACAGGTCTTCCCGTATTTTCATAACCAACTTTAGAAGCCCAGCCATCGGTGGTTGTATTGTCTACTTTAGAATAGAGGTTTACATCATTTTTACTGAAAGCCACCTCCGCGAAAACTTTATCTCTGTTTGTAATATTGCCTCCTCCTCCTACTACCGCCATCCGTTTGAGCTTTGGTGTTGGCACCAGTACGATCGGTTCGTAATCTCCATTGGGTAGTCCTACATAATCGTAGATCCTACCATTGACTACTGATGTAGAAAGTTTGTAACGACCGGTACCGGCCGTTACCTGTGAAAATCGCACTTCAAAAAAAGCACTGTCAGGACTGGTAGAATATTGGTAATGTACTTCGGGTGTCAGTAGCTTTTTATACAATACAGTATTGGCAGAATAACCAACCGAATCCACACCGGTGACAAAGGCTTGGGTCAGGGAATCACCGATGGTAGCCAGGTAGCGCTTATCTTCTTCTGACAAGGACAGGGCCAAAGGATTATTAGGATTGTCTTTTTCAGAAAAATAATCGAAGTAAAAAAAACCTTGTTTATATTCCTGAATATGTGCCGCCTGTAAAGTAGTTCTGGAATAATTGCGATCAGAAAATTCAAAATCAACCCGCATCCTGGAATACTTGCTGATGACCACTCGTGGTGTAAATACAATCTCCGCCTGATTGTAATCAATGACATAATCGTAGTCAAAGCCCCGCTTCAACAACGTACCATTGAGGTATACCGCTTCCGAATTCGCCAGGATGATAATGAATCGCTCATTGTTTGGACCTCTCAAACGATAAGGCCCTTGCACACCTTCTATCAAAGAATCCGGCTGTCCGGGACCAAACTGCATGGAATTAAATTTACCTTTTGATACAGCCGCCCCTACACTGCTGTATGTTTTTGCTTTCTTTGTCGTATCATTTCTATTGTCATATTCCAGCCAACCGCCTTGCACGTTGCGGTAGTATTTTAAGAAATAACTTTTTTTGCTTTG
>JAQZBV010000189.1 GCA_029237685.1 Cytophagaceae bacterium | reverse complement strand
CAAATGTCGGCTGCAGGGATTCCCCAGATCGCAGCGATCATGGGCAGTTGTGTGGCAGGTGGTGCTTATCTTCCCATTATGTCGGACGATGCTTTAATTGTAGATAAAACAGGCAGCATTTTTTTAGCCGGATCTTATTTGGTAAAAGCAGCCATCGGAGAAGACATTGATAATGAATCTCTGGGTGGTGCCACTACCCACAGTGAAATATCTGGTGTTACCGATTATAAATGTGCCAATGATCAGGATTGTATCAAACAAATTCGAAACCTGGTTTCAAAAATAGGTGCTACGACTGTCGCTGGTTTTAATCGTGTGTCTCCTGTCGCTCCCACAAAAAATCCAGAAGAGCTATACGGTATTCTTCCGCTTGACAGAACAAAGCCTTATGATATGTTAGAAGTGATTGATCGCTTGGTGGATCAGTCGGAATTTGAACAGTATAAGGAACTCTACGGACAAAGCATTATTTGCGGTTATGGACGCATCGATGGCTGGGCAGTAGGCATCGTGGCAAACCAACGCAAGATGGTCAAGACCAAAAAAAATGAAATGCAAATGGGTGGAGTCATCTATTCGGACTCTGCCGATAAGGCAGCGCGCTTTATCATGAATTGCAATCAAAAAAAAATACCATTGGTGTTTATACAAGATGTCACCGGCTTTATGGTAGGCAGTCGTTCCGAACAAGGCGGCATTATAAAGGACGGAGCAAAGATGGTCAATGCGATGTCCAATTCAGTAGTGCCTAAATTCACCATCGTGATAGGCAACTCTTTCGGTGCAGGTAACTATGCGATGTGTGGAAAAGCATTCGATCCAAGATTGATCGTTTCATGGCCCACGGCGCAAATGGCTGTGATGAGCGGAGCTTCTGCATCTAAGACATTATTGCAAATTAAAGTCGCCTCTTTAAAAGCAAAAGGTAAAACATTATCTCCTGAAGATGAAAAAGCATTGTTAGCAGAAATTCAATCCAAATACGATCAGGAACTTTCTCCTTATTATGCGGCCTCTAATTTATGGATCGATGCTATTATCGATCCATTAGAAACAAGGAGAGTTATTTCAATAGGAATAGAAATCGCCAACAATAAACCTATCGGACGGTTTAATGTGGGAGTGATACAGACATAAATATGTTGCAGGAAGAAAGCAAAATAAAAGCACTGATCTCTTTGCTGGATGATGAAGATACGGAAGTCACCGTACAGGTGAAGAATGAAATCATGTCCATCGGAGAATCCATTATTCCTTTTCTGGAAGACGAATGGGGGAAAAACTTCAATCCATTGGTACAAAAGCGCATTGAGGATATCATCCATCAATTGCATTTTTTAACATTGAAAGATAAACTCCGCCACTGGAAAAATTCCGGTGCAGTGGATGTGATAGAAGGCATGTGGCTGCTGGCCTGTTACCAATATCCGGATCTGGAATTTCAAAAAGTAAAGACAGCCCTTGATCAAGTGTATTTTGAAGTATGGCCGGATATGAAAGAGGATCTGGCTCCAACTGATCAGATCAAATTGTTGAACAGTGCTATTTTTGGAAAATTAAAGTTTGGTGCCAATACAAAGAATTTCCATTCACCATCAAATTCTATGATCAACTCGGTGTTGGAATCTAAAAGGGGAAATCCTATTTCATTGTGTGTAATCTACATGCACATCGCTCAACGCTTGAAATTGCCTGTATATGGTGTAAATCTGCCCAACTTATTTATTCTTACATACAAGACTGAAGGACTTCAGTTTTACATCAATGTGTTTAATAAAGGATTGGTCTTTACTCGTGAAGACATTGACAATTACATTACACAACTCAACATTGCGAAGAATGACATTTTTTATGAGCCGTGTAATAACATCGATATAGTAACAAGAGTGTTACGTAATCTGATTGTTTCCTTTGAAAAATTAGGCGACACAGAAAGAGTAGAAGAATTGAATCAATTGCTGGAAGTGGTTATGTAAAGTGGTCAGTGTGTGTGCTCATTCAAACAAAATTTCTGTTTGGAACTTGATACAAGCAAAAAGCCCTTGGATATTATTCAAGAGCTTTTTGCTTATATATTATTACTGACAATTGTCTTACTTAATCTGACAACCCACTTCCTCTGTATATCTATACTTAAAAGATTTGTTAGCAAGTAAGGCCTCAATTGCTTTGGCTAGGTATGATTCTTTCACTTCTTTTTCTTTTTCAGGAGCATCATCAATAGCCGCTCTGTATTGCATGACATACTTATTGGATATGTTTTTGAACACATACACAGAAGGTGTCTTGGTGATATGCAGTTTGGTAGAAACGATTTTTTGAGGATCTACTAAGTAAGGGAAAGGCAAGGGAAAGCTTTCCGCGTATTTTTTCATTTTTTCCGGCGAGGCCTCCGCATTGTGCAGCGGTGAGTTCGGATTGATGGCAACTACAAGTACATCACGTGTATCGTAATTTTTAGCCAGTTTGATAATACGCTCCGTGTAGATTTTATTGTAAGGGCAGTCGTGTGCAAAGAAGATAAGCACCAACAGTTGGTGGTTATACTCTTGTTCTAAATTAAAAGTGGTACCGTTGACAGCATTTATCAGTCGGAAGTTTTCTAATACTTCGCCATGCTGCAACTGCCCATAACTGGCCAGAGAAGAAAATGATAAGCTCAGGTAAATAACAAACTTTGTCAATTTCATAGTGTGTAAGCTACATAATAATCTTCCAATTTAAAAAAAAACGTCTCGATGCGATCTTGGTTGCGAACCATCACTTCGGATTTCCCTTCTTCGGAAGCATTTAATTGTATTATTTGTATATCGTCTTTTAAACTGAGGTTTTCATGATCAGAGACTTTATATACCGCTTCTTTAATACACCATTTGAGTGTTAATCTTTCATGATTTGTTTCTTTTTCTTCTTCCTGCAGGTATTTTCCTGCTATTTTCTCCACTTTTGAGCTGATCTTCTCAATATCGATGCCAACCTTTTGATGGGTATCCAGAAGGATGGCTGCAAAATCGACGGAATGGGAAATAGAGATATGAGCCTTATTTCCCACTAATAAAGGCTGACCGGTGTCCGTCCGATAAGTGCCTTGATAGGGAATATGCATCAGATCACAACAAAACTTAAGCGCCAGCCTCGAAGCCAACCATTCCACTTGTTTGGCAGGATGTTTAATGTATTCTGGGATATCGATACCTTGTATGTACACAGAAGCTATACTCAGTAGTTCATCTAACGATTCCGAAATGTGCCAAATCGCCGTAACCCGATCCGATGATAGTTTCTCTAGTTTGTATAAAGGCATTAAAAAGCGATTAAGGTTAGCTTTAAGAATCTGTTAACTAGTATTAAGGCTAGTCTACGATTATTTGAGTCATTCGTTGGATAGAATAGATAAACGATCAAATGAATCATGTT
>JAQZBV010000005.1 GCA_029237685.1 Cytophagaceae bacterium | reverse complement strand
TGATGTATTTGTATTTTTGCATTTGATCCAGCACGGTGTTTCTTCTGGAAAGTGATGTGTCCGGATTAAGTATCGGACTGAATATGGATGGCCCTTTCAATACACCTACTAACAAGGCGGCTTCGTGTAATTTTAATTTATTGGGCGTGGTGTTGAAAAATGTTTTGCTTGCTACTTGAACACCATAAGCATTGCTTCCGAAATGCACCGTGTTGAGGTACATGGTCATGATTTCTTTTTTGGTGTAATATTTTTCCAGGGTAATGGCTACCATCCATTCCTTGGTTTTATTGATGAGCATTTTTATTTTCTCACTTTTCTTCGCAAGGCTGCCTTCGTACTGACTGCTGCGTGTGTCAAATAAGTTTTTGGCGAGTTGTTGAGAAATAGTACTTGATCCTCTTTTTACACCGCGCAGAGAATACCAGGCGATGGCGAAGGTGCCTCTCATGTCTACACCGGAATGATTTTCAAAACGAACATCTTCTGTAGCCACCAAGGCGTGAATCATATCAGGAGAAATGTCTTCGTACTTAACGGGTGTTCTGTTTTCTCTAAAAAATTTCCCAAAGGACACCATATCCTCTGTATAAAGTTCAGAGGCGTATTCGTGTTTGGGATTTTCCAATGTAGGTACATCTACCATAGCCCCAAACCATCCGAAAGCATTGACGGATACCATGTAAACGAAAGTACCCAGCATGAGCAGGAAAGAAAAGAAAGTAATCCAAGATCCCCATACTATTTTTTTGACGGTACTGCTTTTTATCATGCGGTTAGTTAATAGTTATTTCTCGTCTGCCGGAGGTCTTAGCATACCATCGGGCTGTTGGACTTCGTTGTTTGGCTCTTTAGGTTTTTCTTCCAAAGGAATAATGGGCGTTTCTATTTGAGGTTCTTCTTCCTTGGCTTTCTCTGTTTTCTTTCCTGTAATCTGATCGCGAATGTTTTCAGCATAACCGACCAGTTTACTGCTTTTGTAGTTTTCTATGAATTGATCGAGACTATCTGCTAATGGCGCGCGGTCAGCTTTTTTGTTGAGCTCATTTAAGATGTTCAATAAGGCAAACTTGTCATCGACACTGGTACCTTCAGGGTAGGTGACATAATAGGAAGCGATCAAAGAATCAGTTGCGGCCGTATCTTTAGCGGTGTAGAACGAGTAAGCGTCTTTATACAGCATGGCTGCTTTTTTGCTGTTCGTTTTATTTTCCACCAAATAATTGGGATTGTCAATTAACTTCGTGTAAGTCGAATTAGGATGTTTGGTATACAATTCGTTTTTAGTATAGCTCAATAGTTTTGCATCCGGTTTTTCTTTTGCAATGAGGTACATCAGGTACAACTCCTCGGGCTCATGATCATTGTTCGGGTAACGTTTAATTTGCTTTTTGAAGGTTACGACAGCACTGTCTTTCAGGTAAAGTTTAAAGTCGTAGATTTTACCCAATTTGTATTGGGCATCTTTGATCTCTGTATTGGCCAATGCTTTCGCTTCCGGTGTAAAGGGAATGTCTTTGAAGTAAAGACTACGATCTACTGTTGGCGCATCGCCTTCTTTGCTTTTCTGTTTAGGGTCGTCCACGTTTGAAACGACCGTCTTGTTATCTGTTGACGCAAGAGAAGTGTCACCTGGTTCCAGTGTTACTTCTTCCTGTTCTTCTTTCTTGGAACGTCTCCAGTTGTCTTCGTTTTTTCGTTTGCCCCAAGTCCTTAAGAAATCGCTATAGCCCTGACTGACTTGTCCCGGATTGGAAAAGTAAAAGGTAGAAGTAGGCGAACTGTTGCCATCATTAGGCAAACCGGTAAATGAAAAATCATCACCGCCGGCTCTGTTTTTTCGTTTTGCTTCTTCTTCCGCTTTTTTCTTTGCTGCGGCAATGTCACGTTCAATGGCTTTGTCCACAAACTTGTTGAGCGCTATTGTATCCATGGCAGCCAATACCAGCAAACTGTCGTTGCGACGAATGATCTCCGCTTGCTCCGCGAGTTCTGTCAAGATTTTGTGTCGTCTGGAAATTTCTTTGTAGCGTTTGTGTTTGGGATCCCAATTGATCACCGCACTGTCGTAATACACTTTTGCCAGTTGAAAATTATTGAGTTTTTCAAAATACAATTCTCCCATGGCCAGGTAAGAACTGGCTGTTTGGTGTTTGTTGTTGCCTTTGTTTTGAAGCGCTTTTTTTAAATTGGCTTCTCCACCGGGATAATTTTTTTGCTTGATTTCATAGCGTGCCATTTCATAATAAATCTTGTCTTTGTACTCCAGATTTTTTTCATCGGCCAGCAATTTTTTATAGTATTTATCGACTTCCTTCTTATTTTTCTTGCTGAAATGCCCTACCTGCGTCATGTAAAGCTTGGTGTAAAAATAGATATCGTAAGGAGGGTTTTGCTTTAAGACTTTCTTGTAGTTTTTATAAGCCAGGGTATCGTTACCCTGTTCCTGGTAGATTTGTCCGAGTATAAAATGCGAACGTGATTTGGGGTCTTTTTTATTGATCTCCGGTAAGGCAAGATTCAAATCTTCGGCACACTTGTCGTAGGCTTCAAAGTGCCTGTGGTATTGAGCTCTGGTGAGGTAAAACTCTCGTTTGTTTTTCTTCAGTTGTGGATTGAGCTTTTCAATGTATTCGGAAACGGTAAACGCGTTGTCGTATTCATTTTGTGCTATGTAAGCACGCATGAGGTAAATCATGGCTTCCGCTTTCTCTTCGTTTTCGGGACTGGAATGGTTGACGAATTTATACGTATCCATGCCGAGCTTAAAATCCGCCTTGTACATGCGGCAGCGGCCTACCAAAATATAACTATCGTCGACATACATGCTGTTTTTATGACGACGAATAGGCATGGATGCTTTCTTGATGATATCGTCCAACTGCGCAATGCTTTTGGTCTTCGTGCTGTCAAAGGGAGGAATAACTTCCAGGATTTCATTGAAGTTATCCTGACGCTGGTCATAGACTGTTTTCTCCACTTCCTTCATGCGTTCGCGTGCGAGGAAAAAAGCATTGTCGCGGGCCAGCAGGTTGTGGTAAGTAACAGCTACGAAAGAATTACTGTTTTGAGAGCAGGAAGAAAACAGAAAAAGTACGACCCCAACCAGCAGAAGCGACAGGGCTTTCTTAGCAGAAGAAACTGAAGACTGCATGCGATCAGAAGAGGCGGAAAAAAACAAGGGTTGACGTTTAACTGTTGACACAAAGGATAATTCTCAAAGCTATTTCCTAACGCAAATTAAGCTATTTTTATTTCATCTGTAAGTCTGTGAAGGTTTAAATGCATTCTTGCTAAGAGAATGTCTCGCGTTAGGGATTGAGCCATTGTTTGAGCTCTCTCGCCGCTAGCAAGATCTTGTAAGTACTTCGGATTGGTCGGCGAGAAGCGAGTGGCGAAGCCCGGCCCGCAGGGAAACGCCCAAATCCAAGAAACATGCTCCTTTCTATGGCTTATACCCCATTCTCTACTTACAAAAAAAACCATTCTAACCTGAAAAAGGTATTTTGAACATATTCCTGCTTTCCGTTTTTTATTTGCTAATTTTGCACCGTAATCCGCTAGACTATGGACGATAAGAAAATCAAGCAGCCAAGCAGCCTCATGAAATACTCCAGTTTGGGAGTTGAATTGGTGGTGATACTTTGCCTTGCGGCTTGGCTTGGACGCTGGCTTGACGCTAAGTATGGAGTTGAAAAAGGCCTCTTTACCATTTTCTTGCTGGTATTTGCTGTGATCGGCAGTATGTATCGCCTCATTAAATCCCTGATGAATGCCCAGAACAAAAAATAATTTCTATTATGGGATCCTGCTGATCCTGTCTTTGTTTTACCTGGCCCAACTGGCTTTGGTGAAATTGGGCAAACCCGAGTATGTTTCCTCCTTTTTCTGGTGGATTCAGGCTTATTCCGTGGCGATCGCTTTGCTTGGGCATTGGATTACTTCCAAAGGGTTATCTAAGCGTAATGACTTTCATTTGTATTTCATGGGTTCTATGACAATTCGGATGTTGGCAGCGATGTTCTTTTTATTGGTTTTTGTATTGTATCTATCTGAAAATCAAAAGGTATTCGTTATTAATTTTATTGTAGCATATTTTGCTTATACCGGATTTGAAATCTATTACTTATTGACTAACTTGCGACCCGATTCCGAGAAAAATGGCAACGAACCTTCATAAATTCCTCCTAACAGCGTCTCTCGCACTTGTTGTTTTGTTCAATAATGGCAATGCTTTCGCTAACAGTGCTCCTGCAGCAGATGAGCCTTTTAACCCAGGCAAAATGATTCAAGACCACATCGCAGATGCCCCAGACTGGCATTTGTTTGATATCGATGGTCATTCTTATTCGATTCCACTTCCTGTTATTTTATACTCTTCTCAAAAAGGGCTGGACGTATTTTCTTCTTCCAAATTTGAACACGGACATGCTACTTACAAAGGCTACAAATTGGAAGGTCATCATATCGTAGCAGTAGATGCTTCTGGTGCAGCAGACCACAGTGCACACTTCTATAATGTGTCGATCACAAAAAACGTAGCTTCCATGATGCTGAGCGCGGTGTTGTTGTTGGTCTTGTTACTTACCATAGCGAACTCTTACAAAAAGCGTCAGGGTCTTGCTCCTACAGGTGCGCAGTCTTTCTTTGAGCCCATCATTCTTTACATCAGAGACGATGTAGCGAAACCAATGATCGGTCCTCAGTATGCTACATTCATGCCTTATCTGTTGACTATTTTCTTTTTCATTTGGTTCAATAACTTGTTAGGCCTTATGCCTTCAGGCGCTAACGTTTCAGGGAACATTACCTTCACGATGTTTTTAGCCTTGGCTACTTTCATCATCACAACCTTCAAAGCCAACAAATCTTACTGGGCGCACATCTTGTGGACACCGGGTGTACCGCTTCCGTTGCGTATCATCATCCTACCATTGGAGATCGTAGGTATGTTTACAAAGCCTTTCTCTTTGATGATCCGATTGTTTGCTAACATCACGGCGGGTCACATCATCGTATTGAGTTTCATCGGTCTGATATTCATCTTCAAGACTGTGTTCATGTCGGCATTCGGTATACCGTTCGCTTTATTCATTAGTGTATTGGAATTGTTCGTTGCGATCTTGCAGGCTTATGTATTTACTTTGCTTACGGCATTGTACTTCGGGTCTGCTGTAGCTGAACACGAGCACCATGACGATCACGCTCAGGGCCATGAAGCCGCTCACTAGTATTTAGTGCGAGCATAAAAAGATTAAAAAGTTTATTTGTTTAACCCGTTTAATAATTTAGTTATGTTAGGATTACTCTTAGAAGGAAGTATCGCCGTTGCAGGCGCAGGTATCGGTGCTGGTGTTGCAGTATTGGGTGCTGGTGTAGGTATCGGTAAAATTGGTGGTTCTGCTGTAGAATCTATCGCAAGACAACCATCTGAAACAAACAAAATCCAAACAGCAATGCTTATTTCAGCTGCCTTGATTGAAGGAGTTGCTCTATTTGCTGTGGTAGTTTGTCTATTGATCGCTTTAGGTTAATATCAAACAAAAACATTGATTATCCCTGATAGGCATTAGGCCTTCAGGGGTAATTGATACAATTAAACGGAATTAAACAATCCTCATTTATTTTCAAACAAAACAACTCCTACTATGAGTTTAGTTACACCTGATTTTGGTTTATTCTTCTGGCAATTCATCACCTTCGGTATTTTGTTGTTCATCCTTGGCAAATTTGCCTGGGGTCCTATCATGAGCTCTTTGAAAGAAAGAGAAGACAGCATTACAGAAGCGTTGGAATCGGCTGCAAAAGCAAAAGCTGAAATGGCTTCTTTGAAAGCGGCTAACGAAGCCTTGCTTCAGGAAGCAAGATTGGAAAGAGATAAAATGCTACGCGACGCGCAAACAGTAGCGACAAACCTATTGAACGAAGCGAAAGACAAAGCTTTGAAAGAAGGTAATATGTTGTTGGAAAATGCACGCAGAGGCATCGAAACAGAGAAAAACGCAGCCATGGCTGAAGTGAAAAACCACGCGGTAAGCATCGCTTTGGAAGTCGCTGAAAAAATATTGAAAAAAGAATTGAAAGATACGGATGCTCAGAAAGCATTGGTTTCTGAATATCTGAAAGAATCAACACTTAACTAATCGCTACAGACTCCGATGAATGAAGCAAGAGTAGGATCCAGGTATGCGAAGTCTTTGATTGAATTGGCAATCGAAAGAAACGTATTGGATCAGGTAGAGAAAGACATGACTTATTTCCTTGCGGTATGCGATGCAAGTCCTGAGTTCGTGCGTGTAATGAGCAATCCCATCATTCCACACCCTAAGAAAAAAGAAATCCTGAAGCAATTGTTCACCGGTAAAGTAAGTGACCTTACCTTGTCGATGTTCGTGTTGATCACAGATAAACAAAGAGAAGGCTACCTGGTGTCTATGGCAAAGGAGTTCGCTTCACAGTACCGTACCAACAAAGGCATTGATCTGGCAGAAGTAACGACAGCTTATCCTTTGCAGGACGATCAACGCAAACAATTCATAAACCTGGTGATCCAAAAGACCGGCAGAAAAGTAGAGTTGATTGAAAAAGTAAAACCTTCTATCCTGGGTGGCTACATCCTGAAAATCGAAGACAGAATGATCGATGAGTCGATTCAAAACAAATTGACTCGCTTGAAAAGTAAATTAAACGATAACACATATACTCCTAAAATATAATCATGGTAGACGTTAGACCGGATGAAGTTTCTGCGATCCTTAGACAGCAACTCTCCAACTTTAAAACTGAAGCTGAACTTGAAGAAGTAGGTACTGTACTCCAAATCGGTGACGGTGTGGCTCGTATCTACGGCCTTTCTAAAGCGCAGTCAGGTGAATTGCTTGAATTCGAAAACGGATTGAGAGCATTGGTATTGAACCTCGAAGAAGATAACGTAGGTGCGGTATTGTTGGGTGATTCTGCAGGTATCAAAGAAGGTGATACGGTGAGAAGAACCAACCAAATCGCTTACGTAAAAGCTGGTGACGGTTTGCTAGGCCGTGTCGTTGATACATTGGGTAACCCGATCGACGGTAAAGGTCCTA
This sequence comes from Cytophagaceae bacterium, assembly GCA_029237685.1. Taxonomy (GTDB): domain Bacteria; phylum Bacteroidota; class Bacteroidia; order Cytophagales; family Cytophagaceae; genus JACMQM01. The sequence goes on along the minus strand of JAQZBV010000005.1, from coordinate 54,189 downwards.
TCACTGGCACTCTTTACGAAATGCCATTGGAAAGAAAAGCTCCCGGAGTAATCTTCCGTCAGCCGGTAAACGAACCGTTACAAACGGGTATCAAAGCGATTGACTCGATGATTCCAATCGGTCGTGGTCAGCGTGAGTTGATCATCGGTGACCGTCAAACTGGTAAATCAACAGTGGCGATCGATGCGATCATCAACCAAAAAGAATTTTATGACAAAGGCGAACCTGTATATTGCATCTATGTGGCCATCGGTCAAAAAGCAAGTACAGTAGCCGGTGTGGTAAACATGCTTGAAAAAGCAGGTGCTATGCCTTATACAGTAGTGGTTTCTGCCGCTGCTTCTGATCCTGCTCCGATGCAATTCTACGCTCCGTTTACTGGTGCGGCCATCGGTGAATTCTTCCGTGACTCAGGTCGTCCGGCTTTGATTGTTTACGATGATTTGTCTAAGCAAGCAGTAGCTTACCGTGAAGTGTCTCTTTTGTTGAGAAGACCTCCGGGACGTGAAGCATACCCAGGTGACGTATTCTACTTGCACAGCCGTTTACTAGAGCGTGCCGCGAAAATCAACAAGTCTGATGAAATCGCTAGAAACATGAACGATTTGCCTGATTCTATCAAAGGCATCGTAAAAGGCGGCGGTTCATTGACAGCTCTTCCGATCATCGAAACACAAGCAGGTGACGTTTCTGCTTATATCCCTACCAACGTAATCTCTATTACGGATGGTCAGATCTTCTTGGAAACAAACTTGTTCAACTCAGGTGTGCGTCCGGCGATCAACGTAGGTATCTCAGTATCTCGTGTAGGTGGTAACGCGCAAATCAAATCGATGAAGAAAGTGGCTGGTACCTTGAAATTGGATCAGGCGCAATTCAGAGAATTGGAAGCGTTTGCTAAATTCGGTTCTGACCTGGATGCTTCTACTAAATTGACCATCGAGCGTGGACGTAAAAACTTGGAAATTCTGAAACAACCGGTAAATGCTCCGGTAACTGTAGAAGAACAAGTAGCGATCATCTACGTGTCTACTGTCGGTGGACTGGATAACGTACCGGTTGAAAAAGTACGTGAGTTCGAAAAAGAATACCTTGCTTACCTAAGAGCTACTCACAAAGATGTGTTGGCTGATTTGAGAGCAGGTAAATTGGACGACACTGTTACTGGTAAATTAAAATCTGTTGCCGCTGATTTGGCTAAAAAATACTAATTAGTTCTATGGCTAATTTAAAAGAAGTAAGAAATAGAATTGTATCTGTAAACTCTACGCAACAGATCACGAAAGCCATGAAAATGGTGGCCGCTGCGAAGTTGAGAAGAGCGCAGGATAACATCACTCGTATCAGACCTTACGCGGATAAGTTAGACGGAATCCTGTCTAACTTGTCGGCTTCTTTGGAAGACGCGAGCGATAACATCTATGCTTCAGAGAGAGAAATAAAAAGAGTATTGATCGTGGCCATCACTTCAGACAGAGGTTTGGCAGGTGCTTTCAACGCGAACGTCCTTAAAGGAATCAATACCTTCATCCAAGCCAACTACAGCCCGGCATTTGCCATGGGCAATGTAGAATACATGGCTTTGGGTAAGAAAGGATTTGAAACCTTGCAAAGACGTAAAGACGTGACGGCATTGAACGGCGATCACGCCTTTGTTTTCGGTAACCTGTCATTCGATGCGGCTCGTCCTGCAGCAGAGTGGATCATGGACCGTTACGTAACCGGTTACTACGATAAAGTAGTGGTGGTATACAACGAATTCAAAAACGTAGCGACTCAAATCATTCGCACGGAACAATTCCTGCCGATCGTTGCTCCTGCAGCCTCAGCGACATCAACCACTTCTACCGATTACATTTTCGAACCATCGAAAGAAGAGATCGTGGAAGAGTTGATTCCAAAATCATTGAAAATCAAATTTTACAAATACTTGCTGGAGTCTTACGCTTCTGAAAATGGTGCTCGTATGACGGCCATGGACAAAGCAACAGACAACGCGAAAGAATTGTTGAAAGCCTTGAAGCTGGAATACAACCGTTCTCGTCAAGCGGCCATTACCAAAGAGATCCTCGAGATCGTGGGTGGTGCGGAAGCGTTGAATGGGTAAGCGTTCTTTTAATTGATATTGCAAAGGCAACGTTATTTTTTGATAGCGTTGCCTTTTTGTTTTTTCTATTCTTATGTCTAAAAGTTTATGAAGAGAAGTTATTATTCAAATTCCATCACAGATTTTTTGGCAGATGACAATGATAGAATATTGGGTTTGCTATCTCTAAGACATGATCATGCTCTGGAAGATCTGCAAAAAAACGCATGGGTTAAACAAATCGAAATCCTAAAGAAGACACTTCTAAATTTTAAGAATGGTCAAATTTATTTTGAATTTGCGATTCCAAGAATGGGTAAACGTGTCGACAATATTTTAATTATTGACGGTTTGATTTTTGTATTAGAATTCAAGATTGGTGAAAATAAGTATCAAAGACATTCGATAGAGCAGGTAATTGATTACTGCCTAGACTTACAAAACTTTCATGAAGGAAGTCATCACGAGAAACTAGTTCCTGTTCTAATTTGTACTAAGGCAGCAATAGAAGATTATGTTATTTGGGAACAGGAGAATTTATTTGATACTTTAAAATTGAACGAACAGAATTTTAGTGAAGGATTATCTAAAGTTGTTTCTCAGTTTAACGGTAAAAAGATAGACATTAATAAATGGGAACAATCTATTTATAAGCCTACTCCTACAATTATAGAAGCTGCTCAAGCTTTATATAAAAACCATAGTGTAGAAGAAATTTCCAGACATGATGCTGGGGCTATAAATCTTTCTATAACTACAGACTGTATTAATACTATTATTGAAGATTCGAAGGCACAACAAAAAAAATCAATTTGCTTTTTGACAGGTGTTCCTGGTGCAGGTAAAACCTTAGCCGGACTTAATATTGCTAATGAGCGTATGAAATCTGACGAAGATGAACATGCCGTATTTCTTTCTGGTAATGGCCCTTTAGTAGATGTATTAAGAGAAGCATTGACTAGGGATTCTGTTGCTTTTGCAAAAGAGAATGGCGAGATATCTACAAAAAAACATGAGAAAGCTAGGGCAGTAAAATTCATTCAGAATATTCATCACTTCAGAGATGATAATTTAAATACTGATCAAGCTCCTGTTGAAAAAGTTGTTGTCTTTGATGAAGCTCAAAGGGCTTGGACAAAGGAACAAGCAAGCTCGTTTATGAGACGGAAAAAGGGAAAGGATGATTTTAATATTTCAGAGCCAGAGTTTTTAATTCAAGTCATGGATCGACATGACGATTGGTGTACTGTAATTTGTTTGATAGGAGGAGGACAAGAAATTAATACAGGAGAGGCTGGCCTTTCAGAATGGATTTCATCATTAAAGGGAAACTTTTCGGGTTGGAATATTTATTATTCTAATCAAATAATATCTGATGATAATTATTTGACAAATCCAGAGTTGAAAAATTGGTTAACCAATAATGGGAATTCAATGCGAGATCTTCATTTGGCTGTTTCTATGAGGTCTTTTCGTTCAGAAAAAATTTCTTCTTTTGTTGCAAACATGCTTGAAGGTAAGTCATCAGAAGCTAAATTTATTCTTACTGAAATTGGAACGTCATTTCCTTTGCTTGTTACCCGTGATCTAGGTATGGCTAAAGAATGGGTAAAGAAAAAAACTAAAGGAAGTGAACGAATGGGTATTATAGCTAGTTCTGGTGCAAGAAGATTAAGGAAATTTGGAATCGATGTTAAAAATGAAATTTCTGCACCTCTATGGTTTTTGAATGATTCAAATGATGTGCGTTCTTCTAATTACATGGAAGACATTGCAACAGAATTTGATATTCAAGGTTTAGAAATTGATTGGGTTTGTTTAGCCTGGGATATCAATTTATATTTTCAAGAAGGAAAATGGAATTACCAACATTTTGAAGGTACTGTTTGGAATAAAATTAAAAACGATTTGAATAAATCTTATAGTAAGAATACGTATAGAGTTTTATTGACTAGAGCACGTCAAGGACTCGTTATTTTCATTCCCGAAGGAGATGATAGCGATATCACTAGGCCGAAAGAATTGTACGATGGCACTTTTGAATACTTCAAATTATGTGGTATTCCAGTCTTATAAACCGAAACTAGGATCATGACAGATTTCCAAACCCACTTCTCCTCTTTCTCCAACGAAAAACTCTTCAGCATCATCCTAAACCCTAAGGACTACCAACCTCAGGCCATAGAAGCGGCACGTGCTATAGTGAAGGAGCGTGGCTTAGAAGACGAGCTGAATGCTTTACTTCAGAAGCAGGCTGCAGCACAAGACATACAAGAGCAGCAAGAGTTTGAGCAGGTGGTAGAGAAAGCCAAGTATTACAAAGACCTTGTGGAGTGGAGAGAGACGGGTGTTTCCTTCAGCATTAGAATTTTTGATATCCCACGCTTTGAAGGTCAACTGGGGGAACAGGAGATTGTCTTTCACAGAGAAGACAAACATGTCGGTGCGCAATTGGATACGTATCCCACGCAGATGTATTATTTCAGAAAGGAAGATGCGGAAGCCGTAGATCTATTAGTGAAAAAACTAGAATTGATCACCGCTCCTTATACGGACATCAAACCCTTTTTCAAGTTTGAAATTGTAGTGACGATCGCTGTGTTTTTTATACTAATAATTTGTATAATTGTTTTTGGCAATGAATTTTTTTCGGAGTAAGTAAGATTTACGACATTATATTTTAGATCCCAACTAGCCCCAATTAGCGCGGATGTTGCGCAGGATCATCCGTGGCTTTTAATAGAAAATAGATAGCTGTACCGAAGTGTATATGGATCTGTGATCCATACCAGAAATTTTTTTTTAAACTAGAAATGAAAGGGCATATTATTGCTGCGATGTTGGGATCTCAGATCCCAATTGTCTTTGGAGATTTGTTTTCTTTATAATTTAGGGCACGGATGATCCTTCGGAACATCCGTGCCTTTAATATAAAAACAAAGATAGAAGTACAGAAGTCAATATGGATCTGTGATCCATACCAAACCGTTTTTTAAACTAGAAAATAAGAAAGCTTAGTATAGTTCCGATGTCGGGATCACAGATCCCGAAGGTCTTCTGAGTACTAATTTGTTTTTTTAATTAAGGCGCGGATGATCCGTCGAAAAGGTGGAACATCCGCGCCAGGGTGTTAGTAAGGACTTTGTTGTTTTAGTAAGGAGTTAATTTTTTAAACTATTTTTTATATGAGTGAGAAGTACAAAGTAAAGAATCCTGATGGTCTTTATTTTATTACGTTTGCTGTTGTGGGGTGGGTCGATGTCTTTTCGAGGCGTTGTTATGTAGATATACTTTTAGAAAGTATAAGATTTTGTCAAACGGAAAAGGGATTGGAAGTCTATGCCTGGTGTATTATGAGTAACCATGTTCACTTGATTGTTGGTAGAAATAGTGCTTGTGAGATACCAGATATTATTCGTGATTTAAAGAAGTATACTTCCAAGCAAATTGTGAAGGCAATAGCGGAGAACAACAGAGAAAGTAGGAGAGACTGGATGCTGAGAGTGTTTTTAGAATATGGCTACAAAAGTGGCAAACACATGAAACATATGTTTTGGCAAAATGAGTATCATCCGGTGGTTTTGTTTTCACATGACATGGCGATGCAAAAGTTAAATTACATACATCGGAATCCTGTAGCGAGTGGAATTGTTCTTGAGCCCTCGGACTACCGATATAGCAGTGCAGGAGATTATGAAGACAATAGACCGGGACTATTACCGATAACTTTTTTATATTGATCCGGTTTACATCCGCGCCAGTTTAAGATTTATTTTGAATCAAATTGAAATGCTCCATCTTATGTATTATATAGAAATAGGTCTTTGTTTATTCTTTATAAATCACTATTTTAATACCTGCACTTTTTAACAGCTCCTATTATGAACCACGTTTTTTATTTCGTTTTTAGTTTCTTTTTAATATCCTTATCCTTGACCGCGCAGGATTATTCCCGCAAGCAGTTTGATTACTACAACTTAGAAGAGAAAGCCACTGCAGGTTGTACCGATGAGGTGAGTACGCAACTGGAGGAATCGGTGAACTTTGTGGAAAATAATAACAGCGAACAAGGCTTAGCGATTGCTGAAACGTTATTTAAAAAAGGCGAAGCAACCGCTTGTCCGGATCTCTATGTCGCTTATGCCACCGCTTTATTTCGCCATGGGCAATGGGAAGAAGGCGTATCCATTGCGGAGCAGGGCATAGAGAAGTATGGTTCCAATCCTGAACTCATCAGCCGTAAAGGAAACATGTGTTTGGAAATGGCAGAGTTGGGCCCAGGAAAAAAGCACATTGATGGCAATGCGGTATACTCCGGTAGGGATAAAGGCAAATACGACGAAGCAAAATTCAAAGAAGAAAATTATAAAACCGCCGCCAAAGATTTTGATTTTTTGGTGAAGACGTATGACAACCGTTACCAGGAAATTCTCATACTAGGTTATATCCAAAAGCAGCTAAAGAATTTTGAGGCCTCCGACAAATATTTTAAACAGTTGATAGAAGATAAGAACAGTGGTGAGGAATATGCGGCAAGAGCTCAACTGTTCTTAGCAGAGAATTACATGGAAGAAAAGAAAATAGAAGAAGCAGAAACACTTTTACTGCAATTGGAAGAAGCCTATCCTAGAAATTCCTCGATACAGGAAAAGTTGATTGACCTTTACACCTTAAAGAAAGACACCCAAAAAGTCAAAGAAAGAAAGGAGCAAGCGTCTTTCTATCAATTGATCCCTTCTCAATCCAGTTTAGCGTTTACAAAAGAAAATTTTGACCTCCTGATTTTCTTCGCAGATGAAAAAAATGCCGCGAAAGCAAAATCGGCAAAATTGAAAGAAGTCGTGAAAAAAAGAGAGGCAAAGGATGCCATTGAAATCTGTCTGTCCATTTTGAAAATGCATGCCAATCATGGAAACGGAATAGAGGAAGAGTCCACCCAGCATTTGATTAAGTTCGGAACAAAAGCTACTGATCCGGTTATCAATTTGTTTTTAAGCGGGGAAGTATCTACCTGCACCATCACCAATCTGGCAGATGTATTAGCGACTGTAAAGGATCCGAAAGGCTGGACTCCCTTGGTTAATTACTTGCCTGTTATGGCCAACATGCCCATGACAATGATTCCTCCTATGATCCCGCAAATGATCATTAAATTTGACAAAGAAGAGGGAACTAAAGTGTTGGTGGAATTTGTGAAGCCTATAATCCAGAACGAAAAAAATGCAGTAAAAAGCAGCAACCCTTTTGGAGAATTAAATTTCAGTGAAAATTTAATGTTTAGTGCATTAAAAGAAATTAAAAAAGAAAAAGTACTGGCTGCGGCTAAGCAGTATGAATATTCAGAAGAAGAGACTAAGGTTTTGTTGGATAAGATTTATAAGGAGTGATTGATCGTTGTCATAGAATGCACCAGCGGAAAAATCAGTAACAGCTAGGTTATTTTCAACCTAAAAAGTGATGAATAGCATTTGACTTTCAAAAAGCAATTAAAGTTGTTTTATTGGCTATAATAAATCTTATAAGCATGGCAATCAACCGAGCATGGCACGAAAAACACCGTATGCCTAAAAATGCCAATTTTGAGCAGCGGGTCAAATGGCATATGGAACACCGGAAGCATTGTCAATGCCGTCCAATACCGGCAAAATTGTTGGAAGAGATGAACGCCAAAGGAATTAAAACCCCATAGTTTTTTAGCTGTTTAGAAAGGGCCTGTCCCTGATTTGTCTAGCCATTAAAATAGCTGGGCGGGTTTATCTGCCTTATTTTTATCTCGATGTTGTTTACGAATCTTCTCATTCCAACTCTTATAGGAATAGGGGCTTTTTAAAAGCAGGCATTATAAACCAAAACAATTGAGCTATGACAAACAAAAACCTATTTTCATTGAGGATGCTGGGGGTTATTTTTGCTCTGTTCCTGACCATCGGTTCAGCAGCAGCACAAACCCCGGTTTCTAAAAATGGTCAGTTAAAAGTAATTGGCCTTAAATTATGCAATCAGTACAACAATCCCATTCAGCTTCGGGGAATGAGTACACACGGTATTCAGTGGTACGGTTGGGGAGATTGTCTAACGAATGCTTCGTTGGACGCCTTAGCCAATGACTGGGGAGGTGATATCCTGAGAATTTCCATGTATGTGCAGGAAGGTGGATATGAAACCAATCCTACCGCATTTACCAACCAGGTAAACACCCTGATTGAAGCAGCTACTGCCAGAGGCATGTATGCTTTGGTGGATTTTCATCAGTTGACACCAGGAGATCCAAACGCGAACTTGCAGAACGCAAAGAACTTCTTTACGTCTATCGCGAACACCCATAAAAACAAAAACAATATTCTATATGATATTTGCAACGAACCAAATGGTGTAGCCTGGTCTCGAATCAAAACATATGCAGATCAGATCATTCCTGTGATTCGTGCCATCGATGGTGATGCTCCTATTTTAGTAGGTACACACGGTTGGGGATCTATGGGGATCTCAGACGGAAGAACCGCACAAGACATTGTAAATGCTCCTGTGAACGCTACAAACATCATGTATACGTTTCACTTTTATGCCGCTTCTCATGGTGATCAATATTACAATGAGTTGAACTGGGCTTCTGATCGTCTGCCTGTATTCGTTACAGAATTCGGTACGCAAACAGCATCAGGCGACGGTGCAAATAACTTCACCATGTCGCAACGATACATTGACTTGATGCGCACAAAAAAAATCAGCTGGTGTAACTGGAACTATTCAGACGACAATAGAACAGGTGCTGTATGGACTTCCGGAACCTGTTCCAATGGACCTTGGACTCCAGCGAGATTAAAAGAAGCCGGTTTATGGGTGAGAGATAAAATGTTGAGTCCTGCGGATGATTTCCCGGGCGGAACAACCAATCAGCTTCCTACTGTAAGCTTAACGGCTCCGTCTAACAACGCTTCTTTCACAGCACCTGCAAGCATTACCATCTCTGCGAATGCAGCGGATGCTGACGGCTCTATTGCTAAAGTGGAGTTTTATAATGGAACCACTTTACTAAACACCGATAACGCTGCACCTTATACATTCAATTGGACAAATGTAGGTGTAGGCACTTACAGCATTACAGCGAAAGCAACAGACAATGCCAATGCCTCTACAACGTCGAATGCGGTATCTGTAACGGTAACGAACGCACCGCTTACTCAAAGTCCTTATGGAGGAGTAAGAGCAACGATCCCTGGAACTTTACAGGCAGAACAATATGACCTCGGTGGACAAGGTATCGCGTTTAACGATGTGACGACAGCAAACGAAGGCGGTGCTTTCAGAACAACGGAAGCAGTAGACATCGAAGCGATATCAGGTGGCGGATTCAATGTAGGTTGGATCGTAACAAATGAGTGGCTAGAATACTCTGTGAATGTTACAGCCGGTACTTATAAAATAGACGCACGAGTAGCAGCTACTACTGCAGGTAAAACATTCCGCGTTGAATTAGATGGTGCTACCATTGCCACATTTACAGTGCCTAATACAGGCGGATGGCAAAACTGGCAGACTGTATCTGTTAATAATGTGACAGTAACAGGTGGACAAAAAATCCTTCGTGTTTTTGCGATAGCAGGTGACTTCAACCTGGATCACTTGCTGTTTGCTGCTGCAAGCAATCCAAACCAGGCACCAACAATTAATCTTACTTCACCGGCTAACAATAGCTCATTTACTGCACCTGCAAACCTTACCCTTTCTGCGAATGCAGCAGATGCCGACGGTACAGTTTCTAAAGTAGAGTTTTATAACGGCAGCACCTTATTGAATACAGACAATGCTTCACCGTATTCATTTGCTTGGAACAATGTGAGTGCCGGTTCTTATGTCATCACTGCCAAAGCAACGGACAATGCGGGTGCTGTGACTACTTCAGCTGCGGTAACAGTGACTGTAAATGCTCCTAACAATCAGGCGCCAACAATCAATCTTACTTCACCGTCAAACAATTCTTCTTCCACTGCTCCTGCTAGCATTACGATTTCTGCGAATGCAGCAGATACTGACGGAACGGTTTCTAAAGTGGAGTTTTATAATGGAAGTACATTATTAAATTCTGATAACAGTTCTCCTTATTCTTTTGTATGGACTAATGTCAGCGCCGGTTCTTATGTCATTACGGCTAAAGCAACGGACAACGGAGGTGCTGCGACGACTTCAGCTGCGGTTACAGTAACAGTAAATGCTCCGAATAATCAATTGCCAACAGTGAGTTTAACTGGCCCGGCAAATAACACGAATTACAATGCGCCGGCCAGCATTACATTCACAGCAAATGCTGCCGATGCTGATGGTTCAGTTTCTAAAGTAGATTTTTACAATGGTTCAAGTTTCTTAGGCAGCGATGCTTCTGCTCCATACAGCTATATGTGGACAGGTGTAGCGGCCGGTACTTATACCATCACTGCTAGAGCAACGGATAACGCTGGTGCAATTGCTACTTCCTCTGCCATTACGGTAAAGGTAAATACAGTAACTACGGATGGTTGTGCTGGTATTGCGAGTTATGTAGAGAACAGCGGTTACGTAGCGGGTTCTATCACAAAGAATGCCGGCAGCAGATACCAGTGTAAACCTTGGCCATTCTCAGGCTGGTGCAACGGCTCGGCATGGGCTTATGCTCCTGGTACCGGTGCTTACTGGACAGATGCCTGGACATTGATTGGTTCTTGTAGCGCACGTGTCGGTGCATCAGAAGCTCAAGCAAACGATCAATTGTTAAGCAATTCACCAAATCCTTTCGATGCTTCAACCGTTTTGCAAGTGACACTTGCCGAAGCCGGAAACGTGAGCATTCAACTGTTTGATAAAACAGGACAACTAGTAAATACAGTGCTGGAAGGAACATTAAACGAAGGTACACATCAGTTTACTATTGATGCGGCCTCTTTAACACCGGGTATGTATGTTGTAAAATGCAACACGGCCCAAGGTACTGTTTCACGAAAAATTGTGAAAATACAATAAGCTTTCCTTTACTAGTCAAGACCTTGCCCGTTCGTTTGGGCAAGGTCTTTTTTTTGATATAAAAGCGTTATATTGTTATTCGTTAAAAAAAACATAACGCTTATCCCCTTCTATGGATCAATCTTCTGAAAGCCGCAGACCCATCGCAACGCGAGATGCCGGTTGGGCCAGGCGAACAGCAGCCTATCTGGCTAAGCAGGGAGTTACTCCCAATACGATTTCTGTTTTAAGTATCTTCTTCTCATTACTGAGTTTTCTCGCCTTTTACGGCGACCTATATTATCACACCTTCCATTGGCTTTGGATGATCCTGGCGATTGCCTTTATACAGCTTCGTCTGATCATGAATTTATTTGACGGCATGGTGGCTGTTGAGCACCATCAAAAGTCTGTCATAGGTGGTTTGTTCAATGAAGTACCGGATCGCATCAGCGATACTTTTACTTTATTTGGCGTAGGATTGCTGGTACGTGACATGCCTTATGGAATGGATTTGGCTTATCTGGCTATTATTCTTGCTGTCACTACTGCATACATCAGAACATTAGGAGCTTCTTTGGGTTCTCCACATTATTTCATAGGTCCCATGGCTAAGCAACACCGCATGGCTTTTGTATGCGCAGGTTGTATTGTCGCTATCTTCTACGTTCCTGTTTTTTATTACGTGTTGATCGTCATGAACATAGGGCAATTGGTAACGTGTTGGAGAAGATTAGCTAAAATTGTTGCTCATTTAAAACAGCATAACTCATGATAGAAAAATTACTTCGCTTAGATTTTATACATAACGACGACATCCTCTTTGTCATTCTGCTCATCTTTGGCATTTTGATTTTTGCTTCCACTTTATTTTTTATAGTGGGATGGATCAAACCTCAAGCAAAGCTGGGAGAATTAAAAGCGCGTACCAATTCCTGGTGGGTAATGGCAAGTTTATTTATCGGTGCTACTATTGTCAACCACACCTTGGCCTACATCGCCATTGGTATGTTGTCTTTCGTTGCCTTCCGCGAATTATATTCTGTTCTTGATTTCAGAGCCTCAGACCGTAGAGCGATCTTTTGGGCTTTCGTGGCTATTCCCATTCAATATTATTTGGCTTATATCGGTTGGTATGGAGCGTATATTATTTTTATTCCAGTCGGTATGTTTTTATTCTTGCCTATGCGACTGGTATTGAAAGGCAATACAGACGGCATCATTCAGTCGATGTCTACTTTGCAGTGGGTCTTGATGCTGACCGTATTCGGTATCAGTCACATGGCTTATTTACTTTCTCTGCCGGAGATTTCTGGTTTCAGTAGCGGAGGCAGAGGCTTGTTGTTATTTTTGGTTTTTCTGACAGAGATCAACGATGTGATGCAATTCACCTGGGGTAAATTATTCGGCAAACATAAGATCATTCCTAAAGTAAGTCCGAATAAAACATGGGAAGGTTTTATTGGAGGTGTGATCAGTACGACAACATTCGGTTACTTCCTAGGTTTCCTAACACCTCTATCCACGTATGAAGTATTGTTTGTGAGTTTTGCTATTGCGGTATCCGGCTTTGTAGGAGACATTGTAATGTCTTCTGTAAAAAGAGATATAGGAGTAAAGGACATGGGAACTTCCATTCCCGGGCACGGTGGTATTCTGGATCGCATTGATTCCTTGTCCTACACGGCGCCTGTCTTTTTTCATTTGGTGTATTACATGGCGTATTGATGAAAAAAATTACACTTCAGTTATTGTATAGTTTTATCATCCGATGGTTTCTTCGTGTATTCGTTGGTGTAAAATTTGACAAGGCAGATTTTTTGCTAAAGGAAAAGCAATTCATCATTGTTGCCAATCATAACAGTCACTTGGATACATTGACCATTATGGCTTCATTGCCTCGTAAGATCGTTCATAAGGTTAGACCGGTAGCTGCTGCGGATCACTTCGGAAAAACCAAGTGGAAAGAGATGCTGAGTAACTTTTTTATCAATGCCGTATTGATTCAGCGAAAACGCGATAAAGAAAATCCCGAGAACGATCCTATTAATAGAATGGTAAAAGCATTGGATGAAGGTTATTCTTTGATTTTATTTCCGGAAGGAACAAGAGGAGAACCGGAAGTACAGCAACCGTTGAAACCAGGAATCAGTTATGTGTTGATTCAAAGACCACATATCAAATATGTTCCCGCTTACATGAAGGGTATGGGAAAAGCGATGCCGAAGGACGATAACTTAATTGTACCTTTTACTTCTTCACTGACTTATGGCAGGCCCAGGCAGGCCGCTAGTTTAGATACATCAGATATCTTGCAGCAGATAGAGCGTGATTTGAACCGATTAAAAGATTCAACGATACAGTAGTCATATGAGTAAGAAAAAAGCATCTTTCTTTAGTTTTCTTTTAGTGGCGGGAGTAATCATCGCTATTATCGTGGGCGTTATTTGTATCAAAAATTGGTACTATGAAAGGAAGCATGCAAATGCTGTAGTATCTTGGCAAGGCACGACCTATGAATGGGCTGCACTAGCTGGCAAAGACAGTTTATTCGTTTCGAAATTAACAGGTAAGTTCATCGAATTGGAAGGCGTGCTGCTCAATGTGGTCAATACGCAAGGTGCAACAACCGTTTATTTCACAAGTGGTATGCAAACGGATACGTCGTATTTAGTAGGGCAACAACCGGATTGGCTGACTGTTAAAAATCAATCAGCACTTACAGCCTGTGATTCATTGATTTTAATGTATGGTCGTCAATATAATTTCCAGCCTGCAGCAGTACCGGTCATTTTTAGCGGAGACGTTGTAAATGCTGATTCAGACAAGCGATTGGATTTTTCTTATTTTGAAGATTGTCGTTTGTCAAAAAACAAAACCATTCAGTATAGGCTGCATAATTTTTGTGCGCAAGCAATAAAAGTAAGGGCTATCTTGACATCGGTAAATCACTCAGATAAAGGCTTAGTGGTGGAGCTTGATGAAGTCATGGTATTGTCTAAAGAAAAGAACAAAATCAAGTTTCAATAAACTTATTCTATTCTCACATTATAGAACAACGATCCTTGCCACAGTTTCCCTTTTCTTTTTTTCAAGGCGTTGTAATTTTTCCACGTCACATTTTCTTCGATCACTTTTCTATTCTCATCCAATAAACGCAAATCAGAAGATTTTTTTATAGGAAAGTAAAGATTGTCTTTACTGATCACTAAGAGCACTTGTATTTCAATGATCGGATTTTTCATTCGCTTCAACTTCTTGCCGATGGGTGTAATGTAAAAAGCATTCTTACTACCCGGCACCTTTTCTATGATGGCATTGCCTTTTCGCTCGATCAAATAATAACGGACAGAAGTATCTGCTTCTTCCAAGGCATAATTTTTAATCCATAATCCTTTTACTCTATCGGTGGTAAAGTCATGCTCAAATGCCGTGCTATCGGGATAGCCCTGTACATTCAATACAAATGCTTTTGTTTTGAGGGAGTCTTGCGCAGTGGCGAGAAAGGAAAAGGAAAAGGTGGTGAGTAGGAGCAGGCCCAGGATCTTTTGCATCCTTTAAGATAATAATTAAAAGGAGATAAGCGAAAAAGGAAACAGTCATTTGCTGAACAAAAAGAAATCTCGGTTGTTAAGCACCGCTTGACTAGTTTAAATGGCATTTGATTTGTCTGTTAAGTAGTAGGAGCATACAAATCTCCGATGGACAATTAATCTTACAGCTATGGACAGTATCAATCAACAACAAGAGGAAAATAACTTCAAGGATCTTTCGGGACCTGAAGCAGTGAAGAAAATAACAGCATTGGCAAAAAAAGCAAGTTCTTGCTTCTTCTGCACCAACATCATTTCCGGGCAATCTTTTGCCACGCGACCGATGTCACCACAGAAAATTGATGAATTAGGAAACTTCTGGTTCCTGAGTGCTAAAGACAGTGCGAAAAATTCTCAGTTATTAAGAGATCCTTATGTGCAATTGTTGTTTCAAGGGTCGCACTATTCCGATTTTCTTACGCTGTATGGTGATGCAACAATCACTTACGATAAAGAAAAGATCAAAGAACTTTGGGATCCTACCTTGAAAACATGGTTTACGGAAGGAGTAGATGACCCAAGAATATCCGTCATTAAAGTAGAGCCATGGGAAGGCTATTATTGGGATACCAAGCACGGTATGGTCGTAGCAGGATTGAAAAGATTAGCCGGAGCAATCGTGGGAAAAACGATGGACGATTCCATAGAAGGAACAGTGATTCTGTAAAGAAAAAAACTCAGGTGAAAGCCTGAGTTTTTTTTCGTATCGAATGACAGTTCTGATGTATGAATTTTATTTCACTGTGCGGGGAATCCTTTACCAATGGTACGCAGCAAGATTACTTGCCTAGAATTTTCTTTCTATGATTCAATCCCCATTTTTGCAAAGCGATGATCACGTCTTGTAAAGTTTCTGCATAAGGCATAGGAGTATATTCTACCAATACCGGAGACTCGTCATAAACCGTGCGTTTGATCAATTGATGTTCTTCAAGGTCTTTCAATTCCTTGGCCAAAACTTTAGAGGTGATCTTCGGAATGCTTCGTTCTATTTCACGAAAACGTTTATTGCCGGATTGAATAGAAATGATAATCTGCAATTTCCATTTACCACTTATAACATCTAATGCATCCCTGACCGGCATCATCGCGGATCTGCATTCCGTATGGTTGTGTTTGATCATTTTAGAGGGGTTTACTGGTTACCTTTAGGTAACTGCTATTCTTTGGTAACCAAATTTAACTAAATTTGAAACATAAAAAATTACTACCATGAAAAAAGATAAAATCATTTACTGGATTTCAACCGGTATCATTTCATTGATGATGCTGTTTAGCGCCTATGCGTATTTTACGGATCCCAAGATCGTGGACGGCTTTCCTAAAATGGGTTTCCCCAATTGGTTTCGCATAGAGCTAGGCATAGCGAAAGGCATTGCAGCCCTTGTATTGATTGTTCCTCAAGTTCCTTTAAGAGTAAAGGAATGGGCTTATGCAGGTTTGGGAATTAATTTAATTTCTGCAGCTATCCTTCATTTTACGATGTCGGATACGAAAGGTGCGATCTTCCCTATGGTATTGTTTGTGATACTTGTTGTATCGAATATCTTTCTGCACAAGATAAAAAAGGCTTAATGAATTGGGGCCTTTTCTTAAAATAGGGGGACAGATTTTGGTAAAAACCTGGTTACTACAAGTAGCCGGGTTTTTGTTTTCCAAAATCAATAAGGCATAGGTGGCTTTACCGCAATTCTTTGTCCGGGAAGTCCGTATGTTTGGAGATAAAATAGAGCCTTTGAAAAAATTGCTTGTGGCCTAATTTTTTTTCAACATGGAATTATTTGTTCGGACTCTTTGTTAATTTTAACGAAGAACAAACACCCCAACACAATGGCAGAATTAACTACACAAGAAAAAGAGCACGTTCAACTGGAATTAGACAAGTTGCACGAAGCTGCAGCAAAAACAGAAGATTTTGGCGAAAAGCTAGAACTCAAAGATAAAATTCACAACATGCAGATGATCATGAATGGCGTAAAACCTTACGGGTCGATTCAGTACTTCTGCGAAGGATGTGGTTCTTAATGAAAAACTCCGGCTGATTACCGGAGTTTTTCATTTATAAAGATAACATCGACACAAATTAGAAAAATGAGCATTATAAAAGATCAAGAAGTATCGCTACCCACTATTATTTTACAAGCCAACCTGATTGTAGAAGTGCGGTGCATCGACACTTTCGAAGAAGAAGTGCTTGTTTTATCTGACGATAAGAAAGAGGGAGTAAAACCTTTTATCAAAAAAGGTTTGGTATATCAAGTCACAAGTATTTTGAAAAACACCACTGATCATCCAATGGCTGTCGATACACGCATCCGTGTTCCTCATGAAAATTGGAGGCGATCTTTCAGTCAGCATAAAGAAGCTTATGCAGGCGGCCCCAGTAAATCATTTACTGTAACTAGTTATACAACGGAAGTGCCGTCCATGGCAGAGGCAGGCATATTGTTTTTACATGCTTTTAAAGATACCTATCAACTGGTCTCTAAGAATGCTTTTGAACAGACGATAAAGAAAGAACAAATTGAAGGATTGATCGGAATAGTTTAACTTGTCCTCTAATTAGCCCTTCGTGTCACTACATCTTCACATCCCCGATAACATCCTATTAGAAGACGAGTACATTCTTGTACTCGACAAACCGGCAAGCTTAATGGTTGAGCCTGACAGGAACGGATATCCTAATTTACTGCAGCAAGTGAAACAATACCTGAAGCCTTCAGTAACCGTGGGAGAAGAGGTGTATGCGCAGCACATTCATCGACTCGATCGTCCTGTCAGAGGTATCATATTATTTGCCAAACAGAGAAGTGTCTTGAAAAATTTGAGCGAGCAATTTGCGGAACGTAAAGTTAAAAAATATTATCAAGCATTGACCGACCAAGCGCCTTCTGAGCGTGAAGGTATATTAGAACATTGGCTTCGTAAAGAGAAGAAGAAAGCGGTATTGCATAAAGAAGAATTTCCTTATGCAGAACAGGTAAAACTGAGCTATCAGGCAGAGCAAGTTTCTGCGGATCGTTATTTGTGGAACATTGAACTTCATACAGGAAAGTTTCATCAGATCCGTGCTCAACTCGCTTCCGTTGGTTGTCCGATTATTGGAGATTTATTGTATGGTTCTTCCATAGCTTATAACCCTGATAGCATTGCTTTATGTGCCTGTAAATTAATTTTTCACCATCCTGTAACCAATCAAGAGTTAGTCATTGAAATCAATGAAAAATTCAATACGTGATCCGTCATATTTAACATCGGGTTAATCCGGATTTTATATATTGCAGAAAGTACATAATAAGGATATGAAAGTTGCTGTTTTTATCAATATAGCCATTGTCTTTTTATTACAAGCCTGCTGTACCAAAAAGGATTGCAATACAGGTTTATACCAAATGGAATTGAAAGGCTTCAGCTTTTCTGAGGTAGATACTGTTGTAGTATCGAGGTATGAGAAGAATAGTGGATTTGTCCATTTAATCGACAGTACGGTTGCGTGGACTAGTCTCAATAACGATGGCTCCTCAACTCTTTATACAGAAGGTCAAATTGACATTAACAAAGACTATAAGATCTATTTTCCTGGCATCGATCAATCGTATACCCTTACAGATTTTCAAATGGGAAGGAAGGCATGTAATTCTTGTGCTCCGTTTGGACGAGAAAGCGATTTTTACGATGTGCTGGAAGGGTATAGAATAAATGGCGTGACCCACAGGATGAATACTGTTTTTATCAATAAATAATCATATCCTTCATCGGATAAAGCTAAAATAAAAACCTCGGTTGACAATCCAACTTTTATTGTCTAACTACGTAAAAACAGTTCTATCACCCTGTATTTTATTTCATGAGGTTTCAATTGGTTTTTTTTATTTTTTTAATGGGTGTAACCGTTCCTGTTTTTGCACAGGAATCCTGTGAGGTCATTAGAAAAACCGAACTTTTGATTCAACGTCAACATATTCAGCCCGCCACGTATAACATGGTGGCCTACCATGAAATTCTGGACCTCTATATTGGCTCCATAGATTCAGAAGGACTGATTTTTTCATTGGCCGACAGCAACCTTCTGCACCAGAAAATAACGAAAGCACTTTCTTTGTGTGAAGTTTATCGCTTTACGAAAGAGTACATCATCAAAAAAATCAAATCACATGATTCCCTGGTAAAAGCATTGGACCTCGCTTACCTGTCCAATGCCAACCTGAAAGAGACCTTTAATTTACCTTGTTACAATTCTTCTATCCGGCAAGTGGATCAACAGGCTTTGCTGGCTTACGATAAAAAATATTACAAGTATCTTTTCATCGAAAAAAATCACTTGCTCAAAGAAGCCGGAGTATCGCTGGAGCCACAAAAGGTATTGAATTCTATAGTACAAAAAAGGACGGCTTACCTGAGTGATTTTATTACCGATGAAAAGGCCTTGTTAAATGCGTACCTAAAATCGGTTGTTTTTAGGAATGACCCTCACTCAGTATTTCTCGATGCCAATGAAAAGCAACAATGGATGACGCAACTTTCTAAAGAAGAGTTGTCTTTTGGTTTTGAAATAGAAATTACGGAGAATGAATTATACAAAGTAAAAGAAATGATTCCAGGCGGGGCTGCGTGGAATTCCAAACAAATCGAAGTAGGTGACTTCATTGAGCAAATTGAATTGGAGAGCGGGAAAAAGTATTTGGTCGGCATTGATTCAGACCATGATTTTTACGAAGCCTTTCAATCCAAAGTAAATAAAACACTGACTTTTTACTTGTCCAAACCGGACGGCACAAAAGTAAAAACCAGACTCACCAAAGGGAAAGTGGAAGTCTTTGACAATGTCATCAATGGTTATATTTTCCAAAAGGACAATCAGAAATTGGGATACATTGATTTACCATCGTTTTACTCGGCTGAAAACCCCTATGGCGGCGGCGGTTGCGCCAGCGATTTGGCGAGAGAAATCCTTCAATTGAAAAAGGACTCCATCGATGGATTAATCATTGATCTAAGGGGAAATGGCGGTGGTTACATGCACGAAGCGTTAAGCATTGCCGGGTTATTTATCGATGAAGGAATCTTGGCCCTGAAACAAGAGAAAGGAGACAAACCGCGTTACCTCAAAGATCCTAATCGCGGTACTTTATACGATGGAAGCTGATTATTTTGGTCAATAGTTATTCGGCTTCTGCTTCGGAGTTATTGGCTGGAACTTTACAGCAATACAACCGAGCGATCATTGTAGGCAATCGGACGTATGGCAAAGCTACCATGCAAGTCTTTTTGCCTATTGATACGGCTGCCGAGCGAAGAAATACAAACAACTATTACGTGAATGTGACCATGGGTAAATTTTACATGGTCAATAAAAAGACACACCAGGCTTATGGTATTCAACCGGACATCTACCTGCCGAGTATGCACGATTACATGAGAGTAGAGAGTGAGTCCACTTCTTTGTATTACTTAAAACCGGACTCTATCGTAAAAACGGTAGAGTTGACTATCCCATCGAAGCTGGACTTAGGGAAAATCAAGCAACAGTCCGAAGCGCGTGTAAAGTCTGGCGATTGGGCCATGAAGTTTAAAACCCTCGCAGATAGTCTGAATTATTACCAATGCAATCCCAAACCGGTAGTTTTGAATCAACTGTCTATTTTTGCTTGGGAAGATGCCAAGGATAAATTTCTGAAAGCACAGGAACTAAAGAATCCGGTGGTGTTTACGGCGTATCCTATTTCTAATACCTCTTTATACAATCGTTTTTTGAAAGAACACGAGATGTATACGAAGCCCAATGAATTTAAAAAGGCCGAATTGCGAAAGGACATTCGCTTGTATGAAGCTTTAAATATTTTATCTGATTATATCCGTCAACCATAAATTACACAAACAATGAAAGCAATTTTTACTTTGATCATAGGACTCTTATTTAGTTCTTCCCTTGTATTGGCGCAAGACGCAGGTTCTGCTGTAGAATACATGAATAAGATGGGTACAGAATTTAAAGCGATACAGACCGCGACATGGGATTATACCAAAGCGGCAGCCAATAATCGCAATGCAGGTAAGATCAATAAGAGGAGATTAGAGTTGATTCAACAAATTGACGCCTCTATTAAAAATGTAAACAGACTTCCTGCATTTAATAAAAAAACATACCTGAAAGATTCGGTATTGTCTTTTTTGAAAATTCAAAAAATTGTTATCGAAGAAGATTACGGCAAGATTATGGACCTGGAAGATATTGCAGAAAGTTCGTACGATGCCATGGAGGCTTACATTAAAGCGAAGCAGATCGCCAGTGATAAAATGGAAAGTTCTTCTCAACTGGTGTCTGATACCTATGATGCTTTTGCCAAAGAAAACAATGTAACCATAAAAGAAGGAGAGAAGGATAAAATCACACAACAACTGGCGATCGCTGATGAAGTATACGGACATTACAATGAAGTCTATTTGATCTTTTTCAAGCCTTACAAGCAAGAGTTGTATGTATTAGATGCCATGAATAAAGGAGACTTGGCCGCCCTTGAGCAAAACAAAGTGACCTTGTCTAAAGTCAGCGCGGAAAGTCAGGCTAAACTAAAAGCGATAAAACCATTCAGAGGAAATGACAATTCCATTCGCGGAGCGGCTACGGAATTGGTTAATTTTTATAAGGAAGAAGCAGATGTCAAGTTTGCAAAGCTCATTGATTTCTACGCGAAAAAGGATGCCTTTGATAAAGGCAAGAAAGCATTCGAAGCCAATAAGAGTAAGACCAACGATGACATCAATGCTTACAATAAACTCATTGATGAATTCAACAAAGCCTCCAACGATTTTAACACCACTAACGCTGAATTGAATAAAAGACGCACGGCATTGATTAATGAGTGGAATAATGCTTGTCAGAATTTTACAGCTAAGTATCTTTAACAGTTAACGCAATACCTGAAGCCATCCATTGACATTCCCGCATTGGTCTCCGGAATTGATTTGAAAGAAATAGGTTCCATCAGATACGCCTGCCGCGTCCCAATTGTTGTCGTAGTTATCGTTTCTGTAAATGGGAGAACCCCAGGAATTATAGATTTCCAGGAAGGTGTGTGGGAAAACATTTAAGATTTCGAACGTGTCATTTTTACCATCACCATTCGGTGTGATGAGATTCGGTATAAAAATGTTGCGTACTTCAATCAGATAGTCTGTGGTCACCAGGCAACCGCTTACAGGGTCTTTCATTTGAAGAAGGACTTCTGTATCGTGCTGCAGACCAGATAAGGAAGGTGATGCTTCGGTGGAGAATAAGGTATTGCCGATATACCATGCACGAGGCGATTGCGCATACTGATCGCCAAATAAGGCAAATAGTTGTATACTGCTTTTTTCACAAAGCCGCGCGGTGTCCGCTTTGATCTGGTGGTCTGATGTGATCTGTATGGGAGGAGGAGTAGGCATGCTTACATAATTTGTATCCGTTTGTAAATTGGCATACCACCAGGTATTAATGGTTCTGTTGTTTCCAAACATAGGCTGAGATGCACTGTCTACAATAATGGAATTGCTGTCTAATGGTCCGCTCCAGCGGTGGCAGCCTTCTCCGGTAAGCGTAGGTGTACAGCCTTCCGATTCAGTGGTGCCTTCGGGAAGTTGACTGTCGTCCCAGTACAACTTTAACTTTTTATATTCGGGCACTACCATTTCTACGATATAACCGTTAGGATGTCCCTCAACATCGTATAAAGGTAAATGAGTTAGACCTTTTCTAAAGTTGGCGATAACAAGAAAAGCAGAATCGCTATGATAGGGTTGACCTAAACCGTTTAATCCATTCCATGGCACGCAGATCTCTCCGGAAGCCTCTACTGTTGCACTCAGCAGCACATCGGTACTTCCCGGTTGATAACCGGGTGTGTGATTAAGGTCTAGTAGCAATTCCAATACGCCGGCCGAACTGGCACGGCATGAAAAACAATAACCACCGGTGGTGCATTTGACAGTTATGCCTTTGAGAAGAAGTCCCAGTTGACCCGATTGGAATACATTACTATCCGGATAGGTCAAGAAAATTTTATATTGAGGGTAGGTTTTATTTCCTTCTACAGATTGTTGGTTGCTGTAAGGATCAAGATCATTTCTTGTCCCGGTGCTGTTGCTGGATACGACAAAACCATAAGGCTGCATGCCATTGAAATTAACCTTGGTTACAATACCATCGTCAGCATAGATGAACAAGTCAGCGGTAAACGCATTGCCATAATCCTGTGTCGTAAAGTCCCATGCTCTTGACCACAGCCGTCCCTCAATAGATAGATGTGTGTTTTTGTCGATGACTGAAATATCGAACAGCTCAAAGATCTGTCTATACTTCTGTGAATCTGCAGGAGCAATCAATAAAGGATCATTGGGATTAAATTCCATGTAGTAATCTCCATTGTGCAAAGGATTAAATACAAAAGGATCGTATCCGCCGGGTGCATGTATATAAGGAGAAAGAGAAGGACCTGCTACGGCTTGGTTATAAGAGGCTATATATCCTTGGCCGGAACCAGGGATTTTTTTAGGGTCATACACCACATGACCTTGCGCGTCTTTGATTCTGACGTATAGGTCTTGATGAAAAATGGCTTGCTGAAAACCAAATAAGACAATCTCTTGCTGGTAGTTGGCGATGGTAAAGTATAATCGCTCGGAGGAATCTGCTTCATAAGTGGCAAACTTGCGGAGCGGACCGTTGTTGTCACTTCTATCGTAGATTTGCAGGCAACTTTTCTCCTGGCTGCTTTTTCTCAATTGTTTGGTGCCTTCTGATAGACCTTTATATGGAAGACTAAATGATAACAGGATGAGGCAAATGGAAGCAACAAATTTTACGCTTTGATGGAATAGCATAGTTGTATTATGAGTTCTATGCGATTATAGCAAAATCAGAACCATTAACCAGCTGAAAACCAGTTAAAACATAAATGTTCAACGGATCATACTATTTAGTCTGCTATAGATGCTATAAGTCGCCTTTTCACGAAGGAAGTTTAAACAATTATACGCTTGGGTTAGAATGCCCAAATGAGGAAACCACCTATTTCTTTCGCAATTTGTAGAAATAGTTCTACCGCAAACGAATAGCAGCTTTATGAAATTACACTATATTGATTCACGAGTTTCAAACAATTAAGCAACTTATGTCAGTTAAAATAAGAGCAATCATTACAGGTGTCACCGGTATGGTTGGCGAAGGCGTGATGCATGAATGCCTGGAAAGTCAAGAAGTTGAAGCCGTGCTCGTGATCAATAGGAAGCCTTGTGGAGTTTCTCATCCTAAGCTGAAGGAAATCATTCACACCGATTTCTTTGATTTCTCTGCGATCGAAAGTCTGTTGAGTGGTTATAATGCCTGTTTTTTCTGTTTGGGTGTTTCTTCTATCGGAATGAAAGAGCCTGAGTATTTTAAGAAAACACATACTTTAACACTTCACGTAGCCGGTACATTGAGCAAACTCAATCCTGACATGACCTTTTGTTATGTCTCCGGTGCGGGAACAGACAGCACAGAGAAAGGCAAATCCATGTGGGCGCGTGTAAAAGGGAAAACAGAAAATGACATTTTCGCTTTACCCTTCAAACAATCCTTTGCTTTCCGTCCCGGCTACATTCATCCTACGAAAGGATTAAAACGAGTACATAATTTTTATAGGTACATGACCTGGATGTATCCGGTATTGCTTAAGCTTTTCCCTAATACCGTTTCGACCTTGAAAGAGTTAGGATTAGCAATGATTGCAGTGACCAAATCGGGTTACAAAAAGAAAATCATTGATCCGAACGACATCCGTATATTGGCTCAACAAGTTCGTTAACTTTTATTGAATTTTTATTGTTACCACTAAAACAATAGAATGATGTCAACACAGATCACTGCTCGCAAAGTGGCTATCGTAGGGTACAATCGTATTCCGTTTGCCAGACAAAATACGTTTTACGCACAAGCTACAAACCAAGACATGATGGTCGCTGTATTGAACGGTTTGATTGAACGCTACAGCCTGAAAAATCAACTACTTGGGGAAGTAGCCGGTGGTGCGGTCATCAAGCATAGCCATGAATTTAATCTCATGCGCGAGTCTGTACTCAGTACCTCACTCGATCCTCGCACACCCGCCTGTGATATCCAACAAGCCTGCGATACAGGTATTGAATCTGCTGTTTACATCGCCAATAAAATTGCATTGGGTCAAATTGAAGTAGGCATAGCCGGTGGTGTGGATTCTTCCAGTAATGTACCGTTGGCTTTAGGAGAAAATTTGCGACAGGTATTATTAGCGGCTAGAAGAGAGAAAACAACGATGGGTAAGATCAAGCAATTCCTCAAAATCCGTTTGAAAGATTTCACCCCTGTTGTTCCGGCTAATTCTGAAGTTCGTACAGGCCTCTCGATGGGTGGACATACAGAGTATACCGCCAAACATTACAGCATTAGTCGAGAAGCGCAAGATCAGTTTGCTTTAGAAAGTCATCAGAAAATGACTAAGGCCTACGAGGCCGGTTTTTTTGACGACATGATCACTCCCTACCTGGGGTTGAAACGAGACAACAATTTGCGCGCGGATACAAGTTTGGATAAATTGTCAAAGTTGAAACCAGCCTTTGATAAACTCAATGGTTCATTGACCGCCGGTAATTCATCGCCTTTGACAGATGGTGCTTCCTGTATTTTGTTGGCCAGCGAAGAATGGGCAAAAGCAAAAGGCTTACCAGTTTTGGCTTACCTGACACACGCTGAACTGGCTGCAGTAGAATATATTCAACACAAAGAAAATTTATTACTGGCTCCTGTGTATGCCGCTACACGCATGTTGGCGAAAGCCGGATTAAGCTTACAGGATTTTGATTTTTATGAAATACACGAAGCGTTCACCGCGCAGGTATTGGCTACCCTTAAAATATGGCAAAGTCCGGAGTTGATGAAGCAATTTGGTTTTGATAAACCACTCGGTGCTATTGATCGGTCAAAGTTGAACGTGCACGGAAGCAGCATCCCGGCAGGACATCCTTTTGCCGCAACAGGTGGAAGACTGTTGGCTGTGATGGCAAAACTCTTGCACGAAAAAGGCTCCGGCAAAGGATTCATCTCCGTTTGTGCAGCTGGTGGGCAGGGTATTACAGTGATTTTGGAAAAATAAACAAAAGGAATGAGAGCGATAGAAATCATATCTGTTCCCGTAACAGATCAGCAAAGGGCAAAAGCCTTTTATTTGAGCATAGGATTTAACTTGATCACAGAAGCACCAATGGGTGATGCTTTGTGGATACAACTGGGTTTGCCTGGTGGCGGCCCTTCTATTACACTGGTCAATTGGTTCCCGAAAATGGCTGCAGGTAATTTGCAAGGTCTGGTCATTGCTACAGATGACATTGAAAAAGAGAGAGCGTTTTTCCTTTCAAAAGGAGTAAGCGTAAGTGAAATCGATCAAACACCTTGGGGCAAATTTGCGCAAGTGACCGATCCTGATGGTAATGGATTTAGCCTGCATCAAAATTAAAAGCAAACGCTATAAAAGAAAAGGTGACCTCTTTTTACGAAGTCACCTTTTTTATTTTCAATAGAATTTATCGTACTATAATTTTTGTGATCAGTAACTTCTGATCAGCAAAGGCTCTCAAGGAATATATTCCCGTTGGCAAACGAGAGACATCAAGTTGTCCTCCATCTTTTACATCGATTGATCCGACTTGATTTCCGTAGCTGTCTAATACAGTTAATGTAATCGTGTTTTGGTCAATGTTGTGAAAGGCTATAGTAACCCATTGATCTGCAGGATTAGGAAATGCACTGAAGGATTTTTCAACCGGTTCTGTGCTAATGACGGCCTCCGCTGCTGCAGTAGATAGTCTTACTCTTGCTGAAGAAGCTGCATCGTTGAAGTTGTTGTTTACCAAGCAGGAAACATTTGATCTGGCGATGAGCGCACTTCCTGTAAAATTGTCGTCTCTGTACAAAACAATTTCATAACCGCTTTGCACTCTTAAAGATGAAATGTCATCATTAAGAATACCCAATGCTCTGAGTTGCGTCAGCGTATAATTACCAACAGCCAATGGCACAGCGTATCCGCTTGTACTGAAATTGCAATCTTTGTAAACGGTAACAACACTTGCCGGCGGTGTGATGACATTCACAGTAATGGAAGCAGTACTGCTGCTTCCCAGGTTATCCGTAGCTTTAGCCGTGATGGTGTAAGTACCTGCTGTTACATTTGCCCATGTAAAGGTATAGGGACTAGTCACATCACTCCCTAAGAAAGTAGTTCCGTTGTAAAATTCTACCTTGGCCACAGAACCATTGTCAGAAGCTGTAGCTGTAATGCTTATGCTGGCGGGCGCTGTAAAGGTCGCGTTATTGCCCGGGGAAGTAATGGCAACGATTGGCGGTTGATTGGTATTGGCCACCGTAACTGTTATGCTCGCTGTATTACCGGTCAATCCCAGATTGTCTGTGGCAATGGCATTGATGGTATACGTACCGGCTGCAACATTTGTCCAGGAGAAACTGTATGGACTTGTTGTATCAGATCCTAAGAGGGTAGCTCCATTGTAGAAATCAACTCTCGCTACAGAACCATCGTCCGAAGCTGCAGCGTTGATGGTTATAGAAGCTGGAGCTGCAAAAGTTGCATTATTGGCAGGAGAAGTGATGGCTACAACAGGAGCTTGATTGGTGTTGGTGACTTGTACCGCTATACTTGCTGTGGTACTGACAGCATTAAGATTGTCTGTTGCTATGGCATTGATCGTATAGTTGCCGGCGGCTACATTGGTCCAGGTAAAACTATAAGGACTTGTGGCATCAGAACCTAACAATGTAGTGCCGTTGTAGAAATCTACTTTCGTCACACTGCCATCGTCTGTTGCGGTAGCGGTAATGGTTATAGTAGCGGGAGCTGTAAAAGTACTATTAGCAGCAGGTGATGTGATTGCAACAACCGGTGGCTGATTGGTAGTGCTTACCGGCACTGTTCCGGAAATTCTATATTCTCCTAAAGAAGCATAATCCGAATAGCCGGTTGTCAAATCACCCTGGCCTGTACCGTCGACCTGCAGGTAATAAGTTCCGGCAGCTAGTGTCGTACTGATTGTAGCGGATAAACCGGTTAAAGGATTTGTACCGGTTTGACTACCCGATGCTGTGGCTGTTGGATTTGCTGAAGCTACTGTAATTCCGGAAGAATTAGTGAGTGTTAAAATAATATCCAAATTGGCATAGGTGGTGGCAGGTGCGGCAGTGAGTGTAACTGCTCCACCGGAAGTGGTGAAAGAATAAACATCAACATCTGTTCTTGTGGTAATGATGCCGTAGTTCTGCGACCCCGTTACTGTGCCTGTTGCAACGATGGTCAATGTTTTTGCTGTGGCTGGTGTGCCTCCGTCTTCATCGGCTTTATAACCGAAGCCATTCGTACTGTTAGCAATGATGGCGACATCGTCTTCCGTTCTGCTGGCATTGGGATATTCTCCCTTGCTCCATTGTACTAAACCTTTTGAATAACCGACTCCCATGATTGGAGCCCAGATGCCTGCACCTGTATAATAATCTTGCGCGGGGTTTGTTCTGCCATCGTGTGCCAAGCCAAATGCATGTCCAAGCTCGTGCGAAGCCGCTTCACCTGCAGCTTTCGATCCACTGTTAAATACCCAGCATGGAGTATCATTGTTCCAAGAGAAAGATTTCAGGTAGGCTACACCACCGGATCCGGGTGCGGCAATATCATTGGGTGTGAAAATACAGCGCATTCTTCTATTCACTGGCGCTGCGTTGAATACCGCAAGATCAGTAGTGATGTTCACTTTGAACGGACGATAATCTTCACTGACTAAATTGAAGATGTTGATGATGTCTGTTTCCGTAAAATTGCCGGGTTGTGCATTGATGGTATTTCCACCGTTCCAATAGCTAGTAGTAGAAACCTCGCCGTCAAAATCCAGGTAAGCCACGGCGTTCGCGCCGGCTAAACTTTGTAATTTGTATACATCGGAAGTGGGAGGAGGCACGGCTTCCGCAATAACTCCGAGTTTAGTATTGGAATCCTGAAACTTACTAAAGTCAGTACAGATTACGCCATTGATGTCTGTCGCTTCTACCTTTACATTTCCGCTGGCAGCGGTATAAAATCGGTAGGATTTTTTAAGTGCAGGAATTAATAATAAACCTTCCAGTTTACCATCCATGATCGTAAACATAAAATGTGATCCCAGAATTTCTTTTAATTCACCGACTAATGTTTCTACACCATTCACCTTCATGCTTCGATTGAGCACAGCCGGAAAGGTCGCATCAGTCGTTTGAATTTGAGGCTGCATGCCGCGATGGTTTTTAGAAGAGCTAAGCTGATTTTTGAAATCATCCACAGATCCCAGATTTTGGGATTGTTGCGCGAAGGCTGTAGCCATGGTAATCATGGCAAGTGAAAGTATTAAAAGCACTTTTCTAATACCATTGGATGTCCGATGCAGAAAATGATTTCTGCGAAGAAGTTGACTTGTAAATGTGTTCATAGCTGTTGATTGTTTAGTAGTCATAAGCATACTGGTACATGCTTTAGTATAGTAGTGATTCAGAGGAGAGGTCTTACAGGGAAAATAAAAAAAATTAAAATTGAGCAAATTGTTCAACCATGTGTGGTGTGTAGTTATTGCCCATCATTCAACGTGTCATTACATCAGACAGTCTCTTTTAGAGAATTATAGGGTATAGATTTTTTCAGTCGAAGGGAACAGGTATGTTTGAGAAGGGAGAGCAGTATGATTTTATTTGTCTTTTTATTCTCTTTAAACTTAAAATTCGAGTATTTTAGCTGTTTAACTTCCTAATAAGATTTAAGGTTAAACAAACTAAACCCTATGCATTTGTTCCGTCAATTACTTGTTTTTATTTTTTGTGTTCTTCTGGCATATGCTTGTCAACCCAAACAGCCGGTAAAAAGCACGGCGTTGAGTACAGAGAAGAAACAGGTAAAAGAAAGTGAGAAGGAAGAAAAGAAGCCAACGGAACAGCAGACTTCTGTAAAAAAGAAAACGCAGTACGCGGATGTTTCTTTAGAGTACAAAGTAGGTCAGATGATCATGATGGGCATCAATGATCGCAAGTTGATCGAGGAAAAAGATGCATTGAGAGGAGAGATCAGCAGCGGCAAGACAGGCGGAATTATTTATTTTGAGAAAAATATAAACGCTACGTATGCTAAGGAAATGCTGAAGAAGATGAGCCTTGACTTGCAGGCATTGGCAAAGATCCCTTTGTTCATCAGCATAGACGAAGAGGGCGGTAAGGTACATCGATTGAAGGAAAAATATGGAATGATCAGGATGCCTTCTGCGGGATACCTGGGCAAGCTCAATAATTTAGACTCTACTATTTTTTACAACAGGCAATTGGCGGCTTTGATGTCTGAAGTTGGGATCAACCTTAACTTTGCTCCGGATGTAGACCTGGCTTTGAATGTCAATAATCCTGTGATCGCAAAAGTAGAGAGAAGTTTTGGTGCAGATCCTGTACTTGTCTCTGCTCATGCAAAAGCTTGCATCAAAGCACATCATGAGTATGGAATCAAAACGGTCATCAAACATTTTCCTGGGCATGGTAGTTCTGCTACCGATTCGCATTATGGGATTACAGACATTACCAAGCAATGGCAATTCATAGAGTTATTACCTTACAAAGAAGTCATACGCTCCGGCTCATGCGATGCAGTCATGACAGCACACATCATCAACTGCAGATTGGATACAACCTGTTTACCCGCTACACTTTCAAAAGTAATCATGACGGATATTCTACGCGGCGTGCTTGGGTTTGATGGGGTTATTTTTTCAGATGACATGCAAATGCATGCGATCAGCAAAAGTTACGGCTTGGAAAATGCCATCAAATTATCCATCCTTGCAGGTGTAGATGTATTGGTGTTTGGAAATAATGTAACGCAGTCTTACCGCACCACTGCCACAGAGATACATGCTATCCTTATGAAACTAGTCAGGTCAGGTGAGATCAGTGAGGCGCGTGTGAATGAATCGTTTCAACGCATCATGGCCTTGAAGGACAAAAAGTTTGAATAACGTCATGCGCTAGCGATTGAGCCATTGTCTGAGCTCTTCCCGCTTTTTCAGCGGGAAAGCGAGTGGCGAAAGCGCGGCCCGAAGGGAAACGCCCCAAAAAAATTAATGATTATAGCGAGGGGTATTTTCTGACAATTTTTTCAAATCATTTGTGTTTGCATTGTCGATAGTTTATTGACTTCAAATTCATCCAATTCTATGTTTGATGAAGTCTCCAATTCAATGTAGCATTCCTATTTTTTCTAGTTATACATCGAAATGTAAACCAGCTTTTGTTTGAATTTATTTGTCAATCCTATAGCACATAGATTTCCTTGCCAATGGTCAATTACAAATAATTTTCAACGCCTATTTTTTCTTGCAGAAATTGAACGATATCATCTATACTTTTATCTTTCACTTCAATACTCTTCTACTTCGTTTCCAATCGGTACAGAGTCCTGGTCAAATCCTGATCCTGGTATTCGATTGCCGCTGTTTTTTCTGCCAGGGTAATTACTTTGTAAGTCCGGCTCCACTCGCCTGTTTTACTTGTGCAACTTACTTTGCCTGCTGCTGCAGTCCACGTGCCCAGGTATTCTTTGCTATTTTCAACAATGAAAAAGGTCATGTCCTTATTCAAGATGAACTTATCGTTGAGTTGTTCTGGTTTGGGTTCTTCTTCTACACCAAAGGTTTCGTACTTGACGATTTTCCATTCTTTACCGGCAAGATCATTTTTAATTTGCGCTGTAGTGATCTGAGCTTTCAGTGTATAACAGCAGAATACGAGCAAAAGAGATACTATTGTTTTCATAGCCGTGTCTAACAATTAAGATTGCTTGTGCAGTAGAAGATGCAGTTTTTGCCTTACTTTTCAAATAAGAAATGGCTTAATTTTGTAAAAGCAGAGTATACGCTATGCAATAGCGCTTGATGCCTGACAGGAAAAACAGGATTTTGATGGATTAACGAACTTTAAGAAACTTCAATGTTTCGATTCTTCCAGAGGATGTATAAACACTCAGGAAATAAACACCAGGTTTCAATGTAGCCGTTTCGATTTTGATGGGGTGCGTATTGTTAGCAGGCACGGTAATAGAGCTTACCTGATTGCCAATCAAGTCAAATACACGGATAGCAGATGGCGTGGTGTTGTCCGATTCAAAAAACAATTCGATATAATCGTCCGCCGGGTTTGGCGCAACTCGGAATGCCGGCTTATTATCCTGGGCAAATACCCCGGTAGCCAGAAGCACGAAAAATAGAAACGCTATGTAACGATATACGGCTTTCATTATTACAAATATAACGGTTTGTGTTGATAAAAAGATTCGGGTTTTAAAAAAAAAGACAATCTTCCTTAAACTCAAGTCTGTGCCTTTTTTGTAGTTTATTCCTTTTTTTTAACTCATTTTGGCTTTAAAATTGCCTCAAATCCATCATATTGGGCTACAAAAGGATGGATTAGCAAATCTTTTCACTATTTATCAGGAAACCAATGGGTTTTGTTATCAGGGATATAAAACGAGATTTCCTTTGAAGCTACAAACAACAACGATGCCATGAACAAATCACTGGCAAATTAAAATATAATTCAAGCTTATTCGTCTAAGGACTGTCGGAAAAGAGCTCAAAAACAGAGAATAGATGTCCCCATTCAAAAAATTACGTAAAAAATTCAAGCAAATCATAAGTCAGATGGTTTATAGCTTGACAGATTTTGGCTCGGGGAAACGCGTGAAAACAGAGGACAACACCTTAGTGATCATAAAGAATGATTTCATCGGCGATTATATTCTATTCAGAAATTTTTTGCCTTACATCAAACAGAGTCAAAAATACAAAAATTTTAAAATCATACTCATTGGCAATATCACCTGGAAGAATGTCGCCGAAACATTGGATGCAGAGTATTACGATGAAATGATATGGATTTCTTTTGATAAACTATTCAAGGATCTTGGGTATAGATCACGCACGATCAAAAGCATTTTATCCAGGGGGTTTAGCACGCTCTTTTATCCGGTCTATTCCGGAGATCCTTATACAGAATTATTTTTTATTTCGAAGATACAGGCACAAGAGAAGATAAAATTCTCTCCTTCTTCACTTGAGACATTGACCACTATAGAACCTTTCAATGTGTTGATCCATACCAGTCATCCTGACTTGTTTGAAATCTATCGTTATAAAGAAATGTTTGAACTGTTTTTAGATACACCGATTACTAATTTTGAATGGAGAACACTTTTTTCTCCTTCTCACTCTTATCAGAGCGTCCCCGAAAAACCGTATGTTGTTTTCTTTCCAGGTTCCAGTGCGTATCTGAAAAGATGGCATACTTCAAACTTTGCGCAAGTAGCCAATTATCTGATTCATCAGTATAATTTCACTGTCGTACTGGCCGGAAGTAAGAAGGACAATAAGCACGCGAATGCGATCATAGCGGGTGTTGATGTGTCGGTTCAAAAACAATTGATTGATCTTACCGGCAAAACTTCTCTGCTGGATCTCGCCAATCTGATCAAGCATTCGGAATTATTGGTTACCAATGATTCGGCGTCTATTCACATGGCTGCAGCTTTAGACAAAGAAGCGATCTGTGTATTCATGGGAGAAAACTACGGCCGCTTCGCTCCGTATCCTAAAGAGATATATGCTAAAGGTAAATTCATTTGTCCCGCAGATGTTCAACTTTTGGTAAAGGATAAAGGAGAATACAATACGTTCTTATCACTGGATTATAATCCCAACATCAATGCGATTTCACCTGAAGCAGTCATCGCTGCGGCGGAAGAGGTATTGAGAAAAAAGCAAACAACAACAACCGTTTAAAAGAAAAGGTGGGGTATGAAAAAAGGGTATCAGATGCATCTGATACCCTTTCGTTTTTCTCGTATTTTAGTAAGTACAATAGGATGGATCCTTCTTTCTATGTTTAGTAGAAAAATTAAAAACGGCAGGAGATTGTTTGCGTTGATTGAAAAGAAACAATGTTCCTGCCGTTGGGCTTTCAGAGTAATCTTACTGGAGCAGATGATGCTCTGATTCGCTTCAACAATAATACAAACAGGCTAGGTGATGATGAACAATTTCGCTTAGACAAATGAAGGACAGAGGCCCATTTGTAACTGGACATCATCAGGACAAGTCGGTCAAAAAGTGGATGGAAGCAGAATTAAAGGGTTGAAAAACACTTCAATAAAGAGCGAAGAAAGAAAAGCGAAATTACGGCGCTCTTCTTTCTTCGCTCTTTAGTCGTAGTGTAGTTTATCAAAAACCTAAAAATTGAGGATATAATCAACCAACTTATTGTCACTGTCTATATCGAGTTTTTCTTTTAGCCTGTACCTTCTTTTTTCAACGGCAGCGACAGAAATATTCATATGAGTGGCTATTTCCTTATTGGATTTATTCATTCGGATATAGGCGCACAATAACAACCAGCTTTGATCCAGCTTAGGATGTTTTTCCCTGAGACGTTGCAAGAAGTTGTGGTGCACATGGTCAAAATGCACCTGGAAATTTGACCAGTTATCATCAAAGTCAAAATGCTGATCAATGGTTTTAACTACCTCTTTAAATAGTTTGGTATTTACCTGTAAGGCATCATTGTCTACGTCTTTGAATTTCTCTTTCAGGTAAACGAGGAATTCTGTTTTTTGATTGAGCATAGTGGCCATCGAAGCCAGCTCATTATTTTTCTGAATGACATTTTCTTCCAATTGTTGGTTGCGGATCGCGATCAATTCTTTTTCTTTCCTCAGAATTTCTGTAAGGTGTTCTTGTTCCATGAGCGCGAGCGCCGCATTTTTTTGTTTTTCGAGGTATTCTTTTTGTCTTTTAAAACGGTACACGATGTATTTCCCTGCCACAAACAATAGTGCGGCGATCAGCAGGGCATACAGCATGTAAGCAAAGGCTGACCGATACCAGGGCGGAAGTATGCGGAAAGTATAAACACTTTCTTCACTGATGACACCGTAAATGTTTTTGGCTTTGATATGGAATGAATATTCTCCTTCCGATAAATTAGACAAAACGATTTGTGTATTGTCGGTCCATCCTGACCAGTTCTTCGTTTTTACACCTGCCGGTGTCAGGGCATATTGATAGGTAATTTTTTCTGAGCCTTCATAGAACAAAGCAGAGAAACTGATGCGCAAGGAGTTTAACGTATAGTCCCATTCGCTTACACGTTGCTGCATCAGCGAAGTGGCGCCGTTGGTTTGGGTATAATTTCCTCCAAACAGAAGACTGTCATTTTGAAAATTGGCTTCTACTTGTCTTACCAGCACATGAAAAGGTTGTGTCTTTTTACTTTTATAATGCGTATGGAACAATACAAAACCTTCCTGGGAACCGATGATAGAAAGGTCCTGTCCCAGTGGCATCACAAACTCATAGCTCCCAACCAGACTTCCGCTTAATTTGTGCAAGATGTTGTGTTCTGTTTTGTATTCCGTATCGGATATTTTTCGGTATAAATACAAATCACTTTCTGGGAAGAGCCAGATGTCGCCGTTGCCGTACTGCGTAATTTTGTTGATGTAGCGGTCTTTGCCAAAAATATTTTCAAGCTCTTCGTCCTTGATGAGTTTTTTCTCAGAAGCATCCAGTCTGTATACTCCCATCTGTGAAGCAAACACGACATGCTGATTGACGATGGAAACATCCAGAAAAAAATCCGGTGCAAAATGATGGAGTGTATTGTAGTTCTCTGCTTTTTCTATGCGCTGCAAATCACTGGATAATTGGATGCGGTAGACCCCTTTATTACCGTGACAAACCCAAAGGATACCTTTTGAGTCTTCGACAAATACTCTACAGGATTCATTAAAGCCCTCTAGCTTTCGTACATATTTCCAGCTGTTATTTTGAAAGGTGTACAATTCAAAACCGGTATAGGTTCCTTTGATGGCGTAGCCTGGGTATAGAGATAGAGCAGAAAATTTCCAAATGTCATCGTCACTGTAGGGGCCTGCAATTTTTGTGGCCTGGTCTCCTTTGACCTGAAACAATTGACTGGTTTGACAACACATCAACGTGTTATTGACAACAGATAGATTCCATACTTGACCGTCAATGCCTTTCACGGGTTTAATACTGCTTTTTACAAAGCGAGTGTTCCAATCGGTATAAAATAAACCTTGTGAAGTACCCAGGTATAATTTGTTATCAAACAACACCGATGAATAGCCCATACCCGGTACACCGGAAGAATAACCGATAAAAGAGAAGGGACTGTTTATTTCTAAGTAGGCGATACCATTGTCTAAAGCAAGCCAAAGGTCTCCGAAACTATCTAAGTACGCATAGTGAATGTCATTGCTTTGCAAGCCATTTTGCATGTTGATGTTTTTGAGTACGTCTCCTTGAGCATTCACAATGTAAAAGCCATTGTCACGTGTTGCCACCAATAGATTTTTATCTGATAGTTCAATACAATGACTGATGGTGTGAGATTGAAGAAGTGCAGCCGCATTGCCGGGGAAAGCCTTGATGCTGCTTCCGTCAAATAGGCTTATTTTATTCTGTTCTACAATGAGCAAGTTGTTAGCTCCATGAGCCAGCAAGGCTTTGATCGTTGCTCCTTTCAGTAAAGCGCCTCCATTGACTAAAGAGAGTTTATCATTTTTCAGGCTAAGCAAACCTACTCCCTCTTCGTGCACATAAAGCGTAGGCCCTATTTTTTTGGCGTAAAGCAATCGCCCATTGGTGGTGAGTGGTACGATGCTGCTGAATTTACCATTGCGGTATACGAATATTTTAGAGGAGGAAAAAAAGTAAATGGTATTGTCGTCAGCTATGACTTCCCAAAAGCTCTCCGGTGTTTTTTCTTTTGCCGGGATTTTGTCGTAGAGTGATTGATAGCGAGTAGTACCTGAAGAATCATAACTCAGATAGCCCAATTCATTATCGCAGCCAATATACAGTTTGCCTTCTTTATCCTGTGCAAGAGAATAGCCGCTTGTACCATTGGTAAGGTGTGTGTTTTGCCAATAATTTCCATCGTACTCCATGAGGCCGTATTCATTGCCAAAATGCATGATGCCGCGTTTATCCTGCATGATGTAAAAATTGCGGGGATGCATTTCGTAGGTTTTTGCCGCGAAATTTTTGATGGTATAAATACCCAGTGCATTGGATGTCTGGGCCTGTGAGGCTTGCGAAAGAAGAGAAAAGAGAAAGACAACGAAAGAAAATCTCATCATGGGTAATCTATAGAGCTGTCCTACAAATTAAGTAAAAGGACGGTGTTATACAATACCGGTGGTTACAAAACAACAAGCCCATCACCTGAGTAAGATGATGGGCTTGTATAAGAACAGAGGACTCTTATTATGGGAATACTACACCGTGGTATTTTGTGATGTCCACTTCAGGAATAGTCGATCGATATTTCGCATTGATAGATCGTATGAATTCGTTGGTCAATAGGGCATTTCCCAAATGTGTGAGGTGTACACCGTCCAAAGAAAATGCTCCGCCCGATACAAATGTTGTGCTGACATTTATGCCGTCGAATGTAATGCCTTTAATGGCTGATTTAAGGAAGGCATTGGCATCAACGAAAGCTAATCCCTTGGCTTCCGCAACAGTTTTTAGTTTATTGTTATAATGTATGGTAGCCGCTTGAATAGCGGCTACTTCCGTCGCCGTCAATACATATTGAGTAGGAAGGGCTGTTTGCGATCCTAATCCAGTACATTTCAAATCATTTTGAGGCGTACTCAATAGAATGAATTCTCCTGCTACGGCATTCCTTTTCCCTCCTGTAGCTGCGGCGTCAGCAATAAGAAATCCATTAGCACCCTCATGGAAACTGGCATCTGATCCTGCATGCAGAGCATTTAAGCCAGCTGCTTGAGTGGCATCCAGAACTAATCCATTGTAAGGAACGGTAGTAAAATAAGGGAGCGATGTAATATCGGGTACGTTTGCAATTACACCTTGTGGGCTAACAGCTGTCAATGCATTTACCGTAGCATCGATACTGGCATCGAATGTTCCTGTCGGTGTAATGGCATCTTGTGCTCCTCCACTTAATGCATAAAGCAAGACGTCATTGTTCCCAATGAATAGACTGAAGAAGGTTGGATTGCGTGCCAGTGCATCGGTCAACATCGATGATGTGGCTTCGTCAGCAGCCATTCGTGTGAAGAAAGGATTATAGTTGCCAACTCCGTTGGCACTATTACCATATCCTGCAAACGGTACATGGAAGGATTTTGCTCCTGGTACTCCGAAACTATTAAAAGGGCCTTGTGCGGCATATACAGAAGCAAAAATGGTAACGTCTCCTGAAGCCTCTACTGGTCTAGGTGTAAGGTATGTTCCTTGGCATGCATCCGTTACGTATGTAAGTGCAAGTCTGGCACCGCCGGTAGATCCTATTCCTACAGAGTTAGGATCTACGTAAGGAATTTTAAAAGCGCCACCTCCGGCTAATTGGAATTGCTCCGCTAGCAATTTGGCGTAAGAATTTTCCTGGCCGTTGCGGTAGAGAGCGTTGTCCGCATAGCCTGCTGTAATGGAATTTCCTATGGCAACATAAGTAGTAAGATTTAAACTCCCTTTATCTATAGCCGGTGTTTCAAGTTTGGGTTTGCAAGAAAAAGCTAAGCTGATGCATGCAATGGTATATAACGTTCTAGAGAATATCTTTTTCATGGTGCTCAATGTTAGAAGTTATAAGAAAGAGAAATACCAGGAATGGCGATGTATGTTTTATAACTTCCACTGAAGTTAGTTTCTTTGTTCGTGTCCGTTCGTTTATCAAAATCTTCGAACGTGAAGGAGGCATCTACCGTGAGTTTTTCTGCAAAGGTATATCCTACACCGACAGAGTAATTCATTTTATTCGCATCCGGAAGTTCCGGCGTGACATAGCCGTCTTGCACCGGAGTCAATTGGTAGGCTACGCCTGCACGCACATGAAAGTTTTCTTTGATGCTGTACTGACCCCCTAGTCTGAAAGCATAAGTGTCTTTGTAGTTACGTTCTGATTTGGTGTCTTGCAAGGTAGAGGTATTGTTTTCATAATCGAAAGCCAATTCCTTGTAGGCAGACCAACCAATGAAGTTCACATCTGCAGCAAGGAGCAACTTATCGGTGGCTCTGAATCCTACTCCTAACGTGATGACTCTTGGCAAGGGTAATGAAGAACTAAACCCCCCGTTCGGAAAATTAGAAGATAGCGAAGAAGGCACGTTGAATTCCGCGTTGCCTTTATTTACTTTCATGTCCACTCTCGAACGGTAGGTAATACCGATCGATAATTTTTCAATAGGCTTCAGGTAAATACCGGCATTGAATCCTATACCGTTAGCATTACCTGTCAATTTAGCGTTACCATAATTTCCATTCGCATCTACAACGGGAAGGTCTCTTCTCAAATCGATTTTACCTATACCATAAACAAACCCGGCCCCGATTCCGACTTTGTCGCTGATTTTATAACTCACTGTGGGTTGAATGAAAACTGAAAAGAGCTGAAGTCTGGTTAGTTGGAAACGACCCGACCATCCGTCTTCCCATTGTATCGTACTTCCAAAGGGCGTATAGATGCCGAGTCCGAATTTTAGTTTACTTTCTTCCGGTCCCCATACCGAATAAGCGGTAAAAGGAGTACTTACCGGAGAAGTTGATCTTGCTTGTGATTGATTGCTGGTGGATTGAAAGGTTGAGTGTGCAATGGTTGGACTTACACCTACGCTTACACCATTTTTTTCCAGGTGCGAAACAGCACCCGGGTTAAAAAACACACTCGCTTCGTCAAGGGCTAAACCCGTGCCTGCACTTGACATCGCCTGCTGTTTTTGCCCCTGCAGGTTCACCTGAAAGCCTTGTGCCTGGGCGAGAAAAGGGGAGAGTGAAATAAGAATAATGAGTAGTTTTTTCATAGCTGATTTTGCGGTGAATGGTTAATCACTATTTTAATATACTATTCTTATTCGAAAATTCTATTGTGTAACGTCTAAACTCCGAGTGATTCGAGCTTTAATATTATACGTTTAAACGTTAACCGAATGGGTGCGGATATTATTTTGAAGATAAAAAAGCGGAAGATGATTGCTGAGCGTTCTGGTTTGATGAAGATGAATTCGAGTAATCAGGCTTATTTTTAGAGGAAGGAATTATAGTTTTGGTTGTATAACTTCCAATCAACAGTAAAAAGAAACAACCGTAGAAGAATAGGAAGGAAATAAAGGCAAAGGGCATCAAATACTTTTTCATTGCATGATGGATTTATACACCTATATCGTGACAAGGATCGGACCTTGTTTGGGAGAAAAGTAAATGAAAGGTTTTCAGCTAGAAAGGAATAATGCTCCAACAGGAGATGTTTTTTATATGCCCGAAATGCGGAAAAGAATACTCAGCAAGGTCAAACGATAAGGCAAAAAAAAAGGACAATCGCTTCGGCATTGTCCTTTTTTGAATGGGTATATTTTACTGAGCGCGGATGATTTTTTTAGTGATGACTGCGCTTTCTGTCGTGTATTTTACAAGGTATAAATCTGCCGGTAGATCGGATGCGTCTACGGTGAATTCATACGTGCCGGTAGGGAGAAATCCTTCTGTTACGGTTTTAACCATCAAGCCTGCTTTGTTGTAAATGGCTACAGAAACATTTCCTGACTCACTTACTACTACGGTTAAGCGAGTAGAAGCGGTAAATGGGTTAGGAGCGTTGGTCAGTAACGATTCATTAACAGCTGCATCGTTTGCTTCACGGTTTGCGGTGCAAGAGCCTACTAATGTCCAGGCATCCGCCCAGTAAGAACCTACACCAGGAGCATAGGCCCAAGCTGAGCCATTGCACCATCCTGAATAAGGATAAGGTTTGCATTGGTATTGTTTACCCGCGTTTTGAACTTTTCCGCCTGCTGCATAACCGCCGTTTTCTTTGTATACCGGTAAGCTTGAACAAGGATTTGTCACTACCACAGTGTTTACTTTTACAGCAGCAGCTGAGGTTACCGATGCACCGCTATTGTCTGTGGCTTTAGCAGAGATGTTATAAGTACCTGCTGGGACATTGGTCCATGTATAAGAGTAGGGAGAAGTATTATCCGTTCCTAATAAAGTAGTGCCATTGTAGAATTCAACTTTAGCAATGGAACCATCAGCGTCTGCAGCGGTCGCTGTGATCGCTAGAGCTGCCGGTGCGTTGAACGAGGCATTATTTGTAGGAGCAGTAAGAGTAACTGTTGGAAGTTGATTTACCGGAGGTTCGCCGGTTAGTATTTTAACTTCGGTAAAACTGTTCCATGTATTGACAGTATTGCCATGACCCAAGATTCGAACAAATTTTGCTGATTGCGAAGCAAAAGTAAAGTTCTCTAGCGCCAGGGATGTTCCACTGCTTCTAGCGTTGGTTAATGCATTGCTCCATATCAAACCATCTTGTGAAAGTTGAACATCAAACATACTTTGACGGACGTTTCCAGAATAGAAAGCAATTTGTACACCACTTACGTTTAGGGCTGTTCCCTGACAGAATTGTATCCATTGTCCGTCACCGTTGGCAGACCATCTTGTCGCGGTGTTGTTGTCCAGTACATTGCCTGGAATATTTCCATCGTCGCCGCTGGCTGATACCGGAAGACAAAGTGGAGGGGCAGGAGCAACTGTAATGCTTAGTGCAGGAGTAGTGGCAGTCGCACCGGAGTTATCGGTTGCTTTTGCTGTGATGGCATAAGTACCGGCTGCTACATTGGTCCAGGTATAACTGTATGGTGCCGTCGCATCACTGAACAATAAAGTTGTTCCGTTATAGAAATCTACTTTACTGATGGTGCCGTCTGTGTCTGCAGCATTGGCAGCGATGGTAACGG
Organism: Cytophagaceae bacterium; assembly: GCA_029237685.1. Classification (GTDB taxonomy): domain Bacteria; phylum Bacteroidota; class Bacteroidia; order Cytophagales; family Cytophagaceae; genus JACMQM01. The sequence continues at coordinate 12,631 of JAQZBV010000005.1, read as the reverse complement.
CTGCCGGAGCCGTGAATGCATCTGTTGAAGCCGGAGCAGTTAGGCTGACAGCAGGCGCAACATTAGTGGCTGCTGTACCATATACTTCCAATTCAAAAATAGAATATCCATAAAGGGTTGTTCTGGAAGTACCATAAATCCTCAGGTAGCGGCCTGTGCCGGACAAACCGGTTTGATCGTTTTTGGCAGCAGTATTTCCTGTAACCGATTTAATGGTTGTCCAGCCTGACGTTCCATTGGCTGACACTTGAATTTCATAAGCTGAAGCCATCGCTGTTTCCCATGAGATTTTCACACGGTTGATGGTGTAGTTTGCACCCAAGTCAACAGACAACCATTGTGGGTCCGCGAAAACAGATGCCCATCTTGTTTCATAGCTTCCGTCTGTTACATTGCTCGCGGCTGTTGAAACATTAGTGTTTGCTTCTGTAGAAGAGACTGTAACCGGTTTCCCTTTTGCCAAGTTATCAGGTACCGGATTGGGAGGTACAGAAGTATTTAAGCGATCGGCCAATTGTTTATCGTATAAGTATTGGATACCGGCAATGAAGTTGTTGGTAGATTGTGTGACACCAGGGCTGCCTGTGTATTGATTGCCGGAGGAAGTGACGTTTCCTTTGCAACCGATTGCCCAGTTGATGTGTTGAGTGGGGCTGTGTATTCTGAAGGTAGGAGAGGTGCAATTCCAGTACATGGTCTGTGCACCAGACCATCCGTGACCTGTTCCATAACCTAGTCTGTTTTGAGCATTCTGTTCGAAGTTTCCTTTGATGTTATCAAACAAAGCGCCCGTACCCCAACGGTGGTGTGGACCGATGTCTGCTTTTTGATTTGCAGCTGTTGAATTGACAAACGCATTAGGTCCTGCAGTTTTAGCGCCTGTTACATAATCGTGGCGACCGCCATTGGTAGAACAGTTTTTCACTAAGTTTCTCTGACCATTGATGTTGAACGAATATTTTCTGCCACCGATGGTTTGAGAAATGGGATCAATGTTTTTACAATTTAATATCGAGATCCAGGCTGCACTTTCGTTTACTGTTACCGCGGCATAACCAAAGTGATGTACCTCTACATTCCTTACCCATCCGTTTTTAGCGTTCGAAAAAGAAACACCATGCCAGCCGTGATTTTCATCGTTGGCATTGGTGTATCTGGAATCCATGTACAAATTTTCAACACCGCAGTTTTCAATTTTACCTGACCAGTTATATTTCAGGATGAAACCTTCCGCGTATTTAGAGTCGATCACGTCGACGTTAGGAGCGTCAAGTGTGATGGTATTACCATTCACAGCCACTACCTTTCTCAAGTAATTAACAATGTATTCTCCCGGCGTCCAATCGACATTGCAACCACCGTTATCGCATGGAATCTGACTAAGCACGTTCATTCCAAGCATATTGATCCAGGCTTGGTTTGGTCTTCTTTGCAGCATGACATCGTCTCCGGTCATGAAACCATGACCTGCAGGCAGTGTAACTGTTTTGGCACCGATGGGAATGTAAGCTCCTTGTATTTTTTTGCTGGTAGAAGAAACCGCGGAGAATCCACCGCTACCGGTTACCGTGATCAAGCTGTATTGAGAAGTTTTGGTAGCCATTAAAACGGTTCCGTTGCCTTCACCACGAATAACAACACCGCTGCTTCTGATGTATAAGTTATTGTTGATGTTGTAGGTTCCTGCTTTCAATAGCAAGGCACCTCTGAATCCATTCGCATCCATTGGTAAAGCTGCTACCGCATTGATCGCGTTTTGAATGTTGGCGGTGTTGTCTCCCGATACTGCGGAAATGGTTCTCACCACCGGAACAGTCGGAATGGCCACATCACCGTTTTTATAACCTACTGCACTAAAGTCAGGGATCGTGTTTCCCTTCGCATCAGGCGTGTATTTTAATTTGCCATCGGGTCCGACGGAAACCCAGCTGGTGGTACCTGTCTGCGCCATAAGCTGCATACACAACAGGCACATACCGGCAAAAATGAGGACTAGTTTTTTCATAAAGAGAAGTATTTGTTTGAGAATAATGCGAATTCTGGGAGAAATGCTGCGAGGAGTTTTCTCTCTGTGATTAAAGACAAACGAGGGAGGGAAAAGAAAACAACGAAAGTGAAAAAAAGAAAATTATAGCTTTTGAATTCAATAAGTGAATTTTAAACCCTCAAAACCTCCTTCATGTAAAATGTTGGATTTTTGCATGAGGGATAGAAGCGGAAAGCCCACAGCGAGCCATTATGTTAAATAATTTACTAAGATGGGATCCGAGCGAGGACTTGTAGCACAATTGCGCACGAGAGTGCAAGATTGCGGACGAAGTGCTGCCCGACGCCGCCAGACAAGTTATTTTAACTTAGTATGATGGTAGCGGGGGCATGCCCATATATTCAGACATTTTCACCTCTTCTATCCAAATAGTTGTACAATTATTAAATACCTAATAAACTCTATCTATAAAAAAAGGGATGAAGCCAGCTGCTTCATCCCTAATCCCTAAAAAAAATCTCCAGAAGGGATGTGTCTTTTATTCTTTTATAATGAGTTTACTTTCCGATTGAGTAGATGTGGTGGCATGAAGAACATACACTCCTTTAGACAGAAATCCTCCGACTTCCAGACTGTTTGTACCCGTTTCAACTTTTCCGGTATACACTATTTTGCCCAAGGCATCTGTGATGGTAAGTGATGCACTCATAAAATCAGTAGCGAACAATACGGTAAAATGATTGGAACTTGGATTGGGCACTACAGTGAACAAATTGCTGTTGTTTCCTGATGTGCTGATCGCAATGATCTGACTGATGCTGCGTGTGCCATCGAAATCGTATTGCACCAATCGATAATAGTTGATGCCCTGTGAAGGTTGCGTGTCGTAGAGTTCGTAAGTGTTGACACGAGAACTATTACCCACTCCAAATACTTTTCCTATAGAAGTAAAATGAATACCATCCAGTGAATGTTCCACTTCGAAATAATTGTTGTTGTGTTCAGATGCGGTGCTCCAATATAAGCGAATGTCCTCTCCTTCCCATTTCCCGTTGAATTGTAAAAGTTCTACCGGTAAAGAGCAAAGTACAGGTATCGCGTTTCTATTGGAACAAGTAGTGGTGATGGTGAAATTTTGATAATCATAGACCAGGTTCGCTATTTCCAAAGCGCCTGCCGCCGCCGCACCCAATGAGGCCTGAGCATTCGAGAACACAGTCGTAGCAGCGAGGTTGCCATCCAATTGCATGGTGGGTGATGTCAGTGTAATTCTATAACCGTTTCCTTTAGGCAATGTTACATCGACAGGAACCGTAAAAATACCGCCGACACAAACCGGTGAATAACTGCCGGTGAACACCGTAGTGCCAGCTCCGTTTGTGATGACAACGTTTAATGTTCCTGAACAAAAACCTGCTCTTGGTTTGATGTCAAAACTTTTCAATACTAGAATATCAGTAAAGACATTGATCGCAGGACTGGTATAACCGGCACCGCCTATGGCTATGGCACTCCACGTTAAGGCAGTGGCTGCCGGACCTACACTGCCTGATGCATTGGCGCTGGCAGAAGCAGCCGTAGCAACTTCCACATATACATTGGCAGGTTTTGAGGCATCATTCCCTACGGAGTAATTGTAAGGCGTTCCTATTCCGATCAATTTACCAGTCGGTGCAGGACCGTCGTACCAAAGGTATAAGGGTTCGTTTGGATCAACGGCTGGGTTGTCCAGCACCAGATTAGGTGCCGTGCAACTCACCGTGCCGGTGGCATTCAATGGAGCAGAAATAATGAAGGACATATTTTCAGTGTAGGTTCTGCCACAACTCACCACATCGAGTTTGACGTTGTACGTTCCATTCGTAGTAAATCGAATGGTCGGTGCTGGATCTGTACTTGTACCGGTGGTGAATGACCATCCGGTAGCAGGAGTCACCGTCCAGGTTTGTGAAGTGACTGCACCGGTATAACTATAGCTCAGGGGAATGTCAGTGTTTACGCAGTAACCGCCACTCCCCGGAAACACATTCAAGGCACCGGACACGAATGTTCGGCTGAATGTAGGCAAACCTAATAAAGGATAGTATGAATTCACAGAGGCAATCTGCAAGGCCGTATTGCTGTAACCTGCAGCGGTGTATACATTGTTGGGCGCACTGATGATACCAAGGTAAGAATTGGTTGCAGTATTTTCACTGGTTACATATATTTTACCATCAGGTGCCAATTGCATCTGACCGAAATTTCCAACACCATTTGGAGGAGGCAGCCATCCGGTCAGTGTTGCTGTACCTGTGCCCATGTCCAATTGATAAAGTTGTCCTCCTAATGTGCCGTAGTAGAGGTAAGCATCGTTAGGAGAAAATTCTAAACCGTAAGGTTGAGAGATGCCTGTTACGGAATATTGCAACGAAGTGACAGAACCGCTCGCGTTGTCAAAATTAAAGATTTCCACATGCCCGGAACCTAAGTTCGTCAAGGCGAGTTTTGTTTGGCAAGTATTCACTTTCATCGAGCTGATGAAATCTGTTGCCGAAACCGCAGTGCCTACGTTACTTGTGACGGGAGTAGTATTGATGACTCCGGCTGCCGAGATATGGAATGCATAGAACCTATTATTTCCTACGCCGTGCGCAACGATCCAGTAACCACCTGCACCATCGCCTAATGCTGCCAGTTGTTCAGTAGTTACTGTAGGTCCCAATAAATTAGTGACACTCCCTACAGCCAAGGTAGATCCTGTTCTTGTCACGACGTAGTAATTGTGACCGTAAGGTGTACCGTTCGGAGGATTGACATTGGCGGTAAAAATAAACCATTGATTCGCGTTGCCGGGATTAGGCACGATCAAAGCAGATTGAGCGGAAGAAAAATTCCCTCTCAATCCGGTACCTCCGGGAACGACTGTGCCATTAGGATACCAAACGGTAATACCGTCTGTAGCAAAGATCAGTTGTCCTGTTACAGGATCACTGATGGTAGCTGATCCTTCATAAGTATTGATGGGTATAGTGGTATTGAGTACCGTAGGAGGATTAGTATTGAAATCCAATCCGGCTTTGTTTCCAAACCACCAGATGTTCGCTTCGTTTTGTGCGTAACTGCTGTATGTCCCTAGTACCAAGCCGAGGCAAAGCAACAGGAAAAATGAAGGACGATGAGTAGTAAATAGAGATTTCATAGATCTATTGTTTTGTTTTCACAACGCGTAGGCTGAGTGTAGTGTTTGAAGTGACCAGTGTACAAAGGAATACGCCTGCAGGAAGTGCATGTCCGGTTTGAATTTTACCGGCATTGGTGTTGAGTAGTTCATCAGAGAGGATTCTGCCGCTCAAATCAGAAAAGATAATTCGTGCTGTGGTCTCTTCATCAGACGGACAGGTAATCTCAAAGAAGTCTTCAAATGGATTGGGATAAATGGTATGTGTAGCAATGGAAGAGGAAATAGAAATGATGGAACTGCGTGAAGAAGTGCCGTCGAAATCGTGTTGATTCAATCTGTAATATACGGTGCCGTTACTGTTGGAGTGGTCGGTGTATTCGTAGTGGATGGCGGTATTGGAATTGTCATTTCCAGGTATGCTTCCTATGGTCTCGAATGATTTCCCATCGAATGATTTTTCAATGTCAAAGCGTTCGTTGTCTTTTTCTGTGGCAGTGGTCCAGTTCAACATACGTGATGTTCCGTTGTTGCGTCCCGTAAATTGTAGAAGGGTTACAGGCAATGAGCAGGGATTGCCGGGAGAAACCCATGTGCCCCATGTGCTCTGTGTATATTGATACATACAATCCAATAAAGAATAGCAGGAAGGAGTGGTACCAGCGCACAAATTATCTTGTATCAATTCCCAGATAAAAACTCCGGCAGCGCCTTGTGCGCGGGTGAAGTTAATTTTTGATTGCATGTTGGGGCATCCGCTGCCGCCGTTCCAATACGTAGCGTTGTAGCGTGTGTTGACATTTCCAATGCTATTAAAAGCGGTACCGGAGTTATCATAGAATCCCACACCCATGTTAATTTTGGAAGCGGGAATGGAAACCGTTGCACGCCAATCGTTGAAAGATTTAACGAAAAGGTCGTAATGCTGTTGACTGGAAAAAGAACAAGGTGCTGCTCCGACTGGTCCATCATAGGACATGATGTTCATAAAATCCAATGCATTGACAGCATTTTGAGTGATAAATTCAGTATGCGATTCTCCCCAGCATTCTCTTGGGGAAGTGAGATCTGTATATCCACCTCCTACTGCAATAGTTAGTTCATAATGCTTGCAGCTGCTTGTTTTTAAAGCATCTATTTTGATACGCATTGCGACCAACATATTCTCATGCGCAGTGCGTGCGGATGCTGTTCTTGGAAATTCCCAATCCAAATCCCAACCGTCCAAATTATGCGTAGTGATGAAGGAGATAATATTGTCCAGGAACGTATTGAGTATTGCGGGATTACTGCCGATGTATTCCAAGCGGTCAGACAAGTCCCAATCAGAACCTGGCATTCCACCGGTAACAATACAAATCTTGATGGCAGGATTCGCTGCTCTGGCTTTGGCGATGACATCGTTGAAACGGGCCGTAGTGAACCATACATCGTTATATCCTAAAGCGCCGGCACTTTGACCGGTTGTGGTTCGGGTGGGATTGATGGCGAAATAATACAAGTGTGTCAACTTGGCGTATTGTATGTTGTTTGCACTGGCAGCCGTATAGGCATAGTCAGGGTAATAGCCAATGATTCTTTGGGCATGCACAGCAGTACTGAGGAATAGCAAAACCAGGACAAGGATGCTTCGAATAATTCTCTTCTTGTAGTGTAGCATAAGAAATACCGTTTAATTGTATTTTTCTAACAAAACAGAATGCTTGGCGGACAGCCTAAATTGAAGCAGAGAATGGAGTCTTTCTCTCAGCGCTTCATTTTGAGCTGCCATTACATGAAGATCAAATGTTCCTACATCGATTGCAATCGAATGAATTAAAAAATGACAATTTCCTCACTGGTTTTCAGTGATTTACTCGCATGAAATTGCGGATAAAAAAAGCCGTTAAAGGGGAAGTTTTATTGAAAGGCAGGGCATTAACCACTCCTAAAAGGGAGCTTATTGCACTTAGTGGGCGAAAGGTATTTTTTTACTAAAAATCAGGATTGAATGGAGATCAAGGCCAAGGCTGACCAACCGTCTTCCTCGTTTCCTTTACGGGTTGTTTTTGAATTTTTCCTTGATTCCAGGATTTTCTTGCGGAAACTCCAACACGTTTCTCTGCGCAAGGAGAGGATTTCGGAGAGCTCATCTACTGTGAGCGAATTGTCTTTAATGCTCACCAGATAGACCATGTAAAAGGCTTTGGTAATGGGAAAACGCAAGCGGTGAAACAACGTATCGGTCGTTGGTGATTCGTCGTAATTGCATTTCGTGCAGCGACGGCCAAATGGTGTTTTACTTTTCCCAAACGTCGTATTGTCACATTTTTTACAATGGTAACCATCCTTCCATTTTAATTCGGCGAGGTATTGCAAACAGGATCTTTCATCCGGGAATACACTGCTGAATTCATCGAATCGCACATCTTTTAAAAGGATGCGTGCTTTTTCAATCTCTTTGATCTCCGTTTGCAACTGACGATTGTCGAGATCCAGTTTGATGTTCCATTGATTGGCTTGCTCGGTGAGTTCTTTCAGTTTCGCATTGGCATCGTGGAGCGCTTTGTTTTTGAGTTCTACTTCTTCTGTACGCTCTCTGACTTTGTCTTCCAATTCACGGTTGACTTTCGTTCTCAGCTTTTCGTTTTCATGCAATTGTTCAATGATCTTTTGCTGAATGGCATCTTTCTCGACCAGTGCCATTTCACGTTCTTCTTTGATGGTTTTGATTTTATCGCCGATGGCTACAGAAAATAAAATCATTTCCAATACTACACCGATGTTGTAGCTATATACCGCTACAATAGAGTTATCGATGATGCCAAAATAAGTAAGGATGCGGATGACAAAACCGATAAAGAAAAAACTAAAAGCCATCAGGAAAAAACGGGCAGGCTTGAACCCGTTGCGGTAGATTTTGATGGCTACTCCGTACACAATCAGAAAGGGAACAGTGGCTGCTACAATGAGGTAACCCAATTGTGCCGGTTTGAAAATCAATATACCGGCGAGTAACACCATCGTCAATACGATCATGACTCTAATCACCAGATCAATTTTTGGACTGTTGTTTTTTGTATTCAGAAACCATTTAGAGTACAGCAAGGTCCACAGCACTAAACCGAAGTGCGCGAAGAGCTGAATGCTTTTGTTCCAGTTGGGATGAGTGGGCCACACGTATTGAAAACCAATGCCGTCGTGGCACATGCTGGCAAGCGCTACACAAAGCGCATAGAAAACATAATAGGCATAATAGTTTTCTTTTACCGTAAAGTATAAAATCAAATTATAAATAATCATGACGAGCATGATGCCGTAGAATAAGCCGAGCAACATGTACTCCGTCAGGGAATATTGAATGAAGCCTTCGTATGATTTGATTTCAGCGGAGAGTACCGTAGAACTGCCCGGTTCAATGCGCGCATAGATGACTTGGGGCTCTTCGGAAAGAGTAATGGAGAAATCCAGATTTTTATGAATGATTTCACGCGAGGAAAAAGGATAGGCATAACCCGATTGAAATTCCGTATAGATTCCCTTTTCATCCGGAAGGTATAATTTGATGTCCTTGATGTTGAAATCTAAAAACTCCAGGAGCCAATGGTTATTTTTGCTTGTGCCTTGTATGGTAAAACGGATCCATACACAGGCCTTGTTTTTAGAGAAGAGAAATTCCCCGTTGCTGCTGATTTCTTTTGCTTCTAATGGTCTGAATGTTTTAGTACGAACAACATCAAAAGTCCATTGCCCTTCTGCGTCAGGCAAAATATCAAGGTATTGGTGGGTGATGTGTTTAAAATCTTTTGAGGACGTCTGATGGGTGACAAGTACTGTATCTGTAGCAATGGCATGCCTTCCTAAAAGGAAAAGAAATAAAACGACAGAAAGATGCCACGTGTTTTTCATGAAGGAATAAGCCTATTCTTTAGTGTACAAGAACATTGTACGTACAAGGGTGTAATAAGGTATGGTTTTTTGTCAATGAATAGTCAATTAAACTTAAAATTTATACCTTTATAAAGGTATAAATTTTTTTTGTGTTCTATAGACTCAGATGAAAATGTGTTTTTCTATTTCCAGCGTACTAAATAAATTCACCTCGTTACTGATGCTCACTGTGCTATGCCTGTTTTTAGTTGCTTCCTGTAAATGCAAAAGAGGATGTGAGGGATTGGATTCAAAAACGGAGCAATTACTAACACCAGCAATAAAAACTTCTATTCTGGGTTTTCCCGCCGATACGCATTGGGTATTTAAACGTGTTTCTGCAGATGTTACTAATAATGACCGAGACACCATTTTTTTGTCTGCTCAAGAAATTTATCCGCTTGAAAAAGGAGATTGTGCTGTGATGGACAAAGGGAAATGCTGCAGCGACTATTACTATGAAAAAAGCAACCGCAATTTGGATGTGCATTCGACTACGACGTGGAATCATTTTAACAGTTACTTTACCGATGCGGAAGGCTTTTGGATGAAAGGCTCGTGGGGAAACATATTAATTCTCAATCGTATTTACAGTCAGGATTTTCTTCAGCGATTTAATCAAAGTTTAACGCTTACTATTTCCAGTAAATTGATAAGTGATACAAAATCCGGAGAAGAATACAGAGATTCGATTACACCTTACATTGTTCATTGGAGTAAGCAATATGGTTTAGTAAAATATGCTTACAGGACAAGTACTGATACCATAGCGTACGAAAGAATTGATATTCCATAAGTAGTACTAATTATTTCATTTTTATAATTCTCAAATGCGTTGTCTTATCCTCTGATTTCAAAGCGCAGATGTAAATACCGGTCGGAAGATTTTTGCCGATTTCAATAGAGCCGTTACCTACTTGCCTAATTTCATTGTCGTATACATTGCCGATCAAATCGTAGATGATCAATTGTGCTGTGGCTTCTCCTTTCACACCAGTAATGCTAACCGTGCATTGATCACGAAAAGGATTGGGACTTGCAAGCAGCGCCAATTCTTTCTTTACACTGTGTATGACAATCGTTTTGCTGTAGGTCGCTTTGCCATCGGTATCGAACTGATGCAAGCGGTAATAACTTTTGTCGGTGTTGTTTGTTGCATCGGTGAAATGATAGGTAAGCAAGCTGTTGCTGTTACCCGCGCCATTTACACTGCCAATAATGGTGAATGTACTACCGTCAATTGATTTTTCTATTTCAAAACGATCGTTGTTGACTTCACTGGCTGTTGACCAATTCAATTCATTTCCTTGTTCTCCTGACGAGCCAACAAAGGAAACCAGGTCTACCGGTGCCGTACAAGATACAGTCGGCGATACCCACGTACCCCAGGTAGATTGCGTATGCTGGTACATACAGTCTAATAGAGAATAACAAGCCGGAGTGGTTCCTGCGCAAAGATTATCTTGCGTCAACTCCCAAATCATAGTACCGGCGCCGCCTTGTGCATGGATGTAATCAATTTTGGCCCGCATGTTGGCACAACCGCTGCCGCCGTTCCAATAGGTGGCATTGTTGTAGCGTGTGTTGACATTGCCTATGGAATTGAAAGCGGTATGTGCGTTGTCATAAAACCCAACACCGATATTGATCTTGGAAGCAGGAATGGTATAGTTGGACCTCCAATCGGTAAAGGCTTTGGTCACCAAATCGTAATGCTGATGGCTGGAGAAGGAACAAGGTGCTGCTCCGATGTTTCCATCGTAAGTCATTAAGTTGAGCTGATCCAAATAATTGATGGCTGTTTGTGTGATGTAATCGGTATGTGCCGGATTCCAGCAGGTATGTGTTAAACGATCAGTATAACCTCCGCCGACAGCCGCAGTGATTTCATAATATTTGCAACTGGCTGTTTTTAGTGAATCCACTTTGAATCGCATTTTTGCTAATAGATTCTGATGCGCCGTACGGGCTGCCGCATTATCCGGGAACTCCCAATCGAGGTCCCAGCCGTCGAGGTTATTCGCTACCATGAAGTTGATGATGTTGTTGCAAAAAGTATTGAGTGGTCCGGCATTGCTCCCTATGTATTGAAGTCTAAGGGACAAATCAGAATCACTTCCCGGAGCACCACCTGTCACGATCAGAATTTTAATGTTTGGATTGGCAGCTCTTGCTTTTGTGACTACGTCATTAAAGCTTGTGGTTGTAAACCAGGAAAAAGAATCATTGTACCATAAGGAGCCTGTTGACTGACCATAGCCGGATTGAGTTGGATTCAAAGCAAAATAATAGAGGTGAGTCATTTTCGCATATTGTATTCCTGAAGCGTTGGCCGCGGAATAATTATAGTTGGGGAAATACCCGATGATTCTTTGGGCATGTACAAATGGAGTTAGGAATAATAAGAGGACGAGTAGAAAGGAGATCGTACCGAAAAGTTTTTTTTGAACAAGGGTTATTCCTGGTTTCATAAGGCGGAGTCTTTTTTGTATTATTTATTGATTCTAGTCAAAATGAACGATTTGAGTCATACCGTTCAAAAGAGTCTATTTTTGATTAGATAGTGATATTTTATATTGGTTTAATACTAAATTAGAAATTGTTGTTTGCATTCCTATTTTTCATGTAAGCTGATTATTTTTCCGTATAAATAGCCAGGTGGCTTTTCAAGTTTTTTGGTCTTTTTAAGTTGAAAATATTAAATCAGGCTGAATTATGAAGGATTAAAGTGAAAAGTGAACGTGTAATTTTTTTGTTGAATCTTCACTTAAAAAAATGATGTTTGAACGAATTTAAGCTTGTTGTTAAAGGGAGGTTAAAAATTGTGTTTTACCAATAATTAAACCTTAATAAAAAAGGGGACAAAGCTTCTGCTTTGCCCCCCCTCAGGTTAGAAATGAAGAGCAATCTATTCTGATTTCACTACTTTACGGGTGTACACTTTATTTTTCACATTGAATTTGATCAGGTAAAGATCGCTTTCAAAGCACTGGCATCGAAAGAGTAGTTATATGTTCCGGTAGCCAAATAACCTGTTATTACAGTTCCTACAGGTCGAAAGACCTGACACCCAAAAAAAGAAACATCGCCAGTCTTGCTTTTGCACACTCTAGTTGTTTTGCGTTAGGGATCGAGCAGAAAGCCCGAAGCGCGTGGATGAGTGCGGTTGGCGGACTTGGAGCGAGAGCCCGACCGCCACTCCAAGGATGTAAAAGAACCTAAGATGGATTGGCGGTAACGCCCTAATCATGCTGCGACTGATTTTTATGCGTTTTACATCCAAAAAAATTGAACACAAAAAAAGGACGAGCATACACTCGTCCTTTTTTACAAAGCTAAAAGACCCAAAACAAAAACTCTATTCAGTCTTGACAATCTTTCTCGTGATCACGCCATTCGGTGTATTGCACTTGATCAGGTAAATGTCGGCTTGTAAAGCAGAAGCATCAAATACAAACTCATGTGATCCTGCGGTCAGGTAACCTTGCGCAAGTGTTTGTATCAGCTGACCGTTTTTATTGTACACTGCTACTGTTACTTCTCCTGCTTCAGCCGTTTCTAATGAAACCGAAGTG
>JAQZBV010000101.1 GCA_029237685.1 Cytophagaceae bacterium | reverse complement strand
TTTGAAAAGCGTGTAAATTGGCCATGATCAAATCCGCCAATTGCTGTGGAGGTATGGAAGCGTCAAACGCTTCAATGCCTTTTGAAATTTGTACAATCTGCTTGGCCAGATGGGTAATGCGACTGTTAAAATGATGGATCAACTTTTCTCTTAACGCTTCTACACGGTTGTAACGGTAGAAGGCTTGAAAATAAATATTGGCAGCCTTCAGCGGATCACTTTCTTCTGCCATCAGTTGAGATCCTTCTTCTTTGAAATAAAACAAGCTCAGCCTTGCTCTCTTGTTTTGCTGAAGAATGTAAAACACCGGATGCTCCAGGTAATGCAATAAAGATTTTACCTTTCTCCATTTATCTTCGGGGTGAGAGACTTCATCCCAATGCGAAAACTTCGCCCACTCTTCCAATACCGGTTTTCCCAATTGAGGAATGAATGCATGTAAATCTTCCTCTTTTTCTATAAACTCCTTTTGTGACCAATCCCTGTGTTTATGCATGACATCAGCGCTGTAGCCCAAATCGTTCTCCAGTTTATTACGCAACATCCACACGACTTGCCCCTTATTCCACAACAGAATATTACTTTGTCTGCCAAACCATTTAAAAACAATACTTAATTCCTTTTCGAGATGAATGACAAATGTTCTTTCATTAGCAGCCTGCTCCACAGATACCACTTTCAAACCGTAGGTTTCTTTCAATAACGAAATGGCTTTACGGGAACGGGATTGTGCTTCAGGGAAATTCAACAAGCATTCTTCTGCGGAGAAAAAAGCTTCTAAAAAGAAAGGATGACCTTGTTTTTCAAAACAGAAAATTATGCTTTGCTTAGTTTGACGATAAACTTCAAATACGGCATAACCCTTCAACTCTTCAGAGAGAGCGCTACTTAAAGAACGTAAAGCGAAGAAGGAATTCATTTTAGTTGTTACTTGTACCGATTAGTAAAAGTAACTATTCTTTTTATTAATTACTGTCTTGCCCCTAAATCCCAGTAGGGGAATGGCTTCGGATGATACAAAAAGCTCATCGCTTCTAGTAAACGATGAGCTTTTTGTTTAGTAAAAACTGTTCCCCTTTAGGGGTTAGGGGCAAGAAGGCTGTGACTTAAATCTATACTCGCGCTCACACTCCATACTGTCCTGCCCCTAAATCCCCTGAAGGGGACTTGTCGTTTGTAATTTATTGCTTTTCTACCGGGTTATTGTCCCTCTGGGACAATAGGGAGAGGGTTGAGATTAAGAGTAAGATTTTTTTAACTAACAACTAACAACTAACAACTAACAACTAACAACTAACAACTAACAACTAACAACTAACTTATTTTGACGGCTTCATCGCCCTCAGCGTCGATTGCTCGAAGTCATCGTTGCGTACAAAGATCGCTCCTTTGACCGCATAAAAAATGATGTACGCATAACAAAGAACAAGAATCATGAAAGCCATTTTATCGGCACCGGCACCGGAGAAATTGACCACGTTAAACGGAATGATACCGCCTCCTACATGCGCCATAACCATGATGGCTGCACCTTGCTCTGAAAATCTTCCCAAGCCTTTGACCGACAAAGACCAGATGGTAGGAAACAAAATGGAATTAAAAAAGCCGATGGCAGCGATAGCCAGTAATGAAATCAATCCGGAAGAAAAGATGGCGACCAGCATAAGCACAGAAGCTCCTATCGTAAAGGATAGCAACATTTTTCTTGGTGAGATGTAAATGAGCATGGTCGAACCAATCAGCAGTCCTGCTACATAACCGGCCCAATAGAGGTAGGTGAAATCACTGAAGAAGGTTACCAAGTATTCACTCAATGCGACTTCTGTACCGATGTAGGCAAAAACGGCGAAGGCTCCCAAACGAAGTTGTTTAAAGTGCATGACGTGTATTTTTTTGTGACGCTCCTCAAATTTATTCCAGGGCTTCAACAATTGAGTATCAAATTCCGGAAGATTTAGGAATACGAAAATTACCGTAAGGAAATACATCAGGTTACTCATGATGATGAAAGGAGTACCGATATACAATGACAGCAACTTGATGTAGGAGTCCATGTCCATTTCAATGGAAATGCCCCACATCTCTTTTACCCACTCCAAACCATAGAGAGGAGCAAGCAAACAACCCAAGGCATAGAAACTATGAAGGAAAGAGAGACGGGCTGCTGCTCTTTTGTAATCGCCCAATAATACGATGTACAGATTACACACGACAAGCAACACTGTACTTCCTACTGCCATGACAAAAACAGAAATCATGAGCAAAGCATATGATGTCGTATTGATGCCAAAATAAAACATCATACAACCCAGTCCTGTAGTAAAGTAACCGATGATCAAACTCAGCTTATATCCCCAGGCTTTCACAATGCGGCTGGCAGGAATAGAGGCGATGATATAAGTAGAGAAGAACGTTAAATGGATCAGCGAAGAAATAGAGGTAGACAATCCAAAGATCTCTTTCAAGTGCAAGATAACCACAGAGATCAACGTGCTGAATAGCCCATAAAAAAGCAACCCTATACTCAGGGAAATAAAAACAGGGGTTTTTCTAATCTCTACTTGCATTATCTAAAATTATAAGAATAATCTTAATAATCCTCTGATTTTTAAACGAAAAGAAAGTTTTTTTGTTACAAACAGGACAAATAGACCCCGCTTCCTTTTTATGGTGACAGGATTGCCTGAATATACATTTATTCTAGTCCACGCACTGGACCTCTTGCATTAATTTATTACCTTTGACTTACCAATGCCCACATGTTGAAATTGGTAGACAAGCCATCTTGAGGGGGTGGTGCCTTTAGTGGTGTGGGAGTTCGAATCTCCCTGTGGGCACGATACTAGTTGTTAGTTGTTAGTTGTTAGTTGTTAGTTCGCATTAACGAACTGTTTTTTTTAATTAAGACCGTCCGGGTATTTTTTATTTTATGAAAATTCAAAAGTTTGAGGATATAATGGCTTGGCAAAAGGCACAAGATTTGGCTGTTATCATCTATTCAACGTTTAGTCCATTAAAGGATTATGGTTTTAAGGATCAAATCACAAGAGCTGTTATATCTATCTCTAATAATATCGCAGAAGGTTTTGATAGAAATAGCTCGGCTGATTTTAACCGGTTTTTATACTTTGCTTTAGCATCCTGTAGTGAAGTTCGGTCAATGCTATGTTTAGCAGAGCGCTTAAATTATATTTCACCGGAATCTAGGCTTATACTATCCGAGCAGGCAAACGAAATATAAAAAATGATAACAGGCTTAATAAAATATCTCAAAAAATATAATAAAAACAACTAACAACTAACAACTAACAACTAACAACTAACAACTAATTAGTTGTCTCTATCTCTAATAATATCGCTGAAGGCTTTGATAGAAATAGCTCCGCTGATTTTAACCGGTTTTTATACTTTGCTTTAGCATCCTGTAGTGAAGTTCGGTCAATGCTATATTTAGCAGAGCGCTTAAATTATATTTCACCGGAATCTAGGCTTATACTATCCGAGCAGGCAAACGAAATCTCAAAAATGATAACAGGCTTAATAAAATATCTCAAAAAATATAATAAAAACAACTAACAACTAACAACTAACAACTAACAACTAACAACTAACAACTAACAACTAACAACTATTTCCTAATGGTGGTATTTTTCACCTTTCAGTATCGTGAAACTTCGGTAGAGTTGTTCAATGAAAATAAGTCTCACCATCTGATGATTGAACGTCATCGGAGACAAAGCGATTTTTTCTTTGCTGGCTTCGTAGACCTGATCTGAAAAACCATAGGCACCGCCCATTGCAAAGACCAATTGCTGGATTCCGCTGTTCATGCGTTTTTGCATCCATTGTGAAAATTCAACCGAAGAAAAACTTTTTCCTTTTTCATCCAACAAAACCAGATAATCGGACGGAGCCAGTTTGGATAAATAGCGTTTGCCTTCTTCCTGTTTCAATTGATCAGGAGTGGGTTTGCTGATGCCTTTGACGTTAGGGAAATAGTTGGTTTCAAAAGGTGTGTAGTGCACCAGTCTTTTTTCATAAATGCCATAGGCTTCTTTCAACCATTGATCGTCAGTAGGGCCGATGGTCCATAATTGTACTTTCATGATCAGAGCGTAAGTTGAAGTCCGTCGTAAGCGATTTCGATGAAGTCGGGCAGCTCTTTAGCTACCTGGCTGTGCAATCCCATGAGATGGCTCAAATGGATGAGGTAGGCTTTCTCAGGCTGCAGTTCGGTAAGCAAGGCAATGGCTTGTTCTAAATTAAAATGAGAAATGTGTGGATCCTTATGCAGCGCATTCAACACCATCACTTTAGACCCTTTGATTTTAGCTTTCTCTTCTTCCGAAATATAATTGGCATCCGTGATGTAGGTGAAGTCTTCAATACGGTAACCGTATACTTGCAATTTGTAATGCATGACTTCTATTGGAGTAAGCGTTACTTCTCCTATTGCAAACGGCTGATTCGTTACTTCATGCAGTTCGAGAGAGGGGATACCCGGGTATTTGTGTTCGCTGAAAACATAAGAAAATTCTTTCTGTAGCGCCTCTAATACACGCTTGTCGCCATATACCGGCATATCCTTTTTCTGAAGGTGATTGAAAGCCCTGACATCGTCCAGGCCCGCGGTATGGTCTTTATGTGAGTGTGTGAAGAGCACCGCATCAAGCTTTGTGACACGTTCACGTAACATCTGCTGCCTGAAATCAGGTCCGGTATCAATGACAAAAGAGGTGTTGTGTTGTTCGATCAGAATAGAGGTTCTCAATCGTTTATCGCGGTAATCCAGAGACATGCATACCGCACACCGGCAGGCGATGACAGGTATACCCTGTGAAGTACCGGTGCCGAGAAAGGTTACTTTCACGAGGTCGGCTGTTCTTCTTCTGGTTGCTGTTGCTCTTCTTCCGGAAGTGTTGGCGGTGTAGATGGGGCAACAAGAGGAGCAGTGATCTCCTGATAGAATTTTTTGTTTTTATCACTCATCTTCGCATCGTCTAACGTGATTTGTTTTAAGATTTCAATGAGTGAGTTCACTTTCCCTTCCAAAGGAAAATACTTGTTGATGATGGCTATTTTGGTTTCTTTCAATAAGCAGTAGCCTGAATTGAAATTCCCTTTTTCGTAACGCAGGATGTAATCAGACTCTGCAAAAATGTCTTCCAGTTTATTTAAGAAATTCTGTGTGTATTTTACTTCCATTACGCGATATAAGTCTTTACAAGCTCTACGAGTCTGTCGAAGTCCAGTGGTTTAGGCAGGAAGTCATTGAATCCGGCATCGCTGAAATCTGTTTCGGAATAGTTGCGTGCATTACCGGTAATGGCAATGATGGGTACTTTAGCAACAACAGGATCGGCTGATTTTCTGATTTCACGCGCGCAAGTCATTCCATCCATTTGAGGCATGTTGATGTCCATCAGGATCAAATCTATCGGTTCCTTATTCAGGAGTGCAATCACTTCTTTTCCGTTTTTTGCGGAAAGGATTATATAATTCTGGTTTTCTAAAATCTTTTTGGAAAGGTTTTGAATCACAGAACTGTCTTCGGCAATCAGAATTTTTTTGCTCATACTATTCTTATAATTGAATTAAAAAATCTTTGTAAGATTTATAATACTCTTTGGCATAAGCGTCTAAAGTTTTTAGCTCGCTTTCAAGTTCAAAATAAATATTTTGTTTCAGATTTTGCTCTATTTCCCTCACTTTGTTTTCCACCTTCGATACGCCCAGGGTGCCGGCACTGCCTTTGAGTGTATGCAGTATTTTTTGTATTTCGCTCAGTTCTCCTTTGGGGTAGAATCGGACGCACTCTTCTAGACTTTCTTTCAATTCGGTCTCAAAATCACCGTAAATCTTGATAATACTTTCTCTATCGGCCAATTTGAGTAGATTATTGACCACCTCTTTGTTCATAAACTCCATTTCGGGAGCTTGAATGGCTTTGGTTTTCTTAGGTGCTTCCGGTTTCTTTTTGACCAGCCACTCCTGAATTTTAATCAATAGATTATCAGCGCTGATAGGCTTGGAAATGTAATCGTTCATGCCGCTGTTGATGAATTTCTCCTGGTCCTCTTTCATCGCGTAGGCGGTCATGGCGATAATGGGTGGGGTTTTCTTTTTCAACAGCTCTTTAATGGCCTTAGTCGCTGTAATACCGTCCATTTTTGGCATTTGAATGTCCATCAGGATCAGGTCAAAGTTTTTCTCCTGCGCCTTCTTAATGGCTTCTTCTCCATTGGTTGCGGTTGTTACGGTACAACCTGCTTTCTCCAGGATGCGTTCCGCGACGAATAAATTGACCTGGTTATCGTCTACCAGCAATACTTGCGCGTCAAAGCGTATGTTTTGATCCCAGATCGGTTTAGTGCTGACCGCATGACTCTTTTTGCTTTCGCTGGCTTCGAAGGTAAACCAGAAGGTACTTCCTTGGCCGAAATTAGTTTCTACTCCGATCTGTCCGTTCATGAGTTTGGTCAGCTCTTTGGAGATGGCCAATCCCAATCCGGTACCCGAATAGGTTTTGGTACTTGTGGTATCTACCTGACTGAAGTCTTCAAACAGCATGTTCAGCTTGTCTTTCGGAATACCAATACCGGTATCTGAAATGGCCACTTTAAAGACTTTTGTTTTTTTATTGGACGAGACAACCGACGCATGAATTTTAACATGCCCTTGTTCCGTAAACTTGATCGCGTTGGACGTTAGGTTGGCCATGATTTGCAGCAAACGCGTTTCATCGGCCATGATGTAAGGTGGCACGTCTTTGTCGATTTCGTAAGTGAAATCTATTTGTTTGGAAAAAGCCTGCTGATAAAATAGCGCATGCAATTTTTCAATGACACTCTCCAACCCAATAGTGGTAAGCTTCATGTGCATTTTTCCGGCTTCAATCTTCGACAAATCGAGGATGTCGTTCAAGATGTTCATCAAGGTTTCGGAAGAACGTTTCACTGTTTGCACATACACTTTCTGGTGTTGGTTGAGCGGTGTATCGTTCAACAGATCGATCATGCCAATGATTCCGTTCATCGGCGTGCGGATCTCATGACTCATGTTGGCCAGGAAGCTTTCTTTTACCTTGAGTGATTTTTCGGCAATTTCTTTGGCGTGGAACAATTCTTCCGACGCTTTTTTCAAATAGGTAATGTCTCGCGCTACGCCGTCTACTGCAATGATCTTGCCTTTGGTATTGTAGATGAGACGCATGTTGGAGATGCATTGAATGACGGTGCCGTCTTTCAATACCAGATTGGCCTCGAAGTTTTTTACTTTATGGGTTTTGAGCAATTCGCGAATTACCGAAGAAACTTTTTTCGGGTATTCGTAAAAACGGCTGATGTGTTTACCGATGATTTCTGATTCGGTATAACCGCTTTGTTCAAAACCGGACGGACTCATCATGGTGATGATGCCGTGCAGGTTGGTGCGGTAATAAATATCCTGGAATGATTCGAAAATGTTACGGAATTTCTCTTCACTTTCATGAATCACGAGTTCCGATTGTTTTTTCTCGGTGATGTCATGAGAAATACCGGAGACCTCTTCAATGCGCCCATCCGGCAAGAAGATGGGGTTGAGGTACACTTCTCTCCAGATTTCTTTTTTTTCTTTGGTAGTTTCTAAGGTCTCAAAATGCTGAGGAATGCCATTGAACGCTAACTGGTATTTTTCATTCAGCATTTCTTGGCTGGCTTCATCCACCAATACCATGATTTGAGGAGTACTGATGCCTTTGTCAATCTCAGGATAGGTGCCGTATTTATAGAAGATGGCGCGTGCATAGTTTTTGTTGAAAGAGGTCAATCCGCGTTGGCGGTTGATCGACCAGATCAAGTGCGAACTGCTTTCAAAGATGGAATTGAGTCGGGCGGTTTGCTCAACGATTTTCTCTTCGTTTCTTTTTCTTTCAATCACCAAAGCAATCTGTCCAGAAATGAAATCGAGCAGTTCCAGGTGTTGCTTTTGGTATTTGTTGCGGTCGGAGTGACTCTTGACACAGATCACACCAATGGTTCTGTTCTCCAGTTTCAAAGGCACACCCAGCCAGATCTTCGGCGCGACACCTTTGATTTCAATGGCGCCTTCTTTATCGAGTAAAAGAATGTCTTCTTCGTAAAGTAGGGTAGGCTTATCAGAGAATAAGGAGAACTCGGTCAACCATTTTCCGATTTTACGTTTATGTTTTACCGGATCCGGACCTACCGATTCATCCACGTAGTAGGGGAAGTATAAGGAGTTTTCTTCCTTGTCGTACAAACCCACCTGGAAGTTGTTTACCGCAATCATGTTGCGCAGCTCTTGATGGATATTGGCCAGCAAAGTTTCCAGGTTATTGCTGTTGATGGCCAGCGTGGAGATTTTATAGTATAAGTTTTGAGCTTGCTCTGCCTGACGGTGCTCGGTATTGTCGTGGAAGATGCCTCGGAAAACAGTAGGTTTACCCTTTTCACGTCGCACGTTGACACTGCCAATCACATTGATGTTTTTCCCGGTACTTGTTCTGAAAATGGTTTCAAATTTATCATCCGGTTTGCCTTTCAAAATATTATTTAAATGCTCAAACGTTGCCGCCACATGATCGGGATGGAGAATGTCTTTGAGATTTAAATGGTGCAAAGTCGATTGATCGTATTGCAGGGCCTTGTTCCAGGCTTTGTTTACGAATTCGATTTCACCGTCTGTTTTGAATACGATGATGTAGTCATTGGCATTTTCAAACAAGTCTTGCAGTTGGTCATTGCTTTCACGCAAGGCAGAAATCATTTCCGACCTTTCCGTAACGTCTTCACCGATCAGCGTAGAACCGTAGATCTTGTCTTCATCTTTGTTACGGATCAGGATGTTGAAATTGACATTTCTTTCATGGCCGTCTTTGTTGATGAATTTACGGTTGATTTTTAATGGCTTGTTGGTATTAAGAATCTGCTGCAAGTCCTCGTCTTCGCCGTCTTTGGGCAAAAGAATCTCCGACCATTTATGGTGCAGGACCTGGCTTTTGGTAAGGTTGGTGGTTTTTAGAAAAGCATTGTTACAAAAAGTGATAAAGCCTTCTTTATCGAGGGTAATGGCCAGCAAACTGATGTTCTTCAGTGCATTCTGGAGTTTTTCCTCTGCACCGCGGTGAATGAATTCAGAATGCAGCAAGTTGTTCTCCAACTCCGCTACTTTATTCCTGAGCTGTTCTAGTTCCTTGCTGTGTTGCTTTTCCATAGTAAACCGAAGGATTCCAATTGGGTTTATAACAAATATAAAAAACTATGGGGTCAATATTTGGTTTCAGAGGCTTTAAATTCAGGGAAATATGCTTATTTTTATAAGATTTTATGGGTTTGTAAAGCCTGTAATCAGAGTCGGATGGCTTAACCACAATAAGCTTAATTTATATAAATGTTCGTTTTCCTCAAGCATAAAGATATTGATAAGAAAAAATGGGATGCGAGTATTGATACTTCCATAAATGGGAATTTGTATGCTTGTTCCTGTTTTCTTGACGCTGTCGCTCCAGGATGGTGTGCCCTTACGAATGAAGATTATAGCGTGGTCATGCCATTGCCTTCAAAAAGTAAAATAGGAATCAATTATATTTTCCAGCCTTTTTTTTCACAACAATTAGGTGCCTTTTTTGTAGATGAAAAGTATTCAAAAGGGATTTTGAATTTCATCCCTTCTTCTTACCGTTACCTGGAAATGAAATTGAATACAAAGTTTCATCCTGACCTGAAAGCATTTACTGTTTTTGAAAATTCTAATTATACATTACCGCTAAACAAGTCTTACGAAGAACTTTTTAAGTCTTATGCTTACAATACTAAACGAAATGTAAAAAAGTGTTCTTCTGAATTGTCTATTAACATGGATTTTAATGATTTGCAGGCTGTTAAAATGTTTGAAGAGAATAAAGGGGCGACTCTTGCTCATTATAGAAGAGAAAGTAAAGAAGTGTTATTGCGTCTAATTGAAGCACTAAAGGAAGAAGAGAAAATAGAAAAATGGGCAGTGCAAGATAATAAAGGAACATTATTAGCAGTGGCTCATTTTGGATTTTTTCAGCATAAAAGAATTTTTCTTTTCTCTGCTACAAATGAAGAAGGTAAAAGAAACAGGGCCATGTTT
The DNA here is from genome assembly GCA_029237685.1 of Cytophagaceae bacterium. Taxonomy (GTDB): domain Bacteria; phylum Bacteroidota; class Bacteroidia; order Cytophagales; family Cytophagaceae; genus JACMQM01. Next base: position 2,304 of record JAQZBV010000101.1, on the reverse strand, counting down.
TTTTTATTGGATCGATTTATTCATCAGTATGCCAATACAAATATTGTTCTCGATTTTTCAGGTTCTAATGATGTGCAGTTGGCAAGATTTTATAGCGGATTTGGTTCAATAAAAGAAACCTATTATCGTATAGTAAAGAATGATTTACCTTTCTTTATGAAATGGTTGAAAAAATGAGAAAGAGGAAAATTGTAGTCTCAGTCACAACGGACTTAGTTACAGATCAAAGGGTACATAAGGTCTGCACTTCTTTATACGAGGCGGGCTACGATATATTGGTAGTGGGCCGTAAGATGAAAAGCAGTTTGCCTTTAACTCAGAGAGCGTATGCTACCAAGCGTTTTAAATTGTGGTTTGAAAAGGGTGCCCTTTTTTATGCAGCTTACAACACACGTCTTTTTTTCTTTTTACTATTTGTAAAGACAGATATCTTATTAGCTAACGATCTCGATACGTTGCTGCCTAATTATTTGGTGTCTAGATTAAGACGTATCCCTTTAGCCTATGATAACCATGAATACTTTACCGGCACACCCGAATTGCTGCAAAGGCCTATCGTTTATAAAGTTTGGAAAACGATAGAAAGAAACATTTTTCCAAAATTGAAATACATCTATACGGATAATCATGCGAAGCAAAAGTTATTTGAAGATGAGTATCATGTGCCTGTGAAAGTCGTCATGAATGTACCGATGTATTATCCTGTGATGGCTACAAAAGATGTTACCATTCAATTTCCAAAAGATAAAAAGATATTGATCTATCAGGGCACAGGTATCAATATTCACCGGGGAACAGAAGAATTGACAGAAGCTATGCAATACTTGGATGAGTCCTACATCCTTTATTTTATTGGGAGTGGTGATGTAATCGATGTATTGAAGAAAAAGGTAAAAGAATTTCAGCTAGAAGACAAGGTTGTTTTTACAGGTAAGGTACCGTTTCAGGAATTGCAGCAATATACGCGTCATGCGCATTTAGGATTTACGTTGGATAAACCAATCAGTGATAATTATATTTATAGTTTGCCCAATAAATTATTCGATTATGTGCATGCCGGTGTTCCCGTTATAGCCGCACGTTTGCAGGAAGTAGAAAAAATGATTCTCAAATACAACATAGGTACTTTTGTACCTTCGCACGATCCTAAAGCGATCGCGCATACTATACAATTGGCTTTTGATACGCCTGGCCAATTGGAGGAATGGAAATCTAATTTAGCGAGGGCAGCGCAAGAGGTGAACTGGCAGAATGAAGAAAAAGTTCTGGTAGGTATTTATAGAGAAATTAGCTCTTCCATTAATTCAAAAAGTTAGAATGATCAATAGATTTTAGCGTCGTCAGAAATAAAAGGAAGATTACATTTTTTGCAAATATCACATCCCGATCTGGTGAGCCATAGTTCATGATCTTTCAGCAGAGGGTCCATGAATTGGTAAGTAGATTGTTGACCTGTCAATTTGTTTAAAAACACTTTTCGCTTAATTTGATCTCTCAACAGATAATTAGCCGCACGCCATGGATTGCGCTTTACGGACTCTTTGGTGTTTGGAAAATTAGTCAGTAGCTGAATGGCATAATTGTCCAGCTGTTGCAAAATAGTTTCTTTTTCGAAGACTGTAATCTCACAACCGTAACCTATGATGATTGCGTCACCTCCCCATTCATTGGAAATAGAATAATCCAGCGATTTACTTTTTGGTTTTAAAAGCAACACATTGTCTTTGCCTGGAGTTGAGGTAAGCCTTACCTTGTTTTCTAACAGCGTTTGTTTTAGATCTATTTCTATGAAAGGCTCATCAGGGGCATCTGTCAGCTGAATGGCAAATTTTAGTTGCGCTGCTTTTCTTGCCGGCACGATGTACTGTTTTTTTTCTATGTGTCGTTGTATTTTGCTGAACAATGTAAAAAAACTTTGATGAGACAAGGAAGGAATGTTCCTTTTTTGTTCGATTTGTTCTTTATAGATCTCTAGCACCAATTCATTGATTGGTTTTTGTTTAAGCGTCTCATGAAAGGTTGAATGTTGATCGAACACCTCATTTTCTGCCACATCACCTGGATACATGACTTTGATCGTGGTGCGGGATGAAGGTTCTTTAAAATAGGTATTGAAATATGTTTCAATATGATGTCTTAACGTTTTAACTTCATTCATCCACCGTTGATCATCGTCCAGCAAAACAAAATCGCTGGCAAACGGAATGCTGAAATGGGCATTGACGCTGTTGGCTATGAGGCAGAAATTATCAAGAAAGAATTGTTCTCTGACCAATCCCACTTCACGATCGTCTTTCCATTCTG
>JAQZBV010000188.1 GCA_029237685.1 Cytophagaceae bacterium | reverse complement strand
TGAGAAAATTTATCAAAATACAGGTAAGCTCATGGAAAAATACAATGTGGTCGAAATGAATTTATTGACAGGAGGAGGAGAGTATCCTTTGCAAGATGGTTTTGGTTGGACTAATGGCGTGTATATTGGATTGGGAAAATTGATGCAACAAAAAATACAAGAAACAACCGGCCTTTGATACCGGTTGTTTCATTAGGTGACTAATATTTAATTTCGACATCCACAGAAACTGTGTGTTTACCATCCGGATGAAGATTGTTATGTTTAAGTAATACGATGGATCTTCCGTTCACACTCAGGACATCATCCGGTTTATAAGTTTCCTGATCCTCAATTTGGCCGCTGAAAGTATCCAGTGTTTTTATCCAATCGTCACAATAAAGAGCAGAAGGTAATTTAAAATCTATCGATTCATGATGAGCATTGAATATCACATAAAATGTTCCATCCACTATTTTTTCTCCTTTATGATCTAGTAACTGCAAATCGCGTCCATCTAAATATATAGCCAGTGATTTTGCATAAGATTGATTCCAGTGTTCGTCTGACATTTCTGACCCATCAGGTAAAAACCAGGCAATATCTTTAACGCCGGCGCCTTTGATGGGCTTTCCTTGGAACCACTTCCGACGGCAGAAGGACGGATGGTCTTTTCGAAGCTTAATCAGTTGTTGCGTATAATTTAGAAACTCTTGATCAGCTTTATCCCAATTGAGCCACGACAATTCATTATCCTGGCAATAGGCATTATTGTTTCCATTTTGAGTTTTACTTATTTCATCACCTGATAAAAGCATCGGCACGCCTTGAGAAAGGAACAGAGTGGTTAACAAATTTCTTTTTTGACGCTTTCTTAGTTCTATGATTTCTTGATCCTCTGTGTAGCCTTCTGCACCACAGTTCCAGGACAGATTATCATCCAGGCCGTCTTTATTATCTTCTCCGTTGGCTTCATTGTGTTTTTCATTGTAAGACACCAAATCATGCAATGTAAAGCCATCATGAGCGGTTAAGAAGTTAATGCTGGCTGTAGGTCTTCTATAATCGCTCTGGTAGAGGTCAGGGCTTCCTGTGAAACGCAAAGCGAATTCTCCCAGCATACTGTCATCTCCTTTCCAATAACTGCGTAGGCTATCTCTGTACATTCCGTTCCACTCGGCCCAGCCTGGTGGAAATTTACCTACCTGGTATCCGCCTTCGCCTACATCCCAAGGCTCAGCTATGAGTTTCACTTGCGATATCAAGGGATCCTGATGGATGATATCAAAGAATGCGCTTAATCTGTTGACTTCATGAAGTTCGCGTGCCAGGGTAGAAGCCAGGTCAAACCGGAATCCATCCACGTGCATTTCTGTGATCCAGTAACGCAAACTATCCATGAATAAACGCAACACGTTCGGTAAGTTGGCATTCAGTGTATTGCCTGTACCTGTATAATCGAAACAATGTTTTGAGTTGCCTTCGCATAACCTATAGTGGGAAAGATTATCGATTCCCCGGAAGCAAATCGTAGGTCCATTTTCATTGCCTTCACCGGTATGGTTGTATACAACATCTAGAATAACTTCTATTCCTGCTTTATGAAGGGCTTTAACCATTTGCTTGAATTCCTTCACTTGTTCACCCTGAACTCCGCTACTGGAATAACGTACATCAGGAGCGAAGAAACCAATGGTATTATAACCCCAATAGTTCTGAAGACCCTTTTCTACTAAATAATGGTCAGTCACAAAATGGTGAACCGGCATCAATTCTATAGCTGTTATTCCTAAATCTTTTAAATACTGGATGGTAACAGGATGTGCGATGGCTGCATAAGTTCCTCTAATGTTTTCAGGAATTTCAGGATGCATTTTTGTAAACCCTTTTACATGCGCTTCATAAATGATGGACAAATGATAGGGTATTTTCAGTTGCTGATCATCTTCCCAATCAAAACCAGGATCGATGACTACAGATTTAGGAACATAGGGGGCACTATCCAATTCGCTAAAACTTTCATGTCCTTCATCCAGTTTGTAACCGAATAAGGATTCATGCCATTTGATGGTACCTGCTATTGCTTTCGCATACGGATCAATTAAAACTTTATTGGGATTGAATCGATGCCCATTCTCCGGCTCATACGGTCCGTGAACACGGTAGCCATAAAGTTGACCCGGCTTAAGATCTGGTATGTATACATGCCAGATCTGGTGGGATCGCTCAGGTAATTTAATTTTAAAAGATTCAACATCATCTTCTGTTGTGTTGAATAAACACAGTTCAACAGCTGTCGCATGTTCAGCAAACAAGGCGAAGTTAACACCCTGTCCATCCCACGTTGCGCCCAGTGGAAATTCCCTGCCCGGATAGAGTTTAATATTCATATGACCTAAGTTTGAGTGAATACGGTTGGTGTTACAGAATTGCATTCTGTATAATTATAGACTAATCATTATTCACGCTATAATTTTTATGACCTGTTCTGAAGCATGCATAACCTACAATAAGTAGTACAACAGAAAATCCTAAAAAAATCAGGTTAGCCGTTTCATGGTGAAAGGAAGCTTCCTGAACATTATGCAATTTTAACAGGTGGTGGTTGAGTAAGCCTTCTACTGTGTTGAATAAGCCCCATCCAGCCAGCAGGCCTCCTGCCAATAATTTGCCTGAACGATTTATATTTTCTATGCTTATTAATTTCCACAAAAGAATTACTCCAGTGAAAACTACTACTAAACAAAAAGCATGGAAGATTCCGTCCCAATACATATTGATGCTTTTGCCAATGTAATCTGTAGTTGATATTTTATTGGATAACATTTCATGCCATTGCAAAATTTGATGAAAGACAATGCCATCTATAAAGCCTCCCATTCCAATGCCCAATACAGCAGCGGCTGTGGTTAAAGGAATAGGGTTGATGTTAAGATTAGAAGCGCTTAATTTATTGTATTGTTTAGTTGAAAGAATGCTCAACACAATGACAATAGCGGCTATTACAAAGAAAGGTGAAAGAATAATAAATAAGTTTTCATAAAAAAAATCATTGTAGATGCCGGTGTTTAATTCTTTATTACACGAAGTGCAGGCTTGCAAGGGATAACTAGAGAGACAAGACAACAGTATAAATGCTGCTAATAAATATTTTTTCATAGTTACGTGAGTTCTTACAATGTTTAGTATGGTATTTCTTATGCAGTTTTTATACCAAACAAAATTCGATGCATTAATAGTTGATCTTCAGTATGGACTAACTCCGCAAGTGATTTAAAGAATTAATATAAAGTCTACAACCATTATTAGATTGTGTATTAGTTTCCCCTTATTCTAATGAGACTTTTTTACGGAATAAGATAACTTTCATATCTTCAATGAATTAAAAATTAGGAAGAGAATTTGATTACTCATGCTTGGAAAATAAACTTAACCACTATGGCACCTGCAAAAAAAACAGCTAAAAAATCTGCTTCCAAGAAAGCAACAGCAAAGAAGAAATCATCTTCCAAATCATCTGCAGCCTATGAAGTCGAAGAGTCTGCCTTGATGAAATTATTTGAAGAT
>JAQZBV010000100.1 GCA_029237685.1 Cytophagaceae bacterium | reverse complement strand
GAGCCTGACCAGGTAGTGATGTCTGACTTTTCTAAGGCATCCAGCTCCTGAAGAAACGAAGTGAATATTTTTTTGCTCGTTACTTTGTAAAATCTTCCGCCGGTGATATCGGCAATTTCCTTGAGTGTTTTATCGTCGGGTTGCGAATAGGCATATAACGTCTGGCCCTTATTATTTTGTCCAAAGGCTACAGAACCTTCTTTGCCTACACTGAAACTATAGATCTTAATGTTTTTTTCATAAGCCAGTTTAGCCGCTACACTCGGGTCTAAGACACCGGAAGTATTTTCACCGTCGCTGATGAGCAGCATTACTTTTGACTTGCTGGAAGATTGAATCAACCGGTTGATTCCCACACCCACAGCAACGCCTATCGCTGTCCCTTGATTTTTGATCATGTTGGTGTTGGTGGATGCCAACATTTTTTTGATCATGCTGTGGTCTGCTGTCAACGGGCAATAAGTATAGGCGTCTCCTGCAAAAATGATCAAACCAAAGCGGTCAAAGGGACGTTTTTCAATGAATTGGGTCATCACTTCTTTGGAGGATTCCAGGCGATCGGGATGCATGTCTTTCAGTTTCATGGATTCGGAAATGTCGAGTACCATGAGTATGTCAATGCCTTCGCTCCATTGTCGCTTGGTGATGTTTTCCTGTTGTGGTCTTGCCAGGGCAATGATGAAAAAAGCCAGAGCGATACCTCCGATAGTAAAAGGAATCAAGCGCAGCAATTGGATGATGCCCTTGCTCTTTACATCGTTGGAGTAGAGCGCGATTTGTAGTTTTTGTCTGAAACGAAAATGAAACAGCCAACGAAGGAAATACAGTGCGGGAATCAGGGCAATGGTATAAAGTAACAAGGGGTTTTCCCAATGAAATGTTTTCACGGTACTCCACTGAAACCATTTGATGGATAACCATTCCGGAAGCGCTATGTGTTTTAAGTTATCGAACATCGCGAACTTCTTTTTTCTTTTTCAAAAATCGTCTGTTGCTGAAGCGGCGCAAGGCATTTAGCGATTCCATCGTTTCGTTTTGTCTTAATCCTCCGTAAAGAAAACGATCCAGATTTCTCAAAGGCGTAATGACATCTTCCATGTCCTGCATGTCTTTGAGTTCTGTGGTTGTCAGTGTAGTATAAGGTTTAGATTCCAAACGTGTCAGGTAGGATTTCCAGATTGTAATGCATTTTTCCAGATCGGTGGCTTTTTTATTTTCTGTAAATTCTTGTACCTGTTCATCAAAATCTTTGGTGTAGCGCTGGTGATTTAAACTCAGGTTAAAAAGTTTGATGCGTCTCAATACAATCGGACCGACCAACAAGAGCAGGATAATGGAAATCACCAAGACAGCAAAGGCTATGGCGCCATAGTACCAATAGTTCACACTTGGCGCCAATTCTTTGTAAGCCGCGTCTTCGTGCCAATTGAATTCTACATTGGCCTTTCTTAATCTTTTTATGGCCACTTCTTTCAGCGCCGGATGAATGAATAAGGTATCTGTGCGATTGCCGCTAAAAATATAGACCGGTATATTAGGAATCAGAATGCTGTCGGTATTAAAAGTCCTAAGAAAATATTGAATACTGTCTTTGCATATCCCGTCTTTGCATACCGTGTTGAAATAAGTTTTTCCAATCCACTCCAAGGGCTTAGGAATATCTTGTGAGTCCGGCAAGGCAATTTCATATTTAGGAGGATAGCTGATGCTGATGGTATACATAAACGGTTCTCCCAATACAATGGAATCTTTATTAATGTAAGCCGTGACATCAATTTCGGAGAACTGTGCAAGAGCAAAGAAAGGCTGCAGCAGCAGAAAGAGCAGTAGGATACGGTTCTTACAGGCGTGCATAGTGGGTTTCTCTGGGAGTAAATAATTCAACCAGTTTGGAGAAGTAGTCTTCTCCATTGGTGATCAATACGTAGCGGGAGCGGTATTTTTTGCAAACAGATTCTATCTGCTTGCTGTTGGATAGGAATTTTTCTTCCAAATGTTCGCGGTATTTTTTAGAAGAAGAATTGATCCAAATTGTTTTGTTACTTTCTTTATCGATCAAAGGTATGATGCCCATTTTAGGAATTCTGATTTCCGTGGGATCAGATACTTGAATTACGACAAGGTCATGCTTTTGAGCAAGCGGAGACAATAAATTTTCCGACCATTTGCCTTTGAAATCAGAAAGAATGATCACCACGCTTTTTCTTTGTATGACAGATAGGGCATAGCGAAACATGGCGTCAATGTCTGTACGTGACGATTGGCGAACTAAGTGAAAAAAGCGGTGCAGCAGGTAGTAACCGTGTTTGATGCCGCGATCGGCTTTGACGAAGAGTTCTTTTTGATCCGAGAATGCAATGATGCCTATATTGCTGCGCTGCTCTACGGCCGATAAGGTTATGATGCCGCTGAGTTCTTTCAGGATATCGTATTTTATTTTATCGCCTACACCCAGGTCGTTTGAGCCACTGATGTCCGCGATGATGATGACGTCTTGTTCTTTTTCTTCCTGGTAGGTTCGGATATATGTACCGTGACCTTTTGCTGTCACTTTCCAATCGATGTTTCGCACATCATCGCCATACTGGTAATCGCGGATATCAGAAAACTCTATTCCTGAACCCTTGAAAATGGAATTGAACTTTCCATGGGTTCTGGATTCGATCGTTTTTCTGATCCGTATTTCGATTTTTTTTAGTTTGGCTATGATTTCTTTCATCTGAAAGGAATTCTGTAATCTTTAAAAATAATCAATTTTTAGGATTAAATTTGGGTATGAAATCGCTTTCCTTACTTCTTTTGTTTGTTTTAGGGCTTACGGCTTGTAATAAGGAGGACCAATCGCGTCCAGCTTCCATTCTTCCTCAGGAAAAAATGGTGGTAATCCTAGCCGATATCCACCAGACGGAAGGCATTATCTCTACGAAAGAATATTCCAAAGATTCTTCTTTGCTTTTGTTTACAGAATTGGAAAATCAATTGTTAGCCAAACACGGTGTTTCTAAAAAGGAATTTAAAGAAACCTATAGTTGGTATACCAGCCATGTGAAAGAGTACAAAGAGCTGTACACGATCGTGGTGGATACTTTGAATGTGAGGACTTCGGAGGGAAAAGTAGAGTAAGTCAAACTGTCTCACCCCTAAATCCCCTGAAGGGGACTTTGCTTCTTTATAAAACAAAAAGCCCATCGCACATACATGCGATGGGCTTTTTGTTTTTTATCCTTATGATATTCTTAACAAATTAAAAATCCCTTTCAGAAGATTTAGGGGTTGATAGATAGAGAGGATAAACAGAAACAGAGCGAAGAAACAGTGATCACACTTGTTCTCCGCTCTCAAAAGTTCCTTGTTTGGGTGTCAGGTCTTTCGACCTGACACTGCTGGGCCTTAGTAATGATGATTGGTTTTCATACAAACAGTGTCAGGTCGAAAGACCTGACACCCATAGCAAATTATTTTTTCAGCGTATCTACAACAATACTATCCTTGTTAGGCTTCACAGTAGCCTCTTGCGGATCTCGTTCCTCAAAAATAATGACCAGACAAATCACTCCCAGCAAAATCATAAAGCCCATGAAAAATCTGTTTTTATACAAGGGTTTAGTCGCCTGCTTGTAGTTGCTGATGACTTGCTGGTTCTTGAGAATTTTATTAAAATCCATCTTGCTTCGGATGAATTCATCTGAAGGTTCCTTGGATTCTTTTTTAAATTTATATTTTGCCATTACTATTTACGAATTAAGATTTTACGAAGTCGCTCGATGATGCGGTAGGTCTTGACCTTGGCATTGTTTTCGGTGACTTGCTGAATGTCTGCTATTTCTTTAAAAGAACGTCCTTCGAAGAAACGAAGTTCAATGTACACCATTTCTTCTTCCGACAATTCTTCCAGGCTTTGCAGCAATTGCTGTTCCCGTTCTTCTTGTTCTTGTGCGTTTTCTTCTTCACGGATGTCCTGACTCAGCATGCCCAGCGCTTCACTGGAAAAACTGACGACACGTTCTTTTTTGGATTGCCGGTAATAGCCCTGGATCTCGTTTAGGGCTATTCTATACAACCAAGCAGAGAAAGGCAGACCGCGGTAGTTGTACTGGTGTAAATTATACAGGGCTTTGCTAAAAACCAAAGCAGTAATATCCCCCGCAAGTTCTTCTTCAGAGATTCGTCGGAAGATGAAAAGAAAGATGGGTTTGAAATGCTTCGTGTAAAGTGGGGCAAAGAGCGCAGGATCTTTCTGAGCCTTTTGCACAAGGGCCCATTCTGCTTCTATTTCCGATATGGTTTGATGTTTTGTTTCCACTTCTTACAAACCCATAATACACGTCATCCTGAAAAGATACAGGCATTAGCGGGATTTTTTCATAAAAAAAGTGAAATTTTAGGGTAAATATGGCTTTGAGGCCATGGAATGAAAAATCCTTGTTATTTTTATACAGATGCTAGATCAGGAAGTAGTCCACAACGTGCTGGAAGATAAAATTGGTTTTACTCAGGTCAAAGAATGGGTAAAGTCTTATTGCTTGTGCAAAGCAGGAGAGCGTAAAACAGAACAGCTGAAATTTCTTACGAATAAAGAAACTATTCTGACGCTCCTGTCTCAAACCAACGAACTCAAAAAAATAGTAGAAGACGAAGAAGCTTTTCCACGCCATGATTATTTGGACGTAGAAATATTCCTCAATAAGCTAAGACTCTCCGGTGCTTTTCTGGAAAGTAAGGAGTTTCATGACTTACGTGCTTTCCTTCGTACCATCTCTCGTATCAAGCAATTCATCGAAGTCAGAGAGCGTGACGAAGTACCTTCATTGAAACAGTTGATCGAGAACGTCTACGTTGATTTTAGATTGATTCGCGACATCGATAAGATCATTACTACGGAAGGTAATGTAAGAGACGATGCGTCTTTCGAATTGTATGAGATCAGAAAAGAGTTACAGGAAGAATCCATTCGCTTGCGTAAAGAAACGGATCGCTTGCTGAAAGCTTTCATTCGCGAAGGATATACCGATGCCGAGTTGTTGCCTACTATTCGTAATGGAAGAACGGTATTGCCTGTGTATGCAGAACATAAGCGCCAGATCCGCGGATTCATTCACGATGAATCAGCGACCGGCCAAACGGCCTTCATAGAGCCGGCGCAGATCCTGGAGTACAACAACAACATCAAAGACCTTGAACACAAAGAATCCAGAGAAGTCATCCGTATCCTGACAGCCTTGTCTGATCAGATGCGCGAGCATTTGCCGGCTTTATTGCAAGCGTATGATTTCTTAGGCGATATCGATTTGATCCGGGCGAAAGCGAAGTGGGCCATCGCTTGTCAGGCTATACAACCGGCCATACTGGATCATCCGGTGATGGAATGGAAACAGGCGCGCCATCCTTTGTTGGAGCGATCATTGAAAGAACAGCATAAACCACTGGTACCGATTGATTTTTATTTGTCTCCACAAGACAGAATATTAATCTTATCGGGTCCAAATGCCGGTGGTAAATCCATCTGCCTGAAGACAGCCGGATTGCTGCAGTACAGCTTGCAAACAGGTTTGCTGATACCGGTCAACAACGGAAGTAAGTTCGGTTTGTTTGACCGAATACTTTTGGATATCGGCGATCAGCAATCGTTGGAAAATGATTTGAGTACTTACAGTTCGCACCTAAAAAACTTAAAGCATTTCATTGATGTGGCGGATGCGAAAAGTTTGGTATTGATCGATGAATTTGGCGGTGGCACCGAACCTCGCTCCGGAAGTGCCATTGCGGAGTCGGTGTTGAAAGTATTGAACAAGAAGAAAGTAATGGGTGTCATTACGACACACTTTGACAATTTGAAGAAGTTGGGTTCAGAAGAAAAGGGTTTCATCAACGGTGCGATGTTGTTCAATCTGGATACACTCAGTCCTTTGTTTCAATTGGAGTGGGGGAAACCGGGAAGTTCCTTTGCCTTAGAGATTGCACAAAATATTGGCTTACCTTCTTACGTACTGGAAGAAGCAAGAACCTTGCTGGGCGAAGGCTGGCAGCAATACGATAAATTGCTGAGAGATTTGGAAAAGCAGCATGCAGAAGTGCGTTCACGCAAAGTCATGCTGACGACGTTGAATAAGCAGTCCGATGCCTTGAAAAAAGATTTGCAAACCCGTTTATCCGAATTGGATATCAAACGCCGGGTGGTGTTGAACGAAGCGAAGGAAAAAGCAAAGGGGATATTATCAAATGCTTCCGGCGTGTTGAACGAGTTACAATTGATCAAGAACAGTAATCAACCGGTAGACAAAGAAAACCTGAAAGTGACCAAGTCTGCAATTTCAGGTCAACTGTCGGAATTGGTGCCGGAAGAAATAGTCAGTCCGCAAGAACCCTTGATTCCGGAAAAAGGTCCGGTGGAAGTGGGTTCTTATGTGAAATTCAAAGACCAGGAAGCCTACGGTAAAGTCGTTGCCATAAAAGGCAAAGACACTGAAATCATGATCGGGGATTTGAAATCAGTAGTGAAAAGCGAGCGTTTGGTCAAGATCAGCAAGAAAGATTACGAACGTCAAGTGGGGAAAGAAACAGGCAGGACTCCGCATACCGGAGCTTCTTCGGTGATGCTGGAACGTACGCAGACCTTTAATCCCAAATTGGATTTAAGAGGGATGAGAGGCGAGGAAGCCATGTCCATTTTCACCCATTGGATCGACGATGCGCTGTTACTGGGCTTTAAAGAAGTGGTCGTGGTGCATGGCAAAGGCAATGGCATCCTGAGAACGCTGATCAGAGAGTACCTGGCGGATATCAAACAAGTTAAAGGAGTAGAAGACGACCATGCCGATAGGGGTGGTGCAGGCGCGACAGTAATAAAATTCTAGACGATAAGTACTGTTTCTCCGCTCTGTTTCTGTTTCTTAAAGATTCGTTTGCAAAGACTGCTTGTTAATCGAAATATATAGTACGTGCCATCTATCTAATTTTGAAACTTCGGTTTAAACACCTATCTTAATATTCTATGGTAAATCAAACAGATCAGGAAACATCATTTTGGGATGAAGCTTTTCCTTTCTTGGAAAGGCTAACCAAAAAAGAATGCAAGTTCTTACTCATCGGTAACATCGCTTGCAAATACCACGGTCTACGCACAGAACTCAGTGAAGTGGACCTGCTGGTATCGGATAACCAGGACGACATGATGCTGCTGTATGAAACACTACACGAACTGGGTTGGACGAGCAAAGACAGAGAGGTGAAGAAGTCCGACGATTTTTACCTGAGCATTCCCGTTCAGGACGGTTGCATAGACATCATCAGCAAAACACCGGGATTACATTTCCCAGAAGTATACGAAAGAGCCGTGAATGTTAAATTCGGCAAACTCTCCCTTAAAGTCCTTCATCGCGAGGACCTCATCCGCAACAAATCTTTACTAAACGACCCAAGACACTTAGACGAAGCGATAGAGCTTTCTATGATGTCGACGTTTGATAAATAAAAAGTAGTCAGTGGTCGGTGATCAGTGGTCAGTAAAAACAAAAGAATAAGTCCGTTGCATAAAATGCAACGGACTTATTCTTTTATAAGATGGAAAATCTACACGTGCAGCTTGTCCCGGTAGGGACAATAGCCCGGTAGCAAAGATTTTTATTATAAATGAAAAGTCCCCTTCAGGGGATTTAGGGGCAGGCGGATAGAGTTAACGCAAAACGTGTGCTATTGTCTGGCAATGTCAGGTCTGAAGACCTGACACCCAAAAAGAGGAACAGAATCAGAGTGGAGAAACAGACTAATGAGTATAATCTGTAATATGAATTCGCTTCGTACAACTTTCAATTTCTTCTTCCTCGTTAGAAGCAATGATAATCGTACGTTGATTTTGAATAGCAGATAAATTTTTCTGAAACCATTTTTTACCCTCTTCATCCAAATGAGAAGTAGGTTCATCCAGCAACAGCAGTGGTGTTTCAGTGTAGAATGCCAATCCCAGTTTCACACGTTGCTTCATGCCGGAAGAAAAAGACCGGATCTCTTTGTGTTTGGCTTTGGGTAATAAGAACAGCTCCGGCAATTGTTCGATGCTGACAGTAGGCGAGAGAGGCTTCAGTTTAAAATAAAAAGTAAGCATCTCCTGTAAAGTATATTCTTCAATGAGCTCTATATAAGGCGCAGCGAAGGATAGGTATTGGTAATGTTGTTCAGTAGGAACAACTTTGTTATCGATCTCTAAGGTGGCGTGGCCTTCAGATGGCAATTGCAATCCCGCAATAATTTTAAGAAGGGTAGATTTTCCTGAGCCATTGCGGCCGGTAACAGCAGTAGCAGAGCGAGGAGTAAACTCTGCAGTCAGTTGCTTAAAAAGTAATTCCCGGTTAAAGGTTTTACCCAGGTTGGATAATACAAGACCGGCTTGCATAGCAGTGCGTGTGCCGTTAGACACCGCTTCCTTTCATGATGCCCCGGTCAGAGCTACGGATGAAATTCAGAATTTCATCGCGTTCTTTAGAAGGAGGGAAATCAATTTCCAAAATCTCTACGGCTTTAGAGGTGTTGTGTCCTTTGATGTAGAGTACTCTGTAAACGTCCTGAATGGAATTGATCTGATCGTTGGTGAAACCTCTTCTTCTTAATCCGATAGAGTTGATGCCACAATAACGAAGCGGATCACGGGCTGCTTTAGAGAATGGAGGAACATCTTTACCGATCAGTGAACCGCCGGCAATGATGACATGCGAACCGATTCTAACAAACTGATGCACCACACTGGCACCGCCTACGATAGCGAAATCATCTACTTGTACGTGACCGGCTAATTGTACCGCATTTACCAGGATCACATTGTCACCGATCACACAATCGTGCGCGATGTGGACATAGGCCATGATCAAACAATTTTTGCCTACGATTGTTGTGTGTTTATCGGTTGTACCACGACTCACGGTTACAAATTCTCTGATGACCGTATTGTCGCCGATGACAGCAGTTGTTTCTTCTCCTTTGAATTTCAGGTCTTGCGGAACACCTGAAATTACCGCACCTGGAAAAATTTTGCAGTTTTTGCCGATGCGTGCGCCTTCCATGATCGTTACGTGTGAACCGATCCATGTGCCTTCGCCGATGACAACATTTTTATGTATCATGGCAAAAGGTTCAATGACTACATTCTCGGCAATTTTTGCCTCTGGATGGATATATGCTAAAGGTTGATTCATTGTCAAAGTTTTATAACAAGTTATTTGTCTTTTCTAACAATACTGGCCGTCAAGTTGGCTTCGCATACCAGGTGGCCTGCGACAAAAGCTTGTCCGTACATTTTAATAATTCCTCTCTTGATGGGTTCTTTGATTTCGCACTTGAAGATCAGTGTATCTCCTGGCACTACCATCTTGCGGAATTTCGCATTGTCAATGCTCAAGAAATAAGTCCAGTAATTTTCCGGATCAGGTACTGTATTCATGGCTAACACACCGCCGCTTTGCGCCATGGCTTCTATTTGCAATACGCCTGGCATCACAGGATTACCAGGGAAGTGGCCTTGAAAGAAGGGTTCATTGATCGTAACGTTTTTTACACCCACTACCGTATTTTCATCCAGGTGAATGATTTTGTCTACCAGTTTGAAAGGGTAAGCGTGAGGCAATGCTTTGTAGATTTTAGTAGCATCCATTACCGGAGGCAAACTAGGATCATACTTAGGCATTTGGTTTTTTGCCGCATCCAGCATGACACGTTTCAACTTCTTCGCAAAGGCTACGTTGGAAGCGTGACCGGGTCTGGCTGCTAATATTTGTGCTTTGATCGGTCTTCCTACCAGTGCTAAGTCTCCTACAACATCCAACAGCTTGTGACGTGCGGGTTCGTTAGGGTAGCGGAGTTCCAGGTTATTGAGGATGCCTTCTTTTTTAACTTCGATTTTCTCTTTGTTGAACAGACCTGCTAAGTAATCCAGCTCGTCATCTTTTACCACGCGGTCTACAATCACAATGGCATTGTTCAGGTCTCCGCCTTTGATTAGGTTGGCTTTGAACAACATTTCCAATTCATGCAAGAAACAGAATGTTCTGCAGGAAGCGATTTCTTTGGTAAACTGACTGATGTTATTGAGTGTAGCGTATTGACTTCCCAATACCGGAGAATTATAATCTACCATCACCGTAACTCTGTAATCATCCAGTGGCAGAGCTGCCAGCTCGATGTTCTTTTCAGAATCCGTATAGAAAATACCGTGTGGTACTTCGAAGAAATTGCGCAACGCATTTTGTTCTTCGAGCCCTACCGTATCCAATAGATCTATGAATGGTTTTGAACTGCCATCCATGATAGGAATTTCAGGACCGTCCAATTCAATCAATACGTTATCGATTTGTAAACCAAGCAGAGCGGCTAAGCTGTGTTCAACGGTATTCACTCTTGCTCCATGTTTTTCAAGTGTGGTTCCTCTCGAGGTGTCTACTACCAGATCAACATCGGCTTCGATGATCGGTTGACCTTCTACATCGATGCGCTGAAACTTGATGCCGTGGTTAATAGGTGCAGGTTTGAACGTCATGTTTACGGTACTACCGGTATGTAATCCAACTCCTGAAATGGTAACTGCTTGCTTGATGGTATGTTGTTTTGTATACATTCTTCTGCTTGCCGCCTCTATTTAACTTCGCTTGATAAACTGATGATTTTTTTTTCCAGGTCTTCGATGGTTTTCATCACCGCCGGTAGTTTTCTGAAAATGGTATATGATTTAAAATAACTTCTGGCATCCAGTGCCGGACTTCCGATTAATTTTTCGCCTTCTGTCGTTACAGATGACATGATACCGGCCTGTGCTCCTATAGACGTACGATCGGCAATTTTAATGTGTCCGGAGAAACCAACTTGTCCACCGATGATACATTGTTTCCCAATTTCAGTAGAACCGGATACACCGGCCTGAGAAGCGATCACTGTATTTTGTCCTATTTTAACATTGTGTGCCACCTGGATGAGGTTGTCTAATTTCACGCCGTCTTCTATGACTGTAGAACCCATCGTAGCACGGTCAATTACTGTATTGGCTCCTATGTCAACGTGATTACCGATAATAACGTTTCCTACTTGAGGAATAGTTTTATAAGTACCATCTGCTTGCGGTGCAAATCCAAAACCGTCGCTTCCTATGACTGCGCCTGCTTGTATCGTAACATGATTACCGATCACAGTGTCTGCGCAAATCTTTACACCTGCATAAATAATTACATTATTTCCAATGCTTACATTGTCTCCAATAGTCACATGAGGAAAAATCTTCACGTTAGTACCAAGCGTACAATGGTTGCCGATGTAGGAGAAGGCTGCTCTGTAGTGGTTTTCACCGATGGAAGAAGTTGCGCCGATGTAGCAAGGTTCTTCAACACCCTGACGACTCCAAAGCATTGTTTTATGGTATTGTTCAAGAAGAGCAGTGAAACAAGTATAAGGATCTTCAACAAAAATCAAAGTTGCCTTTACTGCACTTTTAGGGATGAAATCATTTTTTACAATTACGGCACCTGCTTCAGTGGTGTAGATGTAATTTTCGTATTTTGGATTAGATAAAAATGCGAGACTCTTTCCATCACCTTCTTGGATTTTGGCCAATTTGCTGATTTTAGTAGTTGCGTCGCCTTGTATGCGTCCCCCAAGTAATTGAGCTATTTGTTCAACTGTAAACTCCATTCAACTATTTTTTGACCTGAATTTTAACCCAGATTATGTATCAAAGCTATGAGATTCAATTGATCGCCTCTCTTATTTTTATCAAATGAATGACAGACATGATTCATTTGATTCTTATGGTCTAAAAAACACAATCTTACAAAGATACAATTTTTGGGAAGCATAAATAATGTTTTTTAACAATTTTCCCCAGTGCTTTGATGTTGGGTAAATCGGAAGCGCTTACCAAATTTACCAATTTTTTATCTTTTGTCAGGATCTTGATTTCTTTATGATTGTTGTGAATATAAGCTTCATTGCTGACTGTTCCGGATAATATAAAATACTTTAAATCAGCTTCTTTAAGGCCAAATTGCTTCATGGTGACTTTCTTGGCCTTTACTCGTTCAGCCTGAGGGATGACTTTATTAGACAATTGGATACTGAATAATTTCCTCGTCACAAGCATTTTGCACAAGGTAGACAAAACCTTGTCGGAATGGTTTACCCATTGTTTGATGCTGAACCAAATGTCGTGATCATCGAGGTTCATAAAATGATCTAATCCTTCTTTTTTTGAAGTAAAGTCTTTGATTGTTAGTTCTTTACTTAAGAAGTAATTCAAAGACTCAGGACAGGAAAC
The DNA here is from genome assembly GCA_029237685.1 of Cytophagaceae bacterium. GTDB lineage: Bacteria > Bacteroidota > Bacteroidia > Cytophagales > Cytophagaceae > JACMQM01. The sequence continues at coordinate 643 of JAQZBV010000100.1, read as the reverse complement.
AGGTATTTTATTTTTTAGCAGATGACGTACGCGATCAATGATTTGTACTGTCATTTTTTCTGCGCAGATGGTGGTTTTATGTAAGTAGACTTGCCAGTACATTAGACGACGAGCGGTCAAAAAGTTCTCCACACTATAGATGCCTTTCTGATCGATAACGAGTTCATCGTTGGCTACGTTCAACATTTTGATGAGACGCTCAGCACCGATGGTTCCTTCGTGGACACCGGTAAAGAAGCAGTCTCTGTTGAGATAGTCCATCCGGTCCATATCGAGTTGACTGGAGATGAGTTGGTGAAAGAATCTTCTCGGGTAAGTGTTCTTAAACATCTCTATGGCCATGCTGAGCTTTCCTTTAAATTCAACGTTCAGCTTTTCCATTACCAATTCTGAAATGTATTCATGGCGCACATTAAACAAGATAGAATATTCCAGCGCATGTGAAAAAGGACTATGCCCTACATCGTGCAAGAGGATAGCAATTTTGGCGGCTTCCGCTTCTTTATCGGAAATGGCAATGCCCTTGCCCGCAATACCGGAAAGCGCTTGGTCCATGAGGTGCATGGCGCCTAGGGCATGATGAAACCTTGTATGTAAGGCACCGGGATAAACCAGGTCCGTTAAACCTAATTGCTTGATGCGT